>JADBYT010000010.1 GCA_020402865.1 Bacteroidota bacterium | reverse complement strand
CGACAGTTTTTGTTTTAGTTGATTTCCGCTCCAATCAGGGCTAGCTGATCAAACCGTCAGGCGTTTCAAAATACCTGTGTAACTACTGTTCCTCACCAAGCCGGAAGCTCACGTAAGTAATCGGCTTGCCCTCGCCCAGAAAACGTTTTTCGTAAGTAGTCTGAATTTCGGTAAGCACCGGATCACGCACAACACCGTCGTGGTAAATGTTGCGGGAGGCTTCTATGGTGTGGTGCTTTCCTTCGGCAATTACCTCGAGGGTGGATTCGTGCATGAGCACGCTGTCGGTTTTGAGGTGGATGATGCCGCCGGGTTTGAGCAGTTTGCGGTAGCGCGAGAGGAAGAGGTGCGAGGTGAGCCGTTTGCGCGGCTTTTGCGGCTGCGGATCGGGGAAGGTAATCCAGATTTCATCCACCTCGTTTGCGGTAAAACAGGAATTGATAAAGTCGATGCGCGTGCGCAGAAAGGCCACGTTTTTCAGGTCTTCGTCAAGCGCGGTGCGCGCGCCCACATACATACGCGATCCTTTCACATCGAGGCCGATGAAATTTTTGTCGGGATAGCGTCGTGCCAGGTTTACGGTGTATTCACCTTTGCCACAGCCAAGCTCAAGCACAAGCGGATTGTTGTTTTTGAAATAATCACTATTCCAGCGTCCGCTGAGTTTGAGCGGCCCGTTGGCAATATCGGTATGCATGAACTCTGCCACGTTGGGCATTGTTTTCATCTCGCGGAAGCGGAACAGCTTGTTTTTGGCCATGATGCTGCAAAAATAAAAACCCTCGGCGAAACACTATCTTTGAAACGATGCCTGCACGTATTTTTTTAGCTCCGCTCGACTGGGGCCTCGGTCATGCCACACGCTGTGTGCCTGTAATACACGCGCTGCTAAAGGCGGGTGCGGAGGTTGAGCTGGGCGCATCGGGCAGCGGCATTGCGTTTTTGCGGCAGGAGTTTCCGCAGCTTACTGTACATCCGTTGCCCGAATACGGCATTACCTACACCGCAAACGGCATGCGCGGCTGGCATTTGCTCATGCAAACCCCGCGTGTGATGCGGGTAATGCGCAGCGAGTATCATTTGCTCGATCAGCTCATCAGCAAACGAAACTACACTGCCGTTATTTCCGATAATCGCTTTGGTATCCGCAGCGACCGCGTGCACAGCGTGTGCATTACGCATCAGCTGCATTTGCAAACACCGTCAGGCTTTGGCGTGGCTGCGGCGTTCAACAGGCGCATGCTGGACCGCTTTCACGAAATCTGGATTCCTGATTTGCCCGGTGCAGGCAACCTCTCGGGCGCCCTCTCGCACGATGGTCCTGCGCTGAAAGTGCCGCAGCAGTTTATCGGCCCGCTCACCCGCTTTCATGCAGCCGAAAAACAGACCGGTGGCGGGCACATTCTCGTTTTACTCAGCGGCCCCGAACCCCAGCGCACACTTTTCGAACGCCTGCTGGTGCCACAACTTCATGCCTCAGGCCGCGCCTGCATTGTGGTGCGTGGCATGCCCGGACAACCGGCCAAACCACTCACCGACAAAAACATTACCGTTTACAATCATCTTCCCACCGAAACACTGCAGCAGTTTTTGCAGGATGCGTACTGTGTCATCAGTCGTTCGGGTTATTCAACGCTTTGCGATGCCGCTGCTGCGGGATGCCGCTTTATTGCCGTGCCCGCACCCGGCCAAACCGAGCAGGAATATCTCGCTGCCTCACTTGCCGCGCAACGCAGAATTGTAGCGCAGGAACAGCATGAGTTTGATCTGGCGAAAGCATTGGAAGAGGTGGAGCAGATTGCTCCGCTTTCGGTAACGAATAATGCGCAGTGGCTTGAAAAGGCCGTGCAGGCGGTGGTTTCGATCGCCGCAGAAAATTGCGGGGACTCAACCACCGCGGCAGGCTAGTTCGGTGGCTTCGATCCACGCAGAAAATTGCGGGGACTCAGCCACCGCGACAAGCTCAGCCACCGCGGCTGGCTCAGCCTTCCTGAAAAAGGGGAGGGGCAGATTTTCATCAGATAAATGCAAAGCACCGGAGGCTGAGTTTATCGAAGCCACCGGTGAGCAGCATGCTTTACGGCCATTGTACTTGAAGAAATCACCGCGACATAAAAAAGCGGCGCACCCGATTCAGTAAGGTACGCCGCAAGGCAGGCAAATTACAAAGCCTTATTGTATTACCACCTGTTTCACCGCCACACCGGCATCGCCGCTGAAACGCAGGGCATACACGCCTGCAGGCAGTTCGCTCAGGTCAAGTGTATAGCTGTAGGCGCTGGTAGTAAATGCTTTTACTGCGCGACCATTCAGGTCGAGCACTTCAATGGTCATTTGCGCATTTTCGTTGCCGAAGTAGGATACATTAACCACACCCTCGGCAGGGTTGGGGTAAATGCTGAAATAATCGGCCAGCTGGTGTTCGTGCACACCCTGCGGCGCGCAGCCGGCGGGTGAGCTGAACAGTGCAAAGCGGCGCGCATCGCCATAAAGGAAGGAATGCATGCGCACTTTCTGTCCTTTTGTAAACATGGCCATGCACGAATCGTGCGAGTAGTCCATGTAATTCTGCACCATATCCGGCGGATCAACCACGCCCCACCAGGCATCTTCGTTGCTGCAGCTGTTGCGTGTGGTCTGGCAATCGCTTTGTGAGGCCGATGTGGCGTTGGGCGTATCGTAAATTGAATCGCTGCCGGTGGTGCAGTCGCTGTCGTCGCCCCAAATGTGGTAGAGGCCCATCCAGTGGCCTACTTCGTGTGTGGTGGTGCGGCCAAGCAGGCTGGGTGCGCTAACCGTGCCAATGGTTCCGAATGCGGTGTAGGTAATTACCACGCCGTCTGTAGCGGCTGCATCGCCCGGAAACTGTGCATAACCGAGCAGGCCGGGGAAAAGTTCGCATACCCAGATATTCAGGTAGCGATCAGTAGGCCATGCGTTTTTGCCGCCGGTAGAATCATACTTGGCATCTTCCGTAAACGGGTTGAAGTAGCCCAGAAATGTGCCGCCGGTAGTGGAGGTGCGGGTAATTCCGTTGGTCGGATTGCCGTTGGGATCGAGGCTGGCGAGACAGAATTCCACTTCCACATCGGCTGCAATTGTGTCAAACACCGCAGGCAGTGAAGTGATATTCGCGTTCATGGCGCGGAAGTCTTCATTGAGCACGGCAATCTGTGTCTGGATCTGCTGATCGGTAATGTTTTGTGTGGCGTTTTTATAAAGCACATGCACCACAACCGGAATAGTGAGCACCGGATTGCCTGTGCCGCGCTGTGTAGCGCCCGCCGGGTGGTTCTGGCGCCACTGGTGTGCAGCAGTTTCAGCCTGCATCATGCCGGTAAGGTTTTGTGCATTGCTGCGGTGTTGGGCATGCACATCCATTGTGCCACAGTGCGCAGGCTGTTGCGCATGCAGGGCAGAAATTGTCAGTAACAGTGTTACTGAAAGTAAAAGTTTCTTCATGTGTAAAGCGTATCGGGTTTTGGAAGTGCGGTAAAGATACATTCCTGCCCGACGAAGACAGGACAGGTAATTTTCAAAAAATCAGATGAAAAGAGCGGAAGCCTTGTGTCTGTTGCGGCTAAACGGCTTTAGCGGCGCGGCGCGGCAGGGTGAATGAAAAGGTAGAGCCTACGCCTTCGGTGCTGCGCACGTTTATATTCTGGCCGTGCGCTTCGAGAATGTGTTTCACAATGGCCAGCCCCAGCCCTGTGCCGCCCTGATCGCGTGAGCGGCCTTTGTCAACCCGGTAAAAACGCTCAAACAAACGCGGCAGGTGCTCACGTGCAATGCCAATGCCGTTGTCGGCCACTTCTACCAGCACATGGTCGTCCATGTCGTAAAAACGCACTTCGGTTTGCCCGTCCTGCTTGCCGTATTTAATAGAGTTTGTAGTGAGGTTGGTAAGCACCTGGCGTATGCGCTGCTTATCGGCAAACACGCGCACGGGTTTGTAGTTTTCGCGGAATTTGAGTGCGATGCCGCGGTTGCCGGCTTTCATTTCCTGTGCATCCATTACTTCGCGCATCAGGTCGGCAATGTCAAACTCTTCGGGCTCCAGCGTAAGTTCGCCTGATTCGAGGCGCGAAATGGCTTCGAGATCGTCTATAATGGCAATCATCCGCTCCACACTCTTCTCGGCACGCTGCAGGTAATTGCGGTTTATCTGCTCGTCTTCCAATCCGCCGTCAAGCAGCGTGGTAATGTATCCCTGTATATTGAAAATGGGTGTTTTTAGTTCGTGTGATACATTGCCAAGAAATTCGCGGCGATAGGTCTCCAGTTTTTTCAAATCCTCAAGTTCCGACGATCGGTTTTTCATCCAGTCGGCCACTTCGCGCTGCATTTGCGAAATAAGATCATCGCCGGTAACGGGCAGATTCAGCGGTTCATCGCGCTGCTGCTTTACATTGTAAAGTGTTTTGTAAAGCGTGCGGATGCGGAAGCTGATAAAATCGCGGATGAGGAACGAGGAAAGCAGAAAACCGCAAAGGCCGGTGAGGGCAAAAAGCATAAGCAGCTTCAGCCAGAAATTGGGCGTATCGCCCTTTGCCGCAACCAGAAACACCGCCGAGGCCATACCCGCGCAGGCAAGCCCGATACGTAATGCAATGGCGCGTGTGGAAAGTTGTTTCATGGCAGCAAATTGGTTTTGCTGCCGCAAATATCAGTCATTCGGTTTAATTAAACAGAATGTGGCGGTGTATTATTAATATTATGGTAAAGAAAAAGAGGATGTTTCAATCTTTTGAGACATCCTCTTGGTATGTTGTAAGTGAATAGTTTACTGGTTAAAACTCAAACTTGTAACCTACACCTTTTACGGTTTTGATAAACTCTTCACCCAGTTTTTCGCGTAGTTTACGGATGTGTACGTCGATGGTGCGGTCGCCTACAATTACCTCGCCGCCCCACACGTTGTTGAGAATTTCCTCGCGTGTAAATACTTTGCCGGGTTTGGTGGCAAGCAGGGCGATAAGTTCAAATTCCTTGCGCGGCAGCGAAATCTGCTGATCTTCCTTATATACCAGATAGCTTTCGCGGTCGATACGGATGCCGCCCATATCAATGGCCTCGTTTGTATTGGCATTGGGTGCGCGGCGCAGCAGGGCTTTGATGCGGCTGATGAGTACGCGGGGCTTGATGGGTTTGTTGATGTAATCATCGGCACCGGCTTCGAAACCGGCTATATGCGAGTAATCTTCGGCGCGTGCAGTAAGGAAAGCAATGAGTACGTCGCTCATTCCGGGCATCTGCCTGAGTTCGCGGCATACCTCAATGCCATCCAGGCCGGGCATCATCACATCAAGGAGCACCAGATCAGGCTGCTCCCGGCGGGCTATGGCCAGCGCCTCGTCACCATTTGTGGCCGACGTAACGTGATATCCTTCTTTGCGCAGGTTGTAGGTCAGGAATTCGAGAATGTCCTGTTCGTCATCAACCAGCAGTAATTTATGGGTCTGTGTTGACATAGTTGTCTTTTCCGGTACAAATGTACGTAGTTCGGCTGATCTCTGATGTTAACACACCTTTAAGATAAAGTAGTGCTAATCTTTCTCGCTTTATCCGAAGTTAACATCAAGTTCATTTTGCGGTAACTCCTGCGTCACGCTGTAACGGTTTCTTTGCGGCGTTATTTGCGACCCAAAATGAATCAGAAACTCAAATTCGTACTTGCTGCCTGGGCAGTAATGCTGCTAAGTCTTACTGCTGCTGCGCAAAACGGAAGTATTGCAGGTGTGGTTATCGACAAAGAAACCCGTGAGCCCCTCATTGGTGCGTCCATTTTGCTCGACAGTACCCGCATGGTAGCAATTACCGATTTCGATGGTAAATATAAAGCATCGGTAAAACCCGGTACATATTCTGTTACCTGCAAATTTTTGGGTAAGCAGCCGTTTACCGTGCGCAATGTAGTGGTGCAGGCTGGCAAACAGTCGGTAGTGGATATGGAAATTCTGCCGCTTGGTATCGGCGATACAATTAATGTGGCCACCATCTGGGGCACACGTTCCATTTCGGGCACCATAAGCGCGGTGGAAGACACCAAGAATTCCGATAAGACGGAGGACAATAAATCGGCTGCCGAGATGCAGAAAACGTTTACCCAGTCGGCTGCCGAAGTAGCGCGCACGCTTCCGGGTGTAACGCTGGTGGATAACCGTTTTGTAATTGTACGCGGTCTTTCAGAGCGTTACAATGCAACCTTGCTCAATAATGTATTCACTCCGTCTGTGGAGTCAGATGTGAAAACGTTTTCGTTTGATCTGGTGCCTTCACAAATGCTCGACCGCTTTACCATTTACAAAACACCTTCGCCCGATCTGCCCGGCGAATTTTCGGGCGGTGCCATTCGTTTAACTACCCGCAATATCCCCGAACAAACCAGTCTGGTAATCGGCTATTCGGTAGGTTACCGCGCAGGTACAACATTTGAACCTTTTTCAATTAATCGCGGCGGTACAGCCGACCGCTTTGGCTTTGGCGCCGGCAGCCGCAACCTCGGCGATGCATTTCCCACCAACCTTCGCGATCAGACACTCACACAGCAACAACTGCTTGATGCTACCAAATCGCTGCCCAACAGCTGGAACTACACCACCGCTGCTGCAATGCCCGATCAGCGTTTCAACATCACCTGGGCGGTACGTCAGAGCTACGTAACCAAAAATAAAAAGCAATATCAGTTTGGTAACATTACTTCGGTAAGCTACTCATCTACCAATCAGCGTCAGGTAAATAATCAGTACGATTATAATGTGTACGATCCCGTGGCGCAGCAAAGCGATACTATTTTTGCTTACGGCGATACCACCTTCCAGAACCGTGTACGTCTGGCATTCATCCAGAACAATGCCATCCGTTTTGGTAAAGACGGCCAGCACAGCATTGAACTTAAAAATCTGTTCAACCAGCTTGGCGACAACGAAACCATCATCCGTGGCGGCCCCTCGTTCGAAAACGGCGAAGACCGCAAAGAGTATTCATTCCGCTACAGCCAGCGCCTTATTTATACCGGCCAGCTTACCGGCGATCATGATTTCAACAAAGGGAAAACCAAAGTTGACTGGACACTGGCCTATTCAACCGCCCGCCGCAACGAACCCGACTGGCGTCGTGCACGCTACTACAAAGTATTCGGTGCTGCCGAAACCGATCCGTTCACACTTTACATTCCTAACCAGGCTGTGCCGTTTTATCTCGGTCGCCTTTTCATCAGTATGCAGGAAGATGTAAAAGCCGCTACGGCCAACGTAGAACAGCTTGTTACTCTTGGTAAGGACTCAGGAGCCTATTCATTCACGCTCAAAGGTGGTGTGTATATCGAAGATAAAATCCGTGGTTTTGGCATTCGTAACCTCGGTTACCGTGCGGCTTCGTTCCAGACGTATGGTAATTATGATCTGCTTACCACACCCATGGATCAGGTATTTGCCGAAGGAAACATCAACACAACTGATGGTGTGCTGATTGATGAAGACACTAAGCTCTCCGATTCCTATGTGGCTACCAACAACCTGCGTGCAGGTTACCTTATGGCTGTGCTGCCTTTCGGTAAGTTTAAAGGAAAAGTTACCGGTGAAGAAATGCCCCGCGTAAAAGTAAGCGGCGGTGTACGTGTGGAACATAACGTACAGAAGCTGTTCAGCTACCGTGCAAACAACATCAACGATTCGGTACGCGTAAATAACGATATTACTTCGGTGCTTCCTTCAATCAACATTGCCGTAAACACTTCTGAGCGTTTCAAAGTGCGCCTTGCGTATGGCAAAACCATTAACCGCCCTGAGTTCCGCGAAATTGCACCGCTTACCTTTTACGATTTCGTATTCAACAGTATTTATCAGGGCAACGATTCGCTCAAAACCCCCGATGTGAACAACTACGATCTGCGTTTTGAGTTTTATCCGCGCATGGGCGAAAATATTACGCTCGGATTCTTCTACAAGCAATTCAATAATCCGATCGAACTTTACTTCTTCCCCGGTCTCGGTTCGGGTGGTGTGCGCGGTTTTACCTGGGGCAATGCGTTGCAGGCAAACAACTACGGTGTTGAGTTTGAAGTGCGTAAACGCCTCGACAGTATTGGCATTCCGGTAATCAGAAATTTTGGTGTGGTGGCTAATGCCTCCTACATTTTCAGCGATATTAAGCTGAGCGAAAATGATAATGTGGGCCGCCCGATGATGGGACAGTCGCCGTATGTGGTGAATATGGGGCTTTTCTGGACAAGCGATTCAACCGGCTGGCAAATCAATACCTCGTACAATGTAGTGGGGCCGCGTATTGTAATTGCCGGTATCCCTTCGCTGTCTATTGCCGATATTTACGAAATGCCGCGCCATCAGCTTGATTTATCGGTTGTGAAAACAATGGGTAAACGCAAGAACATTGATGTGCGGTTTAATGCGTCAGATCTGCTGAATATGGAATTCCTGATGCTGCAGGATGCAAATCTCGACAGTAAACTCGACCGCGAAGGCGATCAGCGCATTCAGGCTTTCCGCCGGGGTTCGTATTTTACTTTTGGTATTACCGTGCGTTTGCTCGAACCGAAAGATGCCACGGGTAAATAATTGTCTGGTAACTGGTTTTCAAAAGCGGCTCGTCATTGAGCCGCTTTTGTTTTAATGGCGAGTTTACATAGCAATAACCTGAACCACTATTTAAGATAAACTGGTATTTACAGTGACATCATACACCGGGAATACTTTTGTGACGCGATTAAATTCCTCAAACGCGATTAAACGCAAACACAACATGAAAAAGTTTTTACTTACCCTTGGTCTTGCAGTAGCAGCCTTCGTTTCGGCCGATGCGCAGATCATTAAATCAGGTAACATTACAGCAAATGAAACCTGGACCTCCAACAACATTTATCTGCTCAACGGCTGGGTATATGTAAAACCCGGTGTTACGCTCACCATTCAGCCCGGCACAATCATCAAAGGCGATTTCGTTTCGAAAGGTGCTTTGATTATTGAGCGCGATGCAAAACTTATTGCCGATGGTACTGCCGAACAGCCCATCGTATTTACATCGCAGAAAGCCGTGGGCCAGCGCTCTTACGGCGACTGGGGCGGTCTTATTATCTGTGGCCGCGCTTCTGTAAACCTGCCCGCTAACGCTGCAAACGGCACTGCTGCCGGCGAAGGCGTAATTGAAGGTGGCGTAGGCACAATTTACGGTGGCGGCGCTACACCTAATGACAACGACAGCTCAGGTGTTATCCGCTACGTGCGCATTGAGTATCCCGGTGTGGCTTTCCAGCCCAATAGCGAAATCAACGGCCTTACCATGGGCGGTGTAGGTCGCAAAACCGTAATCGAGCACGTGCAGGTTTCCTACTCTGGCGACGATGCTTTTGAATGGTTTGGCGGTACCGTAAACTGCAAATACCTTATTTCTTACCGTGCATGGGATGATGATTTTGATACCGACAACGGTTTCAAAGGCAGCATCCAGTTTGGTGTAGTGCTTCGCGATCCCAATATTGCCGACCAGTCGGGCTCAAATGGTTTCGAGTCGGACAATGATGCTACTGGTACTGGCAACACACCCATTACCCAGCCCATTTTCTCAAACATTTCGGTATATGGCCCGCTTTGCTTCAACAGCACCATCAACAGCCTCTACCGTCGTGCACTGCACCTGCGCCGCAACACACGTACCTGTGTGTACAACTCTGTATTTGCCGGTTATCCCACAGGTCTGCTCATCGAAAGCTCATCTACACAGGGCAACGCTACCGCCGGCGATCTCCAGTTCCGTAACACAGCACTGGTGCAAATGACCGATACACTTGCTGCTTCAACAGCTGCAAACCCCAACAACGTAAACGGCGCATTCAACATCAGTACCTGGTTTGCTACTGCCGGTTTCAACAACCAAACCATTGGTCTGGCTTCTTCACTGGGTATCAACAACCTCAGCCTCACCAATCCTGATCTGCTCATCAGTGCTTCATCGCCCCTCAACAGCGGTGCTTCTTTCAGCAATGCCAACCTGAGCAACTCATTCTTTACCCCCACCAGCTACATCGGTGCTTTCGGCCCCACAGGTAACTGGATGGCCTGCTGGTCAGAATTCGACTGCCAGAACCAGCCTTACAATGCAGCTATCAACAACGTATTTACTGCTTCTGCTACTGCACAGGGTGCTACTACATTCTGCCAGGGTGGCTCGGTTTCACTTGATGCCACCACAGCCGGTGCTTCTTCTTACCTCTGGAGCAACGGTGCCACCACCGCTACCATCAGCGTAACCCAAAGCGGCACTTATTCCTGCACCGTAATGAAGCCCAATGGTTGCGAGGCTGTAACCAACTCGATCACCGTTACCGTTAACGCCCTGCCCGCAGTACCCACCATTGCGGCCAACGGCCCGGTAACCTTCTGCAACGGCGGTTCAGTACAACTCACCGCCAGCCAGGCTTCAGGTTTGCTGTGGAGCAACAACGCCACCTCACAGTCTATTACCGTAAATGCCTCAGGTACATTTGATGTAACCTACACCGATGCAAACGGCTGCAGCGCTACTTCGGCTGCTACCACAGTAACTGTAAATGCCAATCCTGCTGCGCCCAGCATCACCGCCAGCGGCCCCACCACGTTCTGTACCGGCGACAGTGTAACACTCAGCTCAAGCCAGGCTACAGGTAACCTGTGGAGCAATACCGCTACCAGCCAGAGCATCACTGTTACCACCTCTGGCAGCTACTCGGTAGTTTACACCGATGCAAATGGTTGCACCGCTACTTCAAACGCAGTACAGGTTTCGGTGAGCAATTCACCTGCTCCCACCGTACAGGCCACCGGCAGCACCACACTTTGCCCCGGCGAAACAGTTACCCTCACCTCAAGCATTGCCGATACTTACCTCTGGAGCACAGGTGCTACCACACAAAGCATCACCGTTTCTGCTGCAGGTTCATACAGCGTAACTGTAACCAACAGCAATGCCTGCAATGGTGTGGGTGCCTCTGCTCCGGTTACCGTAGTAGTTAATCCTGCTCCCACTGCCGGTTTCACCTTCTCTACCATCAACAACATTGTAACCTTCACCAACTCATCAACAGGTGGTACGGTTTACAACTGGGATTTCGGCGACAACAGCAGCTCAACCGCAGCCGCACCGCAGCACGTTTACCTGAGCAGCGGCAACTTCACCGTAACCCTCGTGGTAACCAATGCACAGGGTTGCACCGACACCATTACGCAGGTAATTCCGTTCTTCGTAGGTGTACAGGAGCAGCAGGAAATCAACAGCATCACCCTGTATCCGAACCCCGCAGGCGAACAGTTCAACCTGAACATTTCACTGGTTGATAATAACGATGTGCAGATCACTGCTTTCGATATGACCGGCAAGCTTCTCATTAACGAGAACAAGTCGCTCAACAGCGGAAATAATAACCTCAGCTACGATGTGACCAACTGGGAAAACGGTATCTACTTTGTACGTGTAGCTACAGGCTCAGTATCACAAACCATCAAAGTTGTAGTTAACCGATAAAACGTTTCAGTCCCGTAAGCCTGAACGTTCGCAACATGAAAGCCCGCCGGTAATTCCGGCGGGCTTTTGGATTATGTCGGATCTGCATTCAGAGGCTGTGCGGAACAATGAATTCTAACGGCCTCTCATTTAGTAATGCGTACAATTAGTAAATGAAATTGGGTATCCGATGAATAATTTCCGGGAAGCATGGGGGAATATGCGCTTACGATGTGAATAAGAGATGTAAGTGTTTTTTAATTTAAAATTGATAAAGCCAGCGAAAAAACAGACTTGTCGCACGTGTCTGATGGGTGAAAAACAGTTTGGGGTTTTGTTGCAATTTTCCGGTTTCACCATAATGTTATCCGGGTTGAACTTCCGGTTTACGAAGAAAACATGGAACAGGTTTCGTGTACACACATACTTTCCTTACCTTTGGGTTAAGGCAATATCCAAACTACATGAAAAAAACATTACTTCTGATTTGCGGAATGGTTGCTGCATTTGCTGCAGGCGCACAAACAGTGGTGTTTCACGAAGATTTTGAAACAGCAGATTCCGTAACCTCCACGGGTAATCCGACCTGGAGTTCCAACACAACCTATCAGGCAGGTGGCTTGCGGAGTTACCGCAACCAGATCGCACTTAACGACTCCTCCAAGCTCACTACCATTTCATTCAGTACGCTTGGTAATGCGTTCGTTTTGCTCGATTTTGACCAAATCTGTAAAATTCAGTTTTTCGATAATGCCCGTCTGGAGGTTTCCAACGATAACGGAAACACCTGGCAGGCCGTTGTGGCTTCGCATTATCTCGGAAGCGGTCAGTTTGCCGCCATCAACAACCGTTTCTGCGCCGGTTCTTACAGCGACTGGCAGCCGGGCAACGATGCGGCTGTGCCTAACAACACCTGGTGGAAACACGAAACGTTTGATATTTCAAACCTTTGTGGCAACGCGGCCAACGTAATGATCCGTTTCAAACTCAACGACGGAAATGCTAACGGCCCCAACGGTGCTTACGGCTGGCTGCTCGATAATATTGTAGTAACCGTAGCTCCTTCTGAGCTCAATCCGCCGGTAATTACTTACGTAAGCCCGATTTTTCTGAACAACCTTTTCTCACTCGGACCCTTCGCCATTACTACCAGTATTACCGATGCATCCGGTGTTGACACCGCTACGGTTTACTATACCGTAAACGGTGGTCCGCAGCAGGCGGTGGGTATGACCAACACCTCAGGCAACCTCTGGGTAGGTAGTATCCCCGCAGTAAACGATTCAGACACGGTTTGTTATTACGTTACCGCATTCGATGCATCGCCGGCGTCCAATACGGCTACCGAGCCCACCTCTGGTTGCCGCCAGTTTGTGGCATTTGCCGGAATTGTGTTCCCCTTCTTCGATGATTTTGAGTCGAATAATGGCTTGTGGTCTGTACAAACCACCTCAGGAAATTCAGACTGGGAATACGGTACGCCTGCATTCGGCGCTACAACCGGTGCTTATTCGGGTGTAAATGCGTGGGATGTGGACCTTACCTCCGGCTACAGCTCAAGTGCGAATACGGCTTTATTATCTCCGGTGTTCGACTTTTCGCAGGCGGTGAATGCCAAGATGAGTTTCTGGCACAACTACAATGCCGAAACCAGCTGGGATGGTGTACGCATTGAATACACTACCGATGGCAATACCTGGCAGGTACTTGGCACTGTTGGCGATCCGAATGCCATTAACTGGTATTCAAATGCATCGCTTCTTTCATCAAGCCTTCCCGGCTGGGAGGGTAACAGCAACGGCTGGGTAAAATCTGAGTACCGTTTAAGCGTATTGAACAATGTGGTAGGTCCGGTACAATTCAAATTCGTATTCACTTCTGACGGATCAGTGGAATATGATGGCTATTCAATTGACGATTTCCTTATCCGGCTGCCCTCTGCACAGGATGCTGAAATGGATGCTGTAATTGTGCCTGATGTAACCGGTTGCGCTCCGGTAGGCTCAAACACAGTTTCTGTGGCTATTTTCAACGACGGTTTACAGAATATTGTGGGGCCGATGAACGTGACTTATGTGATAGATAACGGTACACCGGTTACGGAACAGTACACCGGTACAATCGTGCCTTTGCAAACAGATACATTCACTTTTGCCACACCGTTTAATGTTACTGCAGGCACACACACCATTACGGTTTATACTGCGCTTACCAACGATGGCTTCCTGATGAATGATACGCTTACATTCACGTTCGAAGCCACTGCCGCAGTTAACGTTCCTTATTACAATGGCTTTGAAAGCACAACCAGCTTCAACGATTTCTGTGTAACCAACACCACCTATGGCCAGGTTAACCTTTCTGCGCTGGCCGCAAATGCGGGTACACAGGGTGCTTTGTTTGATGCTACTTTCTCCGGTGCGTGGGATTTCGGTTCTGATACCATTCTCTCATCGCCCAACTACATCTGGCAAACTACCCGTTGCGAGGAGCACCGCTCAAACCTTCGCCTGCTGGTGAATACAGCCACATATTCAAGTCTTGTTCTTGAATTTGATGCCCGTATGAATTTCAGCTGGGCTGATGAGTACACCAATTTCCGTGTGAAAGTGAACGGCAACATGATTACCCCGCACCTGCAACCTGCCGGTGCTACGGGGCCTTACACCTCTTACCGTTATGATCTCACGCCGTTCCTTCCGGCTGGTGTGCTTACCATTGATTTTGAAGCAAAGGTAAATGACAACTTCAGTTCAAGCGGATCAGCTGTATTCCTTGATGAGGTGCGTATTTATGAGCCGCAGCCGTTTGACGTGAAAATGATGAGCATTCTGCAACCCGCTTCGCAGCAGGCTGCTAACTCACAAGCTACCGTTCAGGTTCAGTTGCGTAATGTGGGTGTAAATACGCTTACCTCTATTCCGGTTACGTATCAGGTAGGTGCAAACGCACCGGTTACTCAAACCTGGACAGGCAACCTTCCTGCAAACGCAGCGACAACGTTTACGTTTACCACACAGTTTACTGCTCCTGCCGGACAGTTTACCATTTGTGCGTGGACATCGCTTGCCAACGACGGTGACCTTACCAACGATAGTGCCTGCAAAAACTCAACAGGTATTCCGCTGCTGCCGGTTCCGTTCTCCGACAACTTCGACGGAGCTTCAACGTTCTTTGCGGCACAAACAACCTATACACCCTCGTGGGAGCTTGGTACACCGGCTGCACCCTACATTACCAACGCGCACACTGCGCCCAATGCATGGGAAGTAAACCTGAACGGCGCTTACCAGCCTAACAGCATGGAGTATCTTTACTCGCCGTTCTTCGACTTCTCAAACGCAAGCAGCGTGCAGATGCGTTTCTGGCAGTGGTACTCTACCGACTTTGGCAGCGATGGTGGTTTTATCCAGTACAGCGCCGACGGTGGTGTAACCTGGCAGGTGCTTGGTGTACAAAACGATCCGCTGGGCGTATTCTGGTATGGCCAGGCAAACATCTGGGCTTCAAACACCCCAGGCTGGTCGGGCCCCGGTGCCGCTTACTTCCAGTCGCGCTATAACCTGTCGTTCCTCAGCGGCAACGCGCAGCCGGTGCAATTCCGCTTCGTGTTTGCGTCAGACGGATTTAACTCAACCACAGTTGACGGCTGGGCTATTGACGATTTCGAACTCATTATCATGGTGGGGCAGGAAGAGCAGACACTGACCGGTGTTCAGCTCAGCAGCTATCCCAACCCGGCTTCGCAAACAGCTACCATTACCTATTCAGTACCCCAGGCCGGACAGGTAACACTTGCGCTGCGGGATGTAATGGGTAAGGAAATTATTTCTGAAACTACCGAAGTAACCACCGGCACCCAGTTCTGGAATGTGGATGTAAGCACATTGCCCGACGGCGTTTATTTCTATGAAGTAATGTACAATGGTACACGCAGCGTACAGCGCCTAGTGGTTAACCATTAATACAGCCTTGTTTCAAACAAAAAGTCCTGCCAGCGGCAGGACTTTTTGTTTGAGCTCAACAGGTTTATTATTTTGGCCGCAATTGCCAGATTTGCCCCCTGAATATGCAAAAAAATAAACTGATTTACGAGTTGGTGAAGAACCTCTCGGCTCCCGAAAAGCGTTACATCAACCGCCACCTCAAACTTTTCAAAGAAGATACAAACCATGCCGAACTGTTCAGGGCGCTTGATTTGCTTGAGGAATACAATCCTGATTTATTAAAAATCAAACTCGGCAAAAGTGGTGCCGCCAAGCATCTTGATGTGGCGAAAGTGCAGTTGTATGATATCTGCCTGCGCTATTTAAGAAGTTACCACGAGAGTGGTAGTATAGATGTACGCATACATGCAATGCTGGCCGAATGCAGACTGCTTCTGAACCGGGGTATGTATGAACATTGCCGCCGCAGACTGGCGCAGCTAAAAGTAATTGCCGTCCGCTACCACTACTTTGCAGCACTTACTGAGATTATTGATTTGGAACGTGAACTACTGCTCAATGTGCCCGTAGCTCCTGTGCTGCACACATTAAGCAGGCTGGAGGATGAAGAACGGGTATTGTTTGAGCAGTTTGCCAATTACCGGTTTTATGTATGGGCGGCCAGCCATGCTGCGGCATGTTCACTGCTGGCCGGGTCAGAAAACCATGACGAAGCGGAAACAAAACTTCATGCGCTGCTTAAGCATGAATTACTTTCGGATGATTCTAAGGCACTGACTTTTCCTGCAAAACGACTGTATTATTATACCAGAGCATTTTATGCACATGCTTTTCAGCATTTCAATGAGTCGATACATTACAATAAATTACAGATAGCACTGCTTGAAAGTATAACCACACATACCTATGAAACACTGCGTTCATTGGTGTCGGCCATGTATAATTTGCTCATTGATTATTATTCGGTAGCGATGTATGAAGAAGCACTGGACATTATTTTGCGTTTGCGTACACTGCCCGAAAAGCTCGAATTGAAACCGGCAAAAACATCGTATTTAAGACATAAAATGCTGTTGCGTGTGGTGAATATGGAGTTTGCCGTACTCACCCGCATGGGTAGATTTGACAGTGCGTGTATTGAATGGGAAGAAGTGGATGAATTACTTGGCTTGCTTGATGAAGGTAAGGCGGGGGTATTTGGTTCTGATCTGCGTTTCAGTGCAGCGCATTTTTGCTTTGGCGCAGGCGACTATAAACTTGCCTTACGTTATCTCAACGCCATTGTTAATGAAGATACCAGTGGCACCCGTATGCGCATTCAGCTTCTGGCGCGATTCCTGCGGCTACTCATCTTTCGCTTACTGGCCGAGAATATGGATAGTTACAAAGCCATGCTGCGCCAGACAAGTCGCTGGATTTCGGAAAGTCAGTTAACAGATAAGTGGCAGGACTTATTTGTAGATTTTCTGATGGCCGAAACAGGTTTTGAAAGAAACAGCAGTGAACGAAAACAGCTGCTCAGCAAACTGTACGAAGAAGTATGCAGCCCCGATTTTGAAAGTGCGGGTGTGCTGTTTGATCTCCGGTCGTGGGTGGAAAGTGAACTTGAGCAGAAATTGTATGGCGAAGTAGTAAGGGAGAAGTATGAACGTGGTTTGGCCGCCGCTAAATAATATTCACCTCGCGTTCGAGATCAACGCCGAATTTCTGTTTCACGCTTTCGAGAATTTCCGACGAAAGGTCGAAAATCTCAGCGCCTGAGGCAGTACCGTAATTTACAAGAACAAGTGCCTGCAAGGGATGCACGCCTGCATCGCCGCGGCGGAAGCCTTTCCAGCCGCATTGTTCAATGAGCCAGCCCGCAGCCAGTTTGAAATCGTTTCCGGCGGCATAACTTACGAGCTCGGGGAATTCGGTTTTGAGTTGTGTGTGTGTGGCGGCGCTGATAACCGGATTCTTGAAAAAGCTTCCTGCATTGCCTGTTACGGCCGGGTCGGGCAGTTTGCTGCGGCGAATGGCAATTACTGCATCGCTCACTGCTTTTATACTGAGTTCAGTAATGCCCGTTTTTTCGAGCTGTTGCTGTATGGCACCGTAGCTTGTACTGAAATTGGGCTTTTTGTTGAGGCGGAAAGTAACTGATGTAATGATAAACTGATCGCGCAGTTCGCGCTTGAATACACTTTCGCGGTAGCCAAAGCGGCAATCGTCGGGCGTAAATGTGCGCACATAACCTTCGCTGATGTGAAATGCTTCGAGCGAGTCGAACACATCTTTCAGCTCCACACCATACGCACCGATGTTTTGCATGGGGCCTGCGCCCACACTGCCCGGGATGAGTGAAAGATTTTCGACACCCGCCCGACCATGGGCTATGCAGTTGAGCACAAACCGGTGCCAGTTTACACCCGCTCCTGCGCGCACATACCAGTGGTCGTTATCTTCGAGCACCACATGAATGCCGTCGATGAGGTTGTGTACCACCAGCGCATCCACATTTTTAGTGAGAAGCATGTTGCTGCCGCCGCCAAGAATAAGCCGGTTATGCTGCAGCCACTGCGGCTGTGAGAAAATTTCGCGAAGGGTGTCGGTATCTCTGGCTTCGGCAAACCAGCGCGCCTGTACCTGCATGCCGAATGTATTGTAGGGCTTGAGGCTGATGTTTTCGCTGATGGTGGTCATACACCACAAAGAACGTAAAAAGTGTGCAGTGCTGCTACGCTGAGCCAAACGGTTTTGCGTAATTTCGATGCCGCAAGCCACACATGAAAAAAGCTGTTGTTTCTGTAATTAATGATCTTGTGACTGATCAGCGCGTGCATAAAACATGTACCACGCTGCATGAAATGGGCTATGAGGTATTGCTTGTGGGGCGCATACAGAAACACAGTTTACCCCTGCAGGCCCGAAGTTATCATACCCACCGTATGAAACTGATGGCCGAAAAAGGAATGCTTTTTTATCTGCTTTTTCAGTGGCGGCTCTTCTGGTTTTTGATGAAACATAAGGCCGATGTATATGTAGCCAATGATTTGGATACACTTTGGCCTAACCACATTGTATCGCGCCTGCGCAGCAGGCCGCTGGTGTATGATACACACGAAATTTTTACCGAAGTGCCCGAACTTATACACCGGCCATTGAAACAAAAAATGTGGCGCATGCTTGAGCAACACATTTTCCCCAGGCTCAGGCACGTGTTTACGGTGAATGAATCCATTGCAGCGTGGTACGAAACGCGCTATGGTGTAAGGCCCGTTGTGGTGCGCAATATGCCCCGGCTGTATGTGCCGCCCCCACCGGCGCTTACACGCACACAGGCCGGCCTGCCCGAAAATAAAGCTGTAGTACTGATGCAGGGTGCCGGACTGAACATACAACGCGGTGCCGAGGAAGCCGTGCTGGCCATGAAGTATATGGATGATGCCGTGTTGCTTATTATTGGCGGCGGCGATGTGTTGCCGGTGCTGAAACAACTGGTGAAAGAAAACGGACTGGAAGAAAACGTAATTTTCACCGGCAAACTTCCGCCCGATGAACTCCGCGCCCGCACACGGCTGGCCGATATCGGGCTTACATTGGATAAAGACACCAACCTGAATTACCGCTACAGCCTGCCCAATAAAATTTTCGACTACATACACGCCGGTGTGCCCGTGCTGGCTTCTGATTTGCCGGAAGTAAAGCACATTGTGACCCATTACAACGTAGGGCAGGTGGTAACCACACATGCGCCTGAAGAAATTGCCCGTGCATTGAAGGAAATGCTCAATTCGCCCCGGCGCAATGCATGGAAAGCCAATGCGCTTGAAGCAGCTAAAGCACTTTGCTGGGAAACTGAGGAAGATGCAATAAAACGTGTGTATGCCCGGTTTTTGCAGTAAACACAGGTCGTTTAATGCGCCAGACCGTTTTAAACTAGCCCCGATTGCAGTGGATACAGCCTTTTTCAGGCTGTAGGAACGGAAAGCGGGACAGGTGGTTCTGAATTGCACTTCAGATTTTGCTCCTCTTCATTTTTAAATTATCCGGTTTGTTGCAGCAATAGTTCCGTGCAGTTCTTTTTGTGTGCAAGCATGTTTTTTTGTAAACTTGCCGGAACCTAAATCAGACAGGCTATCGCTATACATTTACTCCGTTTTATCCACTGCTTATAGCAGCCCAAAGGGCTTTTAGCTTGTCGTTTACTGATTTACATATCGTGTCGTTTGATGTACCCTGGCCGGCGAATTACGGGGGGGTGATTGACGTGTATTTTAAAATGCTTGCGTTGCGCAATGCGGGTGTGCGCGTGCATTTGCATACGTTTTGCTACGGACGGAGCCGCGCGCCGGAACTGGAAGCGGTATGCGCCAGTGTGCATTACTACAAACGAAACATGAGCAAACAACTGCTCTTCTCCCCGCGCCCGTTTATTGTGGTTACGCGGCAATCGGAAGAGCTGATGCAGCGCCTGCTGGCCGATGATTTTCCGATTATGTTTGAAGGGTTGCATTGCTGCGGACATCTTACTGATGTGCGGCTGGCCTCACGCATAAGGTTAGTGCGCACACATAATATAGAGCATGATTACTATGCTGCGCTGGCGGGTGCCGAAGCCGGATTTTTCCGCCGCTTGTATTTCCGCCGCGAGGCCCGCAAGCTGCTGCAGTTTGAAAAAGTACTGCACCAGGCGCAGGCTGTTTTTGCTATTTCGCCTGCCGACACTGCGCAGCTTGAACGACGCTACGGCCCCAAGGTGAAGCATGTTATGGCTTTTCATCCGAATACCGAAGTGACTGCACAGCAGGGAAGCGGTTCGTTTGCCTTGTATCACGGCAATCTGGAGGTGGCTGAAAACTATCAGGCCGCACTTTTTCTGGTGAATGAAGTGTTTGCGGGATCAGCGCATAAACTGATTATTGCCGGCAACAATCCGCCGCAGGTACTGCGCGATGCGGCAGCAGCCAACACCAATGTGGAATTGCGGCTGAACATAAGTACTACCGAGATAGATGCACTGATTGGTGAGGCGCACATTAATATTCTGCCCACGTTTCAGGGCACGGGAATTAAGCTGAAACTGCTTGCCGCGCTTTTTCGCGGGCGTCATTGTTTAGTGAATGCACCCATGATTGCGCATACGGGACTGGATGAATTATGTGTAATGTGTGCTGATGCAGCGGCATTCAGGAATGCACTGGATGAGTATTTTGCAAAGCCTTTTGCAGAAGCTCATATTGCCGCGCGCCGCCGTGTACTGGGCAGCCGTTTTTCGAATGCGGAGAATGCGAGAATAATTACCGACACGCTGGCCGAGTTGCAGACAAAAAAATAAAACAGGTTTTTATTCAGTGCTTGCTGAGGCGGTGTCTGATACGGCGCCGTTTTCGCAGCGCAGCGTGCGCGAAGGGTTGCGCTGAATCTGCAGCACGTCGTGCGTGGCTACCACCACGGCGCGGCCGTTATTGCTGATGTCTTTAAGCAAACGAATAATTCCTTCGGATGTATCCGGGTCGAGATTGCCGGTGGGTTCGTCGGCCAGAATAACTTCTGGGTCATTCAGCAATGCGCGGGCAATGGCTACACGCTGCTGTTCGCCACCCGAAAGTTCGTGCGGGAGCTTGTGGCCTTTGGTGGCGAGGCCCACTTTGTCAAGCACTTCCTGCGCGCGGTCGGCCATTTTCTTTTTGTCGCTCCAGCCGGTGGCGCGCAGCACAAAAAGCAGGTTGTCGTTTACACTTCGATCATACAGCAGCTGAAAATCCTGAAACACAATGCCGAGTTTGCGGCGCAGGTAAGGGATTTCTTTCCGGCGAATGGTGTTGAGGTTATATCCGGCCACATCGGCACTGCCTTTTGTGAGCGGTACATCGGCATAAAGCGTGCGCATAAGGCTGCTTTTGCCTGAACCGGTTTTACCCACCAGATACACAAACTCGCCTTTGTTTACTGTGAAACTTACGTTAGACAACACCATATTGTGCTGCTGATACACAGTAACCTGATCGAGCGAAATGATGGTGGATGAATCCATGGATGCAGATAAAACAGTGAGCAAAGTTAAAAAGAATGCCCGGCCACCGAAGCTGTTAAGAGGTGTTAATCGCAATAATTTCAACACGTTTGCGTTGATAACTCAGTATTACCTAAACCTGTTCTATGCAACCAGAGAAACTACTTTTATCCGTTAAAATCCGTGTGGATGGTTGCTATCCGAATTTATTTTCTTCTCGTCTTCAGTCTCGGGCTGTGTGCTGTTGGTTTGCAGGCACAGCAAACACAAACGTATGTGGCGCCCGATGCTGATTTTCGCAAAGGGCTTGACCTGTTTGAAAAACAGAAGTATGAAGCTGCGCAGGTGGTTTTTGATGAGTATGTACGTACCCATCGCGATAAGAAAAACCTGTATGCGGTAGATGCCGAATATTATGCGGCAATTTGCGCACTTGAACTCTTTCACAAAGATGCTGAATGGCGCCTTTCCGGGTTTATTGAACGCCACCCGGAAAGCCAGAAAGTGCCCGGTGCCTGTTTTCAGCTTGCACGCTATTATTTCCGCAAAAAGGAATACCGCAATGTGCTTGCATGGATGCAGAAGGTTGATTTTTATAACCTGAAAAAAGAAGAAACAGCCGAGTTTTATTTTAAGCGTGGCTATGCACATTATATGCTTGAACACGTTGATTCGGCCAAGAAGGATTTTTATGAGATAAAGGATGTAGATACGAAATACAGCGCGGCGGCAAATTACTATTTCTCGCACATTGCGTATGTGGAGGGGAATTATGAAACGGCGTTGCAAGGCTTTCAGCGCCTTGTGTCGAATGAATCATTCGGGCCGGTGGTGCCGTTTTATATTGCGCAGATTTATTATTTGCAAAAGCGCTATGATCAGGTGATATTATATGCGCCGCCGCTGCTCGATTCGGCCGATAAAAAACGCCAGCCGCAAATTGCACGCATCATTGGCGAATCGTATTACCGCACGGGTAAATTCCGCGAGTCGATTCCCTATTTGCAACGCTACCGCAAAGGTGTAGCTGTGCTTACCCGCGAGGAAGCTTACGAACTTGGTTATGCGTATTACCGCTCAGACAGCGCCATGCAGGCTGCCGAATATTTTCAGCAAGTAATGAGTGATACGGCTGATTTGCTGGAGCAGAATGCCTGGTATCACCTGGCCGACTGCAACCTGAAGCAGAACAACAAAGTGGAGGCAAGGGCCGCGTTTGGAAAAGCATCGGCACTGAAATTTGATCCGGCGATACGTGAAGATGCGCTGTTTAACTTTGCCCGACTGAGTTACGAACTTTCACTCAGTCCCTACAACGAAGCGATTGTGGCTTTACAAAATTATCTTGATCAGTATCCGAACACACCGCGTGCTGATGAAGCCTACACGCTGCTTACCAACGTATATCTGAGCAATAAAAACTACGCGCTGGGCCTGCAGTCGATAAGCCGCATAAAAGTGCTCAAACCCTCACTGCATCCGGTGTATCAGCAAATGGCATACAACCGCGCAGTTGAACTTTTTCAGCAAGGCGATTATGCCGGCTCGGTAAAGCATTTTGATCTTTCGCTCACTTATCCCATTAACCGTGATCTTGCCGCGCAGGCACGCTACTGGAAAGGGGAAGCCTGGTACCAGAACGGTGAGAAAAACGGAGGAAAGGAAACCAGCAGCTACGATAAGGCCATTGCCGAGTACAAAGCCTTTCAGCTGGCTCCCGGTGCCAGCCTGCAGCCTAATTTCAATCTGGTAAACTACAACATTGCCTACTGCTATTTTGAAAAAGGCGATTGGGAAAATGCCGTGCTCTGGTTTCGCAAATTTGTGGCACTGCCATCGGGCGAACAGTCTGAAACGCTTATGGATGCTGATTTGCGTATGGGCGATGCGTATTTCCGGATGAAAGATTATGTGAATGCGGCCGAGTTTTATGGTAAGGCAGTAGCTGAAAAAACAGGTGATAATAATTTTAAAGACTACGCACTTTTTCAGCAGGCAATGGCCTTTGGCTATCTCGGCAAAAAAAGTGAAAAAGCTGATCTGCTTAAACAGCTGCGCACCAATTATCCCAATTCAAAATACCTTGCCTCGTCGCGCTTTCAGGAAGCACGCGCCCTGCACGATCTGCGTCGCTATGACGAGGCTTTGCTGCTTTACGAAAACGTAAATAAAATTGATCCCGAAAGCAACGAAGGCAAACTCAGCCTTGTGAATATGGGTCTTATTTTCCGCGCTAAAAACGAACAACAAAAAGCACTGGAACAATTTAAAAAAGCGGCCAATGCTTACCGCAATGATGGTACCGGCCAACTGCCCGGCATTATGCGCGAAATAAAGGAAATTTATGTAGCAATGGGCCAGCTCGATCAGTGGGAAGCCTATTCCGCCTCGCAGGGCTTTGCCGAAAGCCAGCAGGTGGCCGACAGCACTACGTTTGTAGTGGCCGATCGTTTTTACAAAGAAGGTAATTGCCCCGAAGCATTGAAACAGCTCAATAAGTACATTCTCAAATATCCTTCGGGCAGCTACATCACCGATGTACACTTTATGCGCGCCGAATGCAGCTTTAAAGAAGGCGATACAATTACCGCATTGGGTAGTTATGTGGCTGTGATTAATAAAGGCCGTACACGCTACTCCGAGCAAAGTCTGGTGCGCGCTTCATTTCTTTACTTCCGTACAGGCGATTACCGTAATGCAATAAAGACATACAAACGTTTGCAAAAAGAATCGACAGATCCGGAACTGAAAAACACAGCCACCATTAACCTCATGCTGGCACACATGAACCTGAGCGAATATGATTCGGCAGCAGTGTATGCGCCGGCAGTTCTTGAAGTACCTAAGCTGCCAAACGGAATTGTTGTAAAAGCACATTATCTGCGTGGCCGGCAGGAATTTGCTAATTTAAACGACAAGGAAGCCGAAGTGCATTTTAATAAAGTAATAAAAATGCAGCCGCTCACCGATTTTGCAGCAGAAGCAAGCTATTCGATACTTGTAATAAAATACCGCCGCAAAGAGTACAAGAAAGTGGAGAAGGAGGGACTGAAGTTTGTGAGCGATTATGCCGCTTATCCGCAGTGGAGCGGCAGGGCCATGCTGCTGCTGGCTGATAATTATCTGGCCATGAAAGATAAGTTTCAGGCCAAACTGGTGTTGCAGAATTATATTGACAATGGCAATGTGCCTGAGCTTGTGCAACAGGCAAAAGACAAACTTGCGGCCATTGAAGCAGAAGAAAAAGCCGTGCAGCGCAAAGGCCCCGAAGAACTTGAAATTCCAATTGAAACGCAGGAAGGAGGCGGACAATGAAACGCATATTAGCTTTTGCAGCCCTTGTACTGGCTCCGTTTTTTGCCGCTGCACAAACTGAAGTAATTATTGCTGAAGGCGGTGCATCGCCGGTAATTGTAAAAGAGGTAACCAAAAAGTCGGCCGAGCCGGTTACAAAAGATACCGTGCTGCCTCCGCCTGCATTTACCTACAAACTGCAACCCAAGCAGATTCCGGTTGAGTTTACTACAGACACCATTCCTGCGGCCAAACTGGCCAACGAGCCGGTAAGCAAACTTTACCGCACCTATACCCGCGCAGGTGTTGGTAACTACGGCATGCTGTATGGCGAAATTGATGCCATGAGCATGCGCTCAAAAAACGGAGCATGGAATGCGCATGCCCGCCATTTTTCGGCACTCACCGGCCCGAAAGACGTGCAGGGCTTTGCCGGATTCAGTCAGACCGCAATTGATCTTTCCGGTAAACGGTTTCTCAAAAAGCATACACTGAGTGGTAACCTCGGTTACGACCGGGATGTAGTGCATTATTATGGCAGTACCGATACTTCGCTGTCGTTTCAGAAAAAAGATATCCGTCAACGTTTTCAGCTTTTTACGGCTGGCGGCGAATTGCAGAGTCACCTGAGCGGTGATGAGGCGATTAACCATCATTTCAGGATCGATTATCACTTCCTGGGTGATGCGTTTAAAGCCAACGAAAACAATATCCGTTTTGTAGCTTCCGGTCAGCGAACCATTCGTGGTAATGAGTTTCTTACCGCCGAGCTTGGCGTGGATTATAACCGGAATGCGATTCCTGCTGATACGGCCCTCAATACCTTTGGCTGGCTCAAGCCGATGTACCATGCCCGGAATGATTTGTTTGATGCAGCCATCGGGATAGGTATTTATCAGGAAAGCAAAGTGCCCGGCGGCACCGGGCCCAGCACATACTTTTATCCGCAGGGCCACATCAGTGTAAAACTGCTTCAAAATATGCTGGTGCCGTATTTCACACTCTCCGGCTCACTCGACCGCAACAGCTACCGCAGTGTAACCGATGTAAATCCGTTCCTGCTTACTTCTCAAAGCACCACCTTGCGAAACACGCAGCGTAAGTTTGATGTGGCCGCCGGTGTGCGCGGCAGCATCACATCCAATCTGGCCTATGATTTACGCGCTGGCCGCTTTGAGCTGGTGAATGCACCGTTTTTTGTAAATACGGTGGCTGCAGAGGATGCACAGCAAAATAAATTTGCCATTGTATGGGATACCGCACAGGTATTTACCGCTCACGCCCAGCTGGCCTGGCAGCAGCGCGAAAAGCTCAGTATTATTGCCACTGCCGACTGGTTTCAGTACGACATGAATACCGAGCAGCACCCGTGGCATACACCCACGTTGCGGCTTTCACTTACCGGGCAGTACAACCTGCGCGATAAAATAATTGTACGCATGCAGGCTTACTATCTCAACGGACAGTATGCGCGCACCGTTGACAGCACCGGCACCGTGTACAGTGCGGTATTGCTGAAAGGATTTGTAGATGTAAATGTGGGCTTTGAATACCGCTATACCAAATTCCTTTCGCTTTTTGCCAATTTCAACAACGTGGCTTCGCAGCGCTATTACCGCTGGAATGCTTACCCTACGCAACGCTTCAATATGCTTGCGGGACTTACGTTTACATTCTGATCCGGCTGCACAGCAGCCAGTCCGCTCCGGCAGTATGATACGCATGCTTCTGCCGGAGTGTATCGTTTTCTTTCTCCGCAATATTTTTACGTGAAGTGTTTTTCAATAAAAAATACATTGAACGGGTAAGAAATATGCTCAAAATCAAATTCCTTTAACTGCCAAATTTTTAACAGGAAAAATTATGCACATCATGTGGAAAAACATCCCTGTTTTTAGGCTTTTTCGGCCTTTCTGAGGCTTGTTTTTTGGTATATTTGTACTAGCTCCCCCTAATGGGAAAATCCGGGGTTAAACTATGGAAGAAATCGTGAAAGAAAAACAGGCCTCAGATTACTCGGCCGACAGCATCCAGGTTCTTGAAGGTCTTGAGGCCGTGCGTAAGCGCCCGGCCATGTACATTGGTGATATCGGCGTAAAAGGTCTGCATCACCTCGTGTACGAAGTAGTTGATAATTCCATCGACGAGGCCCTTGCCGGGCATTGTAAGAATATCTTCGTAGCTATTCATTCTGATAATTCAATCTCGGTGAAAGATGACGGACGCGGCATTCCTGTAGATATGCACCTCAAGGAAAAACGTTCGGCGCTCGAAGTAGTAATGACCGTGCTTCATGCCGGGGGCAAATTCGACAAGGATTCGTATAAGGTTTCGGGTGGTTTGCACGGCGTGGGTGTGTCCTGCGTGAATGCACTCTCTGATCATCTTAAGGTAACCGTAAACCGCCAGGGTAAAATCTATCAGCAGGAATACAGCATTGGTAAGCCGCTTTATCCGGTAAAAGAAATCGGCGAAAGCAATGTGACCGGCACCGAAGTGCATTTCCACCCCGACAGCAGCATCTTTACCGTAAGCGAATACAACTACGATACGCTTGCTGCCCGTATGCGCGAACTGGCCTACCTCAACAAAGGCATCCGCATTACCCTTGAAGATCGCCGAATTACCAGCGGAGACGGTTCGCACCCCGTGGAAATGTTTTATTCCGAAGGCGGACTGCGCGAATTTGTGGCTTACCTCGATGCCAACCGCGAAAAACTCATCGAAGATGTGGTGTACATGGAAGGCGAACGCAACGGCATACCCGTGGAAGTAGCCATGCAATACAATTCGTCGTTCAGCGAAAACCTGCATTCCTACGTAAATAACATCAATACGCACGAAGGCGGTACACACGTGGCCGGATTCCGTCGCGGACTTACGCGTACACTGAAAGCCTATGCCGAAAAAGAAGGCATGCTCTCCAAACTCAAGTTTGAAGTAAACGGCGACGACTTCCGTGAAGGTCTCACCGCGGTTATTTCCGTGAAAGTGGCCGAGCCGCAGTTTGAAGGCCAGACCAAAACAAAACTCGGCAACAGCGATGTGGATGGCGCCGTGAGCGCCGCCGTAAGCGAAATGCTTACCAACTACCTCGAAGAGCATCCTAAGCAGGCGCGTATGATTGTGGACAAAGTAATTCTTGCCGCAACAGCCCGCCACGCAGCCCGCAAAGCCCGCGAAATGGTGCAGCGCAAAGGCGCACTCACCGGCGGCGGACTGCCCGGCAAACTTGCTGATTGTGCCGAAAGTGATCCGCAGAAGTGTGAACTCTTCCTCGTGGAAGGGGACTCGGCCGGCGGAACTGCCAAACAGGGGCGTAACCGTGCATTTCAGGCTATTCTTCCGCTCCGTGGTAAAATTCTCAACGTGGAGAAAGCCATGGAACACAAAATTTACGAAAACGAAGAAATCAAAAACATCTTCACTGCGCTCGGCGTTTTCCGTGGCACTGCCGAAGATGAACGCGCACTTAACATTGATAAACTTCGTTACCACAAAGTAATTATCATGTGCGATGCCGACGTGGACGGCAGCCACATTACCACACTTATTCTCACATTCTTCTTCCGCCACATGCGCGAACTTATTGAGCGCGGCTACATTTATATTGCCACGCCGCCGCTGTATCTGGTGAAAAAAGGCAAAGAAGAACGCTACTGCTGGACCGAAGAACAACGTGATGCGTTTGTGAAAGAACTGGCCGGTGAAGGCAAGGAAAGTTCAGTAAACATTCAGCGATACAAAGGTCTCGGTGAAATGAACGCCGAACAGTTGTGGTCAACCACACTCAATCCTGAGTTCCGCACGCTGCGTCAGGTTTCAATTGAAAGTGCCGCCGAAGCCGATCATATCTTCTCCATGCTGATGGGGGATGATGTTCCGCCCCGCCGCGAATTCATTGAGAAAAATGCCAAGTACGCCAAAATTGATGCGTAATTTCAAAATTACAAAGCGGCGAATCAGTAACGGTTCGCCGCTTTTTTTTGAATCGTCAAAGCTGCTCAAACTGAATTGATACCACGCACTACATGGACACGCATCTTACTGCGCAGCGTCACTCTCCGGCGGCTGTGGAATATGTCTTTGCTGTTTTTGTCGTACCATGTATCGCGGCTGTTGCGCAGGGCATGGATGCCTGCACAGCCTGCTGCAATTGCGGTTGAGCCCACCACTTCATGCAACCTCCGTTGCCCCGAATGCCCGAGCGGACTTCGCAGCTTTACACGCCCCACGGGCATGCTTGATGAAGCAATGTTCAACCGGCTTGTCGATCAGTCGGCTGCACATACAGCTTATCTCACATTCTACTTCCAGGGCGAACCGTACCTGCATCCGCGATTTACTGAAATGGTGAAGTATGCTGCATCGCGTAAAATGATTACGGTTACTTCTACCAACGCGCATTACCTAAACGATGAAAATGCCCGGAATACGGTTGCCTCAGGATTAAGCAAACTGATTATTTCGCTCGACGGTATTACGCAGGAAACTTATTCTGCTTACCGCGTGGGTGGAAAACTCAGCACGGTACTCGAAGGAGCGCGCAGGCTGCTGCGTATGCGCGAAGAAATGAAAAGCGCCACACCGTTTGTAACCTTTCAGTTTCTGGTGGTGCGGGCCAATGAGCATGAAGTGGAAGCTGCACGGCAGCTTGCGCAGGAAATCGGGGCCGACGAAATTGTATTTAAAACGGCTCAGCTCTACGACTACGAAAACGGCAACCCGCTCATGCCCGAAAACGAAAACTATTCGCGCTACGTACGCATGAGCAACGGCAAGTATAAGCTTCGCGGCAAATTGTTTAACCAGTGCTGGAAAATGTGGCATTCGTGCGTAGTAACGTGGGATGGAAAAGTAGTACCCTGCTGCTTTGACAAAGATGCTACGCATCAGCTGGGAAGTGTGCAGCAACATTCATTAAGTGAAATCTGGAAAAGCCAGCCCTACATCAATTTTCGTAAAAACATTCTTCATTCGCGCAGCAGTATTGATATTTGTGCCAACTGTTCAGAAGGCACAAAAGTGTTTGCGGCCGAATAAATTTCTACCTCATGAGTTTTGTTTTCTACATCCCTTCCCGTAAACCAATTGCTAAAGGCTGGCTATTTAAACAACTGCTTGATGAGCAGGAACATTCAAAGTTCAGTGCTCAGGTAATTGATGAAACCTTAATTGAAGAAGGCGAGAGACTTCATCGCCCGGGTGTTTCCACTCGAGGTGCAAGTATTTACCGCACTGAAACGGGCTACGAAATTTCACTCAACACACTCGCATCAACCGGCGATTGGGAACTTGCCGTAAAAGCAAGTATTATCATTGCCGAATATGCCGACAACCGGATACAGCCCGAACATCATGGCGAAATGGATGTGAAGGAGTTTAAGGCATTGTGTACAAAAGAGTGGATTGACGAGCATGCTGTGCAAGGCACTCATGCTATGCTTTACATGATTGGCGAAGGCAAGGGGCCGCTTACTTTGTTTGGTTATCGTGGCGAATATTCGGTGGGAACTAAATTGCTGGATCAGCTTCAAATCAATCAGACCAATGAAAAGGAAGCTTACCGCAAACTTGAAGCACATTTCACCGACCATCAAAATCAGCTCATCAATTACATTATACCCCTTCGCTATCAACTCGATGGTCCTGTGGGCGGTGACTCAGAGCCGATGATCTTCTGGAATCCGCTGGAAGCCAGCTATCTGTTTAATTGTACCTGGATAGTTGTGGGGTTCGATAAAGGCGATAAAACAATCTGGTTTGAAGTCAAACGCACGCGCCTCGAACAGCTTTTCCAAACCGATTCGCATTTCCGCCTCGCCGACGAAACGAATTACCTTGCCGAGCCATTTTCTTCTGAAGAATTAATTGTTCTGGAACACATCCTGCGCGGACTTGCCGAGCAAATGAAAGAAACTCCAAAGCATAGCAGGCATGAGGGAGAGCCTGATTTGAGCGTTAAAAAGCCTTGGTGGAAAGTATGGTAATGGTAAATTCAAAGTATTGAAATAATTAAAAATCCCGATCGACTGATCGGGATTTTTAATTATTGAGGGAGTTGATCACACAGTGAGAATTTCTTTCTCTTTGCTTTCGAGGTGCTTGTCAACCTTGCCAATGTAGGCATCGGTCATTTGCTGCACTTTGTTTTCGCCTTCTTTGCCCTCGTCTTCTGGCAGGCCGGCTTTGGTGAGTTTTTTGATTTCCTCATTGGCATCGCGACGTGCGTTACGCACACTTACTTTTGCATTTTCGCCTTCGGTACGTGCACGTTTCACGAGATCTTTACGGCGTTCCTCTGTCATTGGAGGAATCGAGCAGATAAGTATGCTGCCGTTGTTTGTAGGATTAAAGCCGAGATTGGCAGCCTGAATGGCTCGCATGATCGGATCAAGCATTGTTTTTTCCCAGGGTTGCACCGAAATGGTGCGCGCATCGGGTGTACTTACGTTGGCTACCTGGCCAAGCGGTGTGCTGCTGCCATAGTAATCCACATATACACCATCAAGCAAACTGGCAGAAGCACGTCCGCCACGGATGCGGCTCAGTTCGTCTTCAAGGTGCGAAAGGGAATTCTGCATGGACTCTTCCATGGCGTCGATTATCAACTGAAGATCTTCATTCATAACGATAAACTTATGGGATGTAAGTTGCTAAAATAGTGAAAAAGACGGGTGTTTGTTTTTTTGATGAATTCGCGGGTCGTTAAAACTCTACCAGTGTACCCACAGGTTCGCCCATTACCAGTTTTTTCAGGTTGCCCTGTTTGTTCATATCGAACACGATGATGGGCAGTTTATTTTCGTTGCAAAGTGTAAAGGCTGTCATGTCCATTACGCTCAGATTTTTTTCATACACCTCGTTAAACGTAATGGTGTCATATTTCACGGCGCTGGGATCCTTTTCGGGATCAGCAGTGTATATACCATCAACGCGTGTGCCTTTGAGTACAACATCGGCTTCAATTTCAATAGCACGCAACGAGCCGGCGGTGTCTGTGGTGAAATATGGATTGCCGGTGCCGGCGCCAAAAATTACCACGCGGCCTTTTTCGAGGTGACGCACGGCGCGGCGGCGGATAAACGGTTCGCAGATTTCTTTCATTTCAATGGCACTTTGCAAACGGGTAGGCACGTTGGTTTTTTCGAGTGCGGCCTGCAGCGCCATACTGTTGATTACTGTGGCAAGCATACCCATGTAATCGCCCTGCGTGCGTTCCATACCACCTTCGGCAGCTTGAATGCCCCTGAAAATATTTCCACCACCAATTACGATTGCCACCTGTATGCCGGCATCCACTACCGATTTGATTTCGGCAGCGTACCGGCTCAGTATATCGTTGTCGATTCCGAATTGTTTGCTGCCCATAAGGGCTTCGCCGCTAAGTTTGAGAAGTATGCGTTTGTATTTCATGGCTTGTGTGTATGGCTGCAAATGGTCAAAAAAAATCCCCTCTGCGCCGCAGAGGGGATTTATGTATTGGTCAATTATCCGAGGGCGATACGCTTGAATGACGTTACGGTCATTTCCTTATCGGTTTCCTGAAGATACTGACGGATGGTTTTCTTGGCGTCTTTAATGAACTCCTGATTGAGCAGGGTTGACTCTTTGTAGAATTTGTTCAGTTTGCCCTGAGCAATTTTTTCTACCATGTCTTCCGGCTTACCTTCGGCGCGTACCTGTTCGCGGGCAACTTCAAGCTCGCGTTCGAGTGTACTGCTGTCAACATCATCTTTATCTACGGCTACGGGAGCCATAGCGGCAACCTGCATGGCCACGTCGCGGGCAGCAGATTCGCTGATGTTTTTGTTGAAGGCTACGATGCAGGCGAGTTTGTTGCCGGGGTGATTGTAGGCAGTCACTTGGGCAGACTCAATTTGCTCGTAAGAAGAGAGTTCAATTTTCTCGCCGATTTTGCCAACCATTTCCACCACCTTTTCGCTGATGGGCATTCCTTCGTAGCTCAGGCTGAGCAGTGAAGCGAGATCGGCTGGCTTTTGTTCGAGAGCGATGCTTGCAAAGCTGTCAGCTACTTTTCCGAAGTCTTCGTTCTTGGCTACGAAATCCGTTTCGCAGTTGAGTACGATTACTACGCCGCGTGCACCGTTGGTTTTGGCAATAACCAAACCTTCTTTTGCATCACGGTCACTGCGGTTGGCAGCAACTTTCTGGCCTTTTTTGCGCAGAATGTCGATAGCGGCTTCGAAATCGCCGTTAGCTTCGGTCAGCGCTTTTTTGCAATCCATCATACCGGCACCGGTCATGGTGCGCAGTTTATTTACATCTGAAGCGGTGATTGTAACGCTCATGATAAGTTAAAATCGAGAAGTAAGATATTAATTAAGGACGGGCAGGACGACGCTGACCACCGGCATTACCGCTGCCACCGCGACGCTGACCACCGGCAGGTGCACCACCGGGTTTCTTAGCGCCACCGGGTCCACCTTTGCGGCGACGGTCTTCACCGTCTTCAGCACCCTGGGTGTATTTGCGGTCGTCAAATTCTTCTTCCTGATCGTCTTTTTCCTCTTCGCCTTTGTCTTTGTCGAGTTTGCGTTCTTCAACGCCTTCTGCCACAGCTTTGGTTACAATGTTGAGCAGGAGTTCGATAGAAGTGGAAGCATCATCGTTGGCGGGAATCGCGTAGTCCACGCTGTTCGGGTCGCCATTGGTATCAACGATAGCGAAGGTGGGAATGCCGAGGCGTTTTGCTTCTGCAACGGCAATGTGCTCTTTCACGATGTCCACAATGAAGAGGGCAGCGGGAAGACGGGTGAGGTCGGCAATTGAACCGAGCTGGTGCTCGAGTTTGGCGCGCTCACGCGAAAGCATGAGTTTTTCTTTCTTTGAGAGCACGTCGAAAGTACCGTCGGTGGCCATCTTGTCGATGTTAGCCATTTTGCGCACCGCTTTGCGGATGGTAGCAAAGTTGGTAAGCATACCGCCGGGCCAGCGCTCGGTTACGTAAGGCATACCGATGGCCTTTACTTTCTCGGCAACGATGTCTTTCGCCTGCTTTTTGGTAGCTACGAAAAGCACTTTTTTGCCTGAGCGTGCAATTTGTTTGAGGGCGTTGGCGGTTTCTTCAACCTTCACAACGGTTTTATTCAGGTCAATGATATGTATGCCGTTCTTCTCGGTGAAGATAAACGGCGCCATTGCCGGGTTCCACTTGCGCTTGAGGTGGCCGAAATGGGCACCTGCCTGCAGCAATTCGTTGAAAGTGGTTCTTGACATTTGTTCCTATATATACTGTGAGAAAACGGATCGGATTAACGCTTGCTGAACTGGAAGCGACGACGGGCTTTTTTCTGACCGAATTTTTTACGCTCCACCATGCGGGGGTCGCGGGTCATCAGGCCTTCTGCACGAAGTGCGGGCTTCACGGTTTCGTCAAGCTCAACCAGGGCACGGGCAATAGCCAGGCGAACTGCTTCTGCCTGACCGGTAACGCCACCGCCATCAACATTTACCGTAATGTCGAACTGGCCAACATTATTGGTAATGGTGAGGGCCTGCTGAACTTTAATTTGCAGGACTTCGGTGGGGAAGTATTGTTTGAAATCGCGGCCGTTTACGGTAATAGAACCGTTACCGCGCTGCAGGTAAACTCGTGCAACAGCTGTTTTGCGGCGGCCGAGGGTGTTTGTAACTTCCATTATGCGCGTTCCTTAATGGTTGAAAGATCAATTTTCTTTGGGTTCTGCGCTTCCTGCTTGTGGTCAGGGCCAGCGTAGATGAATACGTTTCGACGGAGGCGATCACCGAGGCGGGTTTTAGGCAACATCCGGCCGATAGCAAGCTCCAGCACACGCTCAGGATGCTTCGCGAAAAGCTCCTGCGGTGTTGTGAAGCGCTGCCCGCCGGGGTAGCCGGTGTACCTGGTGTACACCTTGTCTTCGGTTTTATTGCCCGTGAAGCGTACCTTGTCAGCATTAATGATGACAACATTGTCGCCGCAGTCCACGTGCGGAGTGAACGAGGGTTTGTGTTTGCCTCGGATCAGGTATGCTACCTTCGATGCGAGACGACCCACCGTTTCATTTTCTGCGTCCACCAGCAGCCATTCCTTCTTTACGTCGGCCGGCTTGGTAGAGATGGTTTTGTAAGAGATCGTATTCACTTGACCTTCAGTTGTATAGTTCTACAAAGTGTAGTCCTTTCCCATTATTGGGGCTGCGAAGATAAGCACATTTTCTATCCCGGCAAACTTATCCACAAAGAAATTGTGGAAAAAGTTGGTTTCTCCCTGCCTGTGAAATCAGGCCATGCAGAAACAGATGTAAATTAATCTTTCTGTAAATCAATTAATTATCCTTTATATCACCAAAATCTTATTCCCATCACCAAAATATCGTCCACCTGCTCATGATTTCCCTGCCATTTTTCCAATTCCTTCATTAATTCTACTTCCTGAAGGTGCATTGCCAGCGAAGAATACTTTATTAATACCTCCCTGAATTGTTTGTACTTGAATTTTTTACCCGATGGTCCGCCAAACTGGTCGGCAATGCCATCGGTAAAGGTGTAAACCATTGCTTGCGGTTCGAGTGTAATATGATGCTGGGTGAATGGTTTCATTTCGAGATGGTAGCCCACGGGCTGCTTGTCGGGCATGTACTCTTTCAGCTCTCCATTCGTAATAATATACAAACTGTTGTTGGCTGCCGCATAAGTCAGTTCCCGCGTATCTTTTCTGTAGCGGTAAAGCACCATGTCCATGCCGTCTTTCGATTCGTTGCTTTCGCCGGTTTGCCGGAGTGCTGTGATTACACGGCTGCGAAGCTGGTTAAGCACTTCTGCCGGTTCAATGATGCCTTTGTCGGAAATTATTTCAGTAAGTAGCAGCGAGCCCAGCATGCTCATAAAGCCGCCGGGCACACCATGCCCCGTACAGTCAACCGTGGCAATAAATATGCAGCCGTCGCGTTCGGCCAGCCAGTAAAAATCGCCGCTTACAATGTCTTTTGGTTTGAGCATGACAAAGCCCGAATGCAGGAACTGCTCAAAATCCTTTGCACGAGGCCACAACGCACTTTGAATGCGCTGGGCATAGTTGATGCTGTCTGTTATGCTTTTGTTTTTTTCTTCAATGGTGGCGTTCTGAAGTTCTAACCGGGTCTTTTGTTCTTCAAGCAGCTGATTGCTTTTCTGCTTGAGCTTGTTCCGGTTAAACAATACACCCAGAAACAACAGTAAAAGCAAACAGCCTGCCAGCGCCAGCCAAAGAAAAATACGTTGCGATGATTTTTGCTGATTAAGCATGGCAATGGCCTGCTCCTTTTCTGTCAGCTTATACATCGCCTCCATGTTTTGCTGATGCTGAAGTACACGTTCACTTTGCAGCGAATCCTTTATTGCAGTTGCTTTTTTTGTGTAAATCAACGCCTGCTTCCAATCGCCCTTCTGTTCGTACATCCGCGCTAGTGCCTCGTAAATCTCCTGAAACTTGCCCGGCATTTTCAGCTTGTCATACGTATCCAGCGAAAGCTGATAATGAAACTCGGCCGAATCATACTGGCTGAGATCCGTAAACATCTGCCCGTAGTCGATATGAATAAGTGCAATCTCATAGTTGTTGTCCGTAGTGTCAACCGTGTAAAGTGCTCTTTTCATCAGTGCAATGGCTTTTGCACTGTTTTTTTTGCGGGCCTCACAACGTGCCAGCCCCGAAAGCGATGCACCGATGCGCAGCGGAATACGCAGCTTTTCTGAAATTTCAAGAGCCTCATTCAGATAGCTGGCCGCATTGTCAATGCTGTCGAACTCAAACTGCAGGTTGCCCATATTGGCCAACGACACCGCCAGGCCGTTCATGTTATCCAGTTGCCTGTATATAGCAATTGATTTATTGAGGTAGATCAGGCGCAATGAATCATTGCGCTGTACAGAATACACGTTGGCAATGTTCATGTAGCTGGTTGCCATTGCACGTGTCATCTTCAACGAGTCGGCAATTTTCAGGCTGCTGAAGTGCGCATCCAGCGCACCGTTCATATCGCCCATGTCGAGCGCGATAGCGCCAAGTGTATTGTAGGCCCGCACAACGCCTGGCTGAAATTTCAGTTTCCGGGCGAGTTCCAGTGATTGCGTGACATAGAGCCTGCCAGCAGCCAAGTCATCGTAGCTTGTGTCCCAGGCCACGTCATTGAGCCAGTTTACCTTGTTGGTGTCTTCTATCGCCGTTTGCAGACTTTTCATGGCACTGCGCAGCCGGGCTTTATCCTGAGCAAACAGCGAAACAGGAAGAAGACCCAATACGAGCAACAAAAAAAGCGAGGCTTTTTTCATACGTGGAAAGATACACAACCGCCAACAAAAATACAGGGCTGTGTGCTGGGCAATATCAGTTTACTTGATTACGCCCAGTTCGCGCCCCACTTTTTCAAAGGCTGCAATGGCTTTGTCGAGGTGCTCCTTTTCATGCGCTGCAGAAAGCTGTACGCGGATGCGCGCCTGCCCCTTGGCTACCACCGGGTAGAAGAAACCAATTACATAAATTCCTTCTTCCAGCAAACGATCCGCAAACTGCTGCGAGAGTTTTGCATCATACAACATCACCGGAACAATAGCCGATTCACCGTCTTTAAACTCAAGACCAATTTTACGAATACCTTCTTTAAAATAATTCACATTCCACTCCAGCTTATCGCGCAATGCTGTAGTTTCACTGAGCATGTCAAACACCGCAATGGATGCACCAATAATTGCAGGAGCAAGTGCATTTGAAAAAAGATACGGACGTGAACGCTGGCGAAGGAGTTCAATAATTTCCTTTTTCCCGGTAGTGAAACCGCCCATCGCACCGCCAAGTGCTTTGCCCAATGTGCCGGTAATAATATCAACTCTCCCCATCACATTACGTTGCTCAATTGTGCCGCGTCCTGTTTTGCCAATAAATCCCGTGGCATGGCATTCATCAACCATTACCAGCGCATTGTATTTTTCTGCCAGGTCGCAAATTTTATCAAGCGGTGCCACAAAGCCGTCCATTGAGAACACACCGTCGGTAACAATGATCCTGTGACGCTGGGCCTGCGCTTTTTTCAGCTGCTCTTCCAGATCGGCCATGTCGCAGTTTTTATAGCGATAACGCTGTGCCTTGCAAAGGCGAACACCGTCGATAATGGAGGCGTGGTTCAGCTCATCAGAAATAATTGCGTCTTCTTCGCCAAACAGGGGCTCAAACACACCGCCATTGGCATCAAATGCGGCCGCATAAAGAATGGTATCCTCGGTGCCGAGAAAGGAAGCAATTTTGGCTTCCAGTGTTTTGTGAATATCCTGTGTACCGCAAATAAAACGTACAGACGACATGCCGAAGCCGTGCGAATCGAGTGCTTTGTGTGCTGCTTCAAGCACTTTCGGATGCGAAGAAAGGCCGAGATAGTTGTTGGCGCAGAAAATAATCACATCCTTGCCATTTACTTTTACCACAGCATCCTGCGGGGTGGTAATAACACGTTCGCGTTTGAAAAGGCCCGCTTCCTGAATGTTGGCGAGTTCCTGACTAAGTTGCTGGTGAAAGGCGGATGTGTACATGTGCGTAAATTTTAGGGAACGAAAATAACGGTAACGGAGGGAATAAAAAACTATTTGTGCAACGGTCTCTCCCGTCAATTTTGAAAAGCAGGTAAAAAGCACATTATTTTAATGCGTATCTCTTTTCAATACCCTACTTTCGCAATCCATTTATTTTTACACAATGCAGAAAAAGATTTTACTTCTCGGCTCCGGCGAATTGGGCAAAGAGTTTGTGATCGCCGCACAACGCCTGGGGCAATATGTAATTGCTGTTGATTCTTACGACAATGCGCCTGCGCAGCAGGTGGCGCAAGCCCGCGAGGTAATTAATATGCTCGACGGCAATGCGCTTGATGCCATTGTATCTAAGCACAAGCCTGATATTATCGTTCCCGAAATCGAAGCTATACGCACCGAACGTTTTTACGACTACGAAAGCAAAGGCATTCAGGTTGTGCCCAGTGCACGCGCGGCAAACTACACCATGAACCGCAAAGCCATACGCGATCTTGCTGCGCAGGAGCTTGGCCTGCGTACTGCTAAATACGCCTATGCCACCACGCTCGACTCTTTCCGTGCGGCCATTGATGCAATTGGATTACCCTGTGTGGTGAAACCACTCATGTCGTCGTCGGGCAAAGGACAAAGTGTGGTGCGTACCGAAGCCGATATCGAGAAGTCATGGAACTATGCCATGGCCGGTTCGCGTGGCGATCTTAACGAAGTGATTGTAGAAGAATTTATCCGCTTCGATACGGAGATTACACTCCTTACTGTGACACAGCAAAACGGCGGTGTACTTTTTTGCCCGCCCATCGGCCACCGTCAGGAGCGCGGCGATTATCAGGAAAGCTGGATGCCTCATCCGATGAGTGAAGCACATCTTGCCGAAGCGCAGGAAATGGCCGCCAAAGTTACACGCGCACTTACCGGCGCAGGCATCTGGGGTGTAGAGTTCTTCCTCACTGAAAAAGGCGTGTATTTCTCTGAACTCTCTCCCCGCCCGCACGATACAGGTATGGTTACGCTTGCCAACACGCTTCCGCTTAATGAGTTTGAACTCCACCTGCGTGCTGTGCTCGGATTACCTATCCCCGAAATTACCCTCGAACGTGCCGGTGCCAGTGCCGTAATTCTTGCCGACCGCGAAGCCGCTCCGGTGATAAACGGCATTGCCGATGTGCTGTCAATGCATTCTTGCGATGTACGCATTTTTGGTAAACCTGTGATGCGGCCCTATCGTCGCATGGGGGTAGCATTGAGTTGGGGTAATGCCTCTGTTGATGTAAAAGAGCTTGTGGAGCAGGCTAAACTTGCCGCAACCAAAATTTCACTCCACTAATTCTGAAATTTGAAAATACAAAAAGAGCCTCCGCACTATTCTGCGGAGGCTCTTTTGTGTGTGGTTAAAGAATACAGTTAGTGTTTCACAACCGCTTCTTTTACCGTTCTGCCATTGGCCGAAATTACAGTTACATGGTACATGCCTTCGGCAAGAATGGCGGTGTTGATGGGAGTGGTTTGCGATGTAGGCGTAATATTAAGTACTTCCTGTCCAAGCAGGTTTGTAATGATGATGCGCTCAGCGACATAATTTGGAGTGGTGATTTGGATTGCATCATTGGCCGGGTTGGGGAAGAAGGTAAACGGAGCGGCCTGCACATCATTCAAGCCTGCCGGCAAATTGGGGTCAATCATAACCGTTGCGGATTGTGCATTCAGCGGAATATGCGTGAAGTTGTGGTCAACGGCAAACACATCAGAGAATGATACTTCAAGTGTGGTTACGTTGCCCACATTGTAGGCTGTGCGCAGCGAGAAAGAGCCTAAGTAAACAGCACCGCTGATCGGAACATGTGTAGTGCGTACCATGCCCACATCATTACGACCCGCCGAAGGGAATTGCTTATCCATACCCAGCATGTTCACATTGCGTGTGCCAAGTGCATTGCCTGTAAACAGCATTTGTGAGCTGCCGCCATGTACCAGGTACGGATTAAAGTTGAGTTTGAATGCAATGCCGTAAAGATCATTCACCGGCAAGGCTGCTGAACCGGCATACACGTCGAATGTGACAATGTTGCCTTCGCCAATGATGTTTACTGAGGGCACAAGCGTGAGACCGGGCAGGTTGGTCACATTAATGTTGGGGTCGGGAGCAGGCAAACGCAACGGGTGTGTCTGGCCGTAGTTCAGACTGATTGCAAGTGTGTCATTCAGATCTACAATGCCATCGCCGTTACAATCGCTGTGTTTGTAGTTTGCGCCCAGCGGGAAGTTTGTGCTCCAGTCGGCTGAGGGCTGCGCCACCCAGGTATTTGATGCTGATGCACGTGTGGTGCCTGTAGCATTGTAAGCAATACCAAGGCTGAGTAAGTCCACATTGTTTGCCTGCAAATCATAGTCGCAATCGCCTGGCCAAACATTCGCCAGTAATGTGCCTAAACATGATACATCAACATAGGTATAGGCATAGTGCCCGCCCAGCGCACAATCTGAATTGATAAATTCTACAGTCACATTCTGCCCTACATAAGCCGTAAGATCAACACTGATATTTGTCCAGCGACGGTATTTGAGAAAACCGTTCGGGGTGGTAATGAAAGGTACATTGGGTTGAGCAGAATAAAATGTGTCTGTTCCTGTGGCAATAATAGCCATCGACGAATCATACATATTCACCATGAAGTAGGGCTGCTCATCAGGCAAATGTTGCGGATCTTCCATCACACAGGCGAACTGGTAAGTGAAGATGTAATTTGTGGCAGTTACAGTAAAACTGTAGGAAAGCTTTTCGTTTTCGGCATTTACATTGTTGTTGCCAAGACGCAAAGTAACGCTGCCTCCTCCCGGAGCAAGTGAAGTCATTTGTGTATCCGGTTGATTGGTGGCCGGATCTATCACCATGGAGTCAATGAAGTTTGTGGTGATAAGCGTGTGCCGGGCTCCGATATCGCTGACAGCAGCATTCAGACCATTGCTGATAAGCCCTGGAACCCAAATAACCGGTGAACTAAGTGTACCCCAGTTATCGCCGGTGGCGGCACTCCAGTTTGTAAAAGTAGTGTCTTCAAAATCCCGGTTACCACAAGTGCTTTGTGTAAATCCATCTACAGCTATGGTTGACATTGCTGTGAGCAATAAAGCGCGTATTATATGTTTCATGTGAGTGGATATTGGTTGACATGAAATTAGTAAGTGTCAACCATACCATGTATCGCAGAACCCCAAACTTTAGTAATAAATAGTAGTACTTTGACACTAAATTAGATCTAATGGTGTGTGTCGTTACTTTGTTGCACTACGTGTATTGTTTGAGATACTGCAATTTGTAATAATTCCCGGGAACCGATTTTACCCAACCATTTAATTCTAAAGAAGCCATCACGTCAAGAAGACCGTCGTAACAAAGATTTACGTTAGCTGTAAGCGTTGAAATATGTACCTCGCCTTGTCCGTGAAGCAAATCAACAATGGCCGCTTCGGTAGTTTCAAGATTGTCTTTTTCCGGTTTGAGCAGTGCACTGAGCTGGGTTTGAGCCCCTGCTTCCCAATTCATGGATGTAATTAGATCAGCAGCTGATGAAATTAAGGCCGCTTTGTGGGTTTTGATCAACTTCAAACATCCAGCAGACTTCTCATCGTGTACTCTGCCGGGAAATGCAAATACGTCACGGTTGTAATTATTGGCAAATTCCGCAGTAATCATTGAGCCGCCGGTTAATCCGGATTCGATTACAATTACTGCATCTGAAAGCCCGGCCACGATACGGTTACGCATCGGGAAATTTTCTCTGTCCGGCTTCGTTCGGCTTGGAAAATCAGTGAGCAACCCGCCGTGGTCAGTCATCTCCCTGGCAAGGCCACGATGTGCGTAGGGGTAAATCTGATCCAAACCATGAGCAAGTACGCCCAGCGTTGGGATACCGGACGCTAATGCCGTTTTATGTGCAATAGCATCAATACCATATGCAAGCCCGCTTACAATTAATACATTGTAAGCCGCCAGATCTTTTACGGTCTGCGCACAAAGCTCCTTCCCGTATTCACTCGGCGTGCGTGTGCCTACAATACTCACAATGCGCGGAGCATTCAGGTTTGTGTTTCCGCAATGATAGAGCATCACCGGAGCGTCATGGCAATGCCGCATCCGCTCAGGATAAGCAGGATCATCAATAAATAATACCTGCAACTTGTGCCGCTCCGTAAAAAGCAACTCCTCTTCCGCACGTGCAAGAATGGATTTGTCGCTTAATTGCAAAATTTTGCTCGCCCCGAGCCTCGAAATCTTACGAAGTAAAACTGGTTTTTCCAGAAAAACCGCCGAGGCTGAGCCGCAATGAGTTAGCAGCTTTCTTGCCATTACCGGGCCAATACCCGATAATTGTGTAAGTGCGATCTGATAAATTCGTTCGTCCATAATTCCTATCTTCCCTCCTAAACACCTCAAATGTACGGCCGCTTTTCCCCTTTTCTCCACCTGTTCATATCTTTCCTCTCCACTACCGTGTTTGCGCAAACAGCAACAGTGAAAGGAATTGTGAGCGACAGCGCCAATGGTGAGGCGCTTATTGGTGTAATTGTCAGTGCCAGCCAATCACAAGGCGCAGTTACCGATGTGTCAGGTAATTACATGCTTCGTTTGTCGCCGGGTACATATACACTCAACTTTCGCTATACGGGTTATACCACGCAAACCGCTGAAGTTACATTAGCAGCTAACGAAACAAAACAACTTGATATGAAAATGGTAAACACTACCCAGCAACTTAATCTGGTTGTGGTGTCTGCCGGCCGGTATGAACAAAAAATCACGGATGTGACTGTTTCGATGGAGGTCATTAAACCTGCACTTATCGAAAACAAAAACACCACAAACATGGAAACCATCATCGACCAGACGCCGGGGGTGAATGTAACCGACGGGCAGGCCAATATTCGGGGCGGAAGCGGATTTAGCTATGGAGCCGGAAGCCGCGTACTGATGGTGGTTGATGATATGCCAATGCTCTCTGGTGATGCAGGCGATGTGAAATGGAATTTCCTGCCCGTCGAAAATGTATCGCAGGTGGAAGTGCTTAAAGGGGCTTCTTCTGCATTGTTTGGCTCATCGGCCCTTAACGGAGTGATTCATTTCCGCACGGCATACCCGGGGCTCAAGCCGCAATCAACAGTTACCCTTTTCTCTGGATTCTATGATACACCACAACGCCGTGAACTCAAATGGTGGAACAATGTGGCCCCGGCTACTTCTGGCTTTTCTTTCAACCACGCGCGGCAAATCGGTAATCTTGACCTTGTGGTGGGTGGCAATTTTCTTGATGACGACGGCTATCGCTACCTCGAAACCGAACAACGCGCCCGGCTAAATGTCAACACCCGATACCGATTCAAAAAACTGCCCGGTTTAAGCGCAGGCATCAATACAAACATGATGCAAACTACCGGCGGCCTGTTTATACTTTGGTACAACGATACGCTGGGCTACATTCCGGCCGACAGCAGCGTACAGAACTACACCAACAAACGCTTTTCAATCGACCCCTTCATTACTTACTACGGCCCCAAAGGCCACCGGCATGCCCTGCGCACACGCTTCTATCGTACAAACAACGCAAACGACCTGAGCCAAAGCTCGCTGGCCGATTTGTGGTACGGCGAATACCAATATCAGTACCGATTCAAAAACGACCTTGCCTTCACCGCCGGACTGGTTGGTATGTACAGTGCTGTAAAGTCGCAACTTTACAATGATCACAGCTCCACAAACATTTCGGGCTATGTGCAAACCGACAGGCGTTTTTGGGACAAGCTCACACTCTCGGCAGGCATCAGAGCCGAATACTTCCGGGTCGATACGGCCTCCACGGAATACATCCTCAGCCGCTCCGGTAACGATTCCATTACACTCCCTTTCAGACCGGTTTTTCGTTTCGGGGTAAACTACCAGTTGCTTAAAGCTACTTTCATCCGTGCTTCCTACGGACAGGGCTATCGTTTCCCCTCCATTGCCGAGAAGTTTGTGCGCACCAGTGCCAGCAGCCTCGAAATTTATCCCAATGCCGCGCTGCAACCCGAAACCGGACAGTCGGCCGAAATTGGCGTGAAACAGGGCGTGGTATTCGGAAACTGGAAAGGGTTTGCTGATCTCTCCGTGTTCTGGATGGAATACCGGAACATGATGGAATTTACCTTTGGCCAATGGGGAAATCCCATTACCGATCCGCTCTTCGGCCTCGGGTTCAAATCAGTTAATATCGGGAGTACACGCACTACCGGAGTCGATTTTTCGGTAATGGGGCAGGGGCAAATCAATAAATCATCGCTTACACTGCTGGCGGGCTACACGTTCATGAATCCCGTATCGCTGCGCTTCAACCCGGCTCAAGATACGCTGGTCAATACATCTACCGAAAATATTCTCAAATACCGCTATCGTCACATCGCTAAATTTGATGCCGAGTGGCAATACAAGCAGGTAGCTTTTGGCGTAAGCATGCGCTACAACAGCTTTATGGAAAACATCGACCAGGTTTTTGAAACGCTGCTCCCCGGTGTAAAAAACTACCGCGACCAAAACAATCACGGCGACGTTGTTTTCGATACCCGTTTGCTCTGGCAGCTCAACAGCGTGGCCCGCATCTCGCTTATCGGAAACAATATTTTAAACCGCGAGTACAGCTCACGCCCGGCCGATATTCAGCCCCCGCGAAACTTTGCACTTCAGGTGCAGCTTAAGTTTTAGGCACTGTATCTTTCTCTGAAACAAGCGTTATATATCCGGCAGCATTCATATAAATGCCGGATACGTTTACCGCTTCCGTACCCGGTTCGGCCCGTAACTTTTCCTCAGGTTGCGGGCTTATTTTTTTGCGAGAATGCGCCCCGTCATTTCGGGCGGAACGGGCAGCTCCATCATTGTGAGCAATGTAGGGGCGATATCCGCAAGGCGTCCGTTTTCAATCTGGCTGTAATGCGGGTCTATGAGGATGCAGGGAACCGGGTTGGTAGTGTGTGCCGTGTTGGGTGTGCCATCGGCATTGATTATATAATCGGCGTTGCCATGGTCGGCAATAATTACAAAGGAATAGTTTGAGGAAAGTCCGGCTTCCACTACCTGCCGCAAACAATCGTCCACCGTTTCCACCGCTTTTACCACTGCTTCATATACGCCTGTATGGCCAACCATATCGGGGTTTGCAAAATTTAGGCACACAAAATCAGCCGTACTGTTTTTTAGTTCGGGTACAATGGCCTGCGTAAGTTCGCGGGCGCTCATTTCGGGCTGCAAATCATAGGTGGCTACTTTGGGCGAAGGAATAAGTATGCGTTTCTCGCCCGCAAATTCAGCTTCTCGTCCGCCTGAAAAGAAAAATGTCACATGCGGATATTTTTCGGTTTCAGCAATGCGTATTTGTGTGGCTCCTGCTTTTTCAATCGCTTCGCCAAGTGTCATGCGCAAATCATCCTTCTCAAAAATTACATGTACATTTTTGAAGGTATGGTCATAGCGAGCCATTGTTACGTAATGCAGCGGAATTGTGTGCATGCCGTGCTCGGGCATATCCTGCTGTGTAAGCACTTGTGTAATTTCGCGGCAGCGGTCGGTTCGGAAATTAAAGCAAATCACTGCATCGCCGGGCTTTATGGTAGCCATCGGTGTGCCGTTATCCTGCGTGGCAATAAGTGGGGTAAGAAATTCATCGGTAATGCCTTCCTCATAACAGGCTTCCACTTCAGCCACTAAATCCGTGCATTGCTCTCCCTTGCCGTTTACCAGCGCATCCCAGGCCAGTTTTACACGTTCCCAACGTTTGTCGCGGTCCATGGCGTAATAACGGCCGGTAACTGTTGCCAGTTTCGCGCCGGTTTCGGTAAGCACCGGCTGCAACAGTTTCAGAAAGCCTAAGCCACTTTTCGGATCCGTATCCCTACCGTCGGTGAACGCATGTACATATACATTTGAAATTCCGTTGGCCGCAGCCACCCGCAGCAAATGGTGCAAATGTTCCTGCGACGAATGCACGCCGCCGTCAGAAACCAGTCCCATCAGATGCAGCGCCTTATGGTTTGCTTTTACATAATTGAATGTATCGGTAAGCACCGGATGTGTATCAATAGAACCATCGCGGCAGGCAAGGTTAATTTTCACAAGATCCTGATACACCACACGTCCGGCGCCAATATTCAAATGTCCTACTTCTGAATTGCCCATTTGCCCTTCAGGCAGCCCCACATCTTCGCCCGACGTTTTAAGGGTGCTGTGCGGATAAGTCTGCATCAGCTTACGGAAAAAAGGTACCTGCGCATGGGCAATGGCATCGGATGCCGTGCCATTGCCAATGCCCCAGCCGTCGAGGATAATCAGTACTGCCTTTTGTGATGTAGTCATAAATCAGTGGGTGAGTGGAAATGTTAGTTCAAAGATACTGCCGCCGCCGTGGTGGTCAATTACACTGATCTGCCAGTGATGCGCCAGCACTAAATTATGCACAATGTAAAGCCCAAGTCCGGTGCCTTTTGTACTGCGAGTTTCTTCGTTTCCTAAACGATAAAAACGCTTAAAAATTTGTGCTTTGTCCGGCTCGGGTATTCCCGGTCCGCGATCGGCTATGGTGAGACAGCCCCGGTTGTTTTCTCTAATCAGGTGTACAACGATTTCACTGCCTTTGGGCGAATAATTTGCCGCATTTTCAAGCAAATTCATCAGTACCGAATGCATAGCAAGCCTGTCGAATGAGGCAATCACATCAGGCGAAACAGAATGGCGCAGTGTGTGGTGACGCAAAGCGCCGCTTTTTGCTTTTTCACACAGTTCAGTCACAAAGTTGCTCAGGTTGTCTTTCTCGGGATGAATGGAGAACGAACTGTGATCAATACGCGCAGCTACAAGGATATTATCTACAAGCGCGTGAAGCCTTTCTGTGTCTTCTATTGCGTAAGAAAGCATTTCGTCCTGCTTTTCGGCTGGCAGTTTGCGCCGGCGAAGTGTTTCGAGCTGAAGTTTTACAGAAGCCAGCGGCGACTTAAGTTCGTGTGTAACGGAAAGTAAAAAGTTTTTCTGCTGCTGGGCCAGTGCCGCCTCCTGCTTAAAACTTTTCCGGGTGCGGAGAATACCCAGCCCAAGCAGTGTAAGAAATACAAGCCCTTCACCCAGAATCATCAGCCTTTTCATGGTGAGTTGATGTTCGAGCTGACGGGTGATTTCATCCATCGCAGCAGTATTGTGTGTGCCATACAGCTGTTGCTTTTCCAGTAATAAGTCGGTAATCTGCCCGTTCAGATGTGTGAGCAGAAATGCCCACCAGCCAAACTGGACAAACACATAACACACTAAAATGTAAAACAGCAGCAACGGCCGCGATCGTTTGCGCTTTGGCATGATACAAAAGTACCCAAAAACAAAACAGCCCCCATAACGGAGGCTGTTTGCCAGGAGAACAGCATAAACCCATGAAAACTACACTTGTTCCCCCTTGCCCGGATATATCAGTATCTATTGTCTGATATTCAAACTTGCTTCTCCCTCTGCGTCTGCCCGCACGGCATCCATATCTTTGGCAATAAGTTCCAGATCGGTTTTCAGCTCGTTAAGGATGATATTGGCTTTGGCCGTATCGGCCGTATCCCCGTGTAAAAGCTGTAAACGATGATAATCAAGACGATTCTGGTGTTTTTCTATGAGCGATTTATGTTTTTGAATCAAATCGAGCGCCTCACTGTTGCTGGTCATCCCCACGTCGTTGGTAAACAGTTTCACCTGCTCTTCATGAATTTTCACCAGCTCATCAATCTTTATCTCGTATTTCTGAAAATCACCCCTTACCTGCGCTGATACGGTCTCATTTGCACCATCTGCCTTGCTTTCATGGCAGGCCGAGTAGCTGATCGAAAATACAGTAATAACCGTGGCGGCAAAAGGCAGTAAAAACTTTCCGGCGAAACTCATTTGGTGTGATTTGCAGAAACAAAAATACAGTGCTATTCGCGTCCTTACCAAAGAATTAGACAATGGGAAATCTGAACCGGATGGAGTTTATAAAATCTCCGATGAGTGAAAATCGCAGCTAAAATATTGTTGTATAATTTGTATTCAATAAATATGTGCTTTTGACACCTGCGAGCTGTTTTGATTACGGCTTACTACGAAAGCAAACGATCCGTAATCATTCATAAAAATAAACCTGCTCCGTCGTTCTTACAGTCCGAAAATCAACCAGCAGATTGTGAATCCCACGATAATGATGAGATATTGCCAGATGTCCGGAAAGTAGTAGAGGTATTTATCGTAAAATGCTTTTAAACGACGTTTCATTTTGTGCACATTTTGTGTACAAAGCAAAACGACTTACAAAGTTTCCTTTGTAAGTCGTTGGTTTTGTGGTGGGAGCAACAGGATTCGAACCTGTGACCCTCTGCTTGTAAGGCAGATGCTCTGAACCAGCTGAGCTATGCTCCCGTGTTATTGGGCTGCAAATATACTGCTGATGTTTTAATCTCCAAAAAATCAGCAAAATTTTTTTTCGATTTATGGCTAAGTGATTGTAATTGTGTAGGATATCGTTTTTAAATAGCTTCGGCAACTACAAACGTACTGCCGCCCACATACACCAAATCGTTTGCAGCAGCTGCTTTGCGGGCGGCAGAAACGGCTTGTTTTACACTTTTATAGATGCGGCCCTCCAGTGCAAATGGTTTTGCTGCAACCTGCAACTCAGCCGCCGGAAGTGCCCGTGGCAGCTTGGCGGCACAGAAGTAATACTTCGCCTTTATGGGCAGCAGCTTCAGTACTTTGCTCACATCTTTGTCGTTTACCATGCCAAATACAATGTGCAGCTGCCTGTGAGGCATAGCTTTGATCTGGCGCAGCACTTCATTTATGCCCGCTTCGTTGTGGCCGGTGTCGGCTATGGTTAATGGCTTTGTGCCAATTACCTGCCAGCGGCCCTGCAGGCCGGTAAGTTCCGTTACTTTAGCAAAGCCCTTGCGCACGGCTGCATCTGTTATGCGAAAGCCTTGTGCACGCAAACTGTCGAGCGCGGCCAGCACCGTAGCCATGTTTTTTTGCTGATAAAGCCCTGGCAGCCCGCAGCGCAATTCTTTCCATACAGTTTTGCGCGCACGCACCACATCACACACAAGCTGAACAGGCCTGCGGCGCGTCTGCTTTACATTGCGCAGCTTGTAAACCGCATCGGCAAACAACACCGGCGATTGTTCAAGGCGGGCTTTCTGCTCAAATACGGCTTTCACTTCGGGCTGCGTTTCGCCGATAATTACCGGTATGCCCGGCTTGATAATGCCAGCCTTTTCTCCCGCAATTTTCTGAAGCGTATCGCCCAGCAAATTGGCGTGGTCCCAGCTTATGTTGGTTATTACAGAGGCCAGCGGCGTAATTACATTGGTCGAATCAAGCCGTCCGCCAAGGCCGGTTTCAATCACGGCAATGTCCACCTTCTCGCGCGCAAAATAATCGAACGCAAGGCCCACCGTCCATTCAAAAAACGAAGGCTCAATCTGCTCAAAAACAGCTTTCGATTCCTGCACAAACGCCACCACCCGTGTGCGCGGAATCATACGCCCGTTTATGCGGATGCGCTCGCGGAAATCTTTCAGATGCGGCGAGGTATAAAGCCCTGTTTTGTAGCCGGCCGCCTGCAGCACAGCCGCAAGCAGATGCGAAGTGGAGCCTTTGCCGTTGGTGCCGGCAATGTGTATGCTTTTAAACTTTTGCTCAGGATGATGCAGCGCCTTACAAATAGCCAGCGTATTGCTCAAATCGGCTTTGTAGGCGGCAGCACCCACCCGCTGAAACATGGGCAGGCGGCTGTACAGGTAATCCAGCGTTTGCCGGTAGGTCACTTCAGTGTGAAGTTAAATTCAATAGTTAAAAGCAGCTGGTTGGGGCCGCTGGCATCGGCACTGAACACCAGCTTGGTGGCTTCCTGTCTGGCAGTGGCGCGGAGAATGGTGTTAATCGTGGTGCTTCGGGCTGAGTTCACTTCGGCACGCACTACACGGCCGCTTTTGTCCACATACACATCCACAGCCACCACGCCTTCTTCAAGCGTCGGATTTTTTACATCGGGCTTTGAAAGCAGTTTGCGCACGCCTTTGCCGGTGCCGCCGCTTCCGCCTGGTCCGGGACCGCCCTCGCCGGGCGAATTTTCGCCATCCCCTTCGCCGTTTCCTTTGCCGCCGCCAATGCCGCCGCCGTAAGGATCATTACCCTGCCCGCCACCGGTTACATTAATAGAGGCTTTGCCTTTGTTTTTGTTAAACGCGGCCAGCGCATTTTGCAGCGCGGCACTGGCCTGAGGGGCATTGTTGGCCTGCGGATTATCAGCTTCGTTGCCGGTAATTGAACCGTTTGAGGCGGGTGTGGGGTTCGGATTGGGAACAGGCTGTTCTGCAGCTTCCGAACCCGCTTCACCCGAATTGCCCATCGACTGACCTCCCGGATTGCTTGAGTTTTCGCCAGCCCCGGCTCCGATATTCAGGTCGATGAATTCAATCTCCATCGGTTCGGGTTCAGGCGGCAGTGGCGGATTGGGTACCTGTATGCTCCACCAGATAAAGAAAAGCAGTAAAGCGAAAAATATAGCCAACGTAACACCTGCCGAAATCAGATGTGGTTCTTTTTTCTCGGTTGGAATCAGCAGGTCGGGAGAAATGGTTTTCATTTTACGGCTTTTGTGGAAAGAACCATTTTAAGCTGGAGTTTTGAGCCTACCTGCATCACATCGGCCAGATCCTGCACGGTGAGTGATTTATCCATAAACAAAATCACATTGGTGGTGTTTTTGGCTTTCGTTTCGGCAGCAAGTGCGGTTTCCATTTCCGCAAAGGAGATCTGTACGTTGTTGATGTAATAATTGTGGCTGGCATCCACCTGTAAGTTCACCGCATCGGTATTTACCACAGGCGGATTCTTTGAACTTGGCAAACTCAGCTTAATTACGTTCGGGTTAACCAGCGTGGAGAGGATGATGAAAAACAACAACAGAAAAAACATGATATCACTGAGCGAGTCAGTAAATACCTCGGCTGATTCTTTATGGCGGCGACTGAGATTCATGTGCTGGTTAATTTTGTAATCAGAAATTCAACAAAGCAGAAAATAACCTCGGGTTATTTTGCCGGTTCATGCATCAGATCAAGAAACGCAAGGCTCGAACGTTCAAGATTGCGGCCAATTTTATCCACCATGCTGTTGAGCAGGTGGTAGAAAATAAAGGCGATAATACCTACAAAAAGTCCTGCGCCGGAGGCCACCATCTTGGTGTAAAGACCACCCGAAATGGTTTCAATCGAAATATCACCTGAGTTTGAAATATCGAAGAAGATTTTCACCACACCGATAATCGTACCGATAAATCCAAGCATGGGCGCCACACGTGCAATGAGGCTGAGATAGTGCAATCGTTTTTCGGCAAACGCAATTTCCTGACGGCCTGTTGCTTCCATGGCCACTTCAATCTCGCGCGAGGGCTTGCCGAGGCGGCTGAGTCCGCGGGCAATTACACGGGCTTCGGGTGTGTTCTTTACTTTGCAAAGCTCATTGGCCGATTCAATGCGGCCCGAAAGCAGCATGTCGCGGATGTTGGGCATAAACGTGCGGTCAACCCGCGCGGCTTTGCTGATTACAATTAACCGCTCAATGGAAAAATAAATGGTGAGCAGCAGCAGCAAACCCAGCGGCAACATGATAATACCACCTTTCACGATAAACTCCCAGATGGTTAAATCAATGGTGGCCGTTGGCGCCGGAGTTGTGGTTGTGGTGGCTGTTGCAGCCGCATTTCCGGCAGAAGGTGTAATCTGAAGAAGAAAACTGAGCAGCATAGTTGGTTCGTTTCTTTTAGCATAAACTGCACAAACAGCGTGTTTCGTATGTAGCACGCTATTTTGCAAACATTGTGAGCGAATTATAAACGGCTGTACAATAGTTTACTGCACACACCGTTTCATTCATCCCCCGAAATTATCGCACCTGCAACTGCTCCTGCCCGCACACCTTCCCCGATTTTCAACACCGCAGTGTTTACATCCGCCCCCAAATGCAAAAACCTTCAGGGCTGGAACCACCCTGAAGGTTTTGCAAAAGTCTGCGGCGGAAGGAAACTACTTTAAGGGAATATTCCGCAGACAGGAAGCATTTATTTAGCTAACCGGAAGGCAATGGGCTGCCGGCAAATCACATCTACAGTCATGCCGTTTTGTTTGCCCGGTTTCCAGCGTGGCATATTTTGCGCCACCCGAATGGCCTCGCGGTCGATAGACGGACACACACCGCGAATTACTTTAATATCGCGGAACGAACCGTCTTTGTTTACAATGAACTCCAGAATTACCGTGCCTTCCACACCGCGCTCACGGGCATCTGCCGGATAGCGTAAGTTGTTCATCAGGTATCCGAATAGTCCGGCGTTTTCGGGCATTTCTTCCACCCAGTCAGGAATCGGGGCCGGGCCGGCAGGCTCGGGCTCGGGAAGCAGGGCAGGAGGGCAGTCGTCGCAACCGGGTTCGGGTGTGCCGCCGCCAAGGCCGCCAGTTGTTCCGCCCGGATTGCCGCCGGCAGTGTTGTCGGGAATTGAAGCCACCGGCTTGGAGGTTACATCAATCGTAGAGGTAAGCTGCGCCGAGGCTTTCGGTGCATAACGCACGTCGGGCTTGGGCTGTTCAGGCTTGGGCTGTTCGCGCGGCTTGAACGGCTCAGTGGGCGGCACATCCTTAATTACAGTTACCTGAATGATGCGGGTTGGAATTTTTGGTTTGGGTAGTTGCGGTGTTTCATAGGCCATAGCCGTATGCGCATACACAAACAAACCAATAAAAAGCCCGCTGGCAATGAGCGCAGCACTTATCATTTGCCGGCCATAACGGCGGCGCATCTGATAGGCACCATACGCTTTGTTGCGGTGCTCGAAGATTACTTCGTTGAAACTGTCGGAGAGGACGAATTTGTTGTCCATGTCGATCCTTTTTAGCGTTAATTTTTGAATGAACGTCGTGGCTGCACCGGCCGGTGAGCGTCTGTGGTACTTATGGCTGCTGCTGTGTATGGGGAATGTGCGGTCAGGGGATGCGTTGACGTTCATTGCACAACAGAAGCAGTAATCACAGTGTAAAGGTTCAGTTCATTCAGGATCGTACGGGTTGATGAAGAATGTGTTTCTGCTTGTGTAACGCAGCCCGTCTGCGCAATGTTATAGGCAGGAGCCTGCCCGTTTGTAAACGGCAGGAGCGGCATAATAAGTGGTAAAAATCAGCTGGCCGGACTGGGGTTCGTCCAGGAATAATTCAGTTTTTCTTTCTGCAGCAAATCGTAAATGGCAAAGTTTATTTCTTCGCGCACATTCAGGTAAAGATCCGGATCAAGCACCTTAATGAAATAGGTGATCTGTATTTCGTAGCCAGTGGCAGTTACTGCAAAAAAGTGTACGCGACTGTCTTCGCTAACCAGTTCTTTATGGGTTTGCAAAAGGGAGAGAATAGCATTGCGTATTTGTTTTATCTGCTCAGGACGCGCCTTGTGCTCAAGTGTAATGTTGAGCCGCACACGCCTTACCGGGCGCTGCGAGAGGTTAAACACTTGGTTATCCACCATGCGCTTGTTGGGCACGGTTACGTACTCCTGATCGTCGGTGCGCATGCGTGTGCTTCTGAAACCGATGCGCTCCACACTGCCGGTAATGTTGTCAACCATTACACGGTCGCCAATTACAAAAGGCTTGTCGAGGAAAATAGTCACCGAAGCCAGCAGGTTTTCCAGACTTTCCTTTGCCGCCAGCGCCACCGCCAGACCACCGATGCCAAGACCGGCCACCAGCGAGGCTACATTTACATGAAAAACGGCGCCGAGAATAAAAAAGAAACTCATGATGCAAATGAGCACTTTTATCGACTCGCGCAAAAACGGAATCAGCTGGTTGTCGGTTACATCGTGTGTGCCGGATGCGCGGTGGAGTAGCAGCAGTCCGAAAAAATCAGTAAGCCGCAGGAGCGCCCACGTAAATGCAACCATCAGCGCCACCAGCATCAGTTTGTCGAGCACCATTTTCACACCCACCTGTGAAACCGGTTTCATGTGCCAGCTTTGCGGGAAGTCGATAAACTGAAAAGCGCCGTAAACAGTAAGCAAAATGAGCAGCACATTCAGCGGCTTGCGCAGCAGTTCGAAAAGCTCGTCAAATCCGGCTCGTTCTGATTCACGTTTTTTGAACAGCCGGAAGAGCAGCCGCGTGAGCAGTTTGGCCAGAAATTTCTTCAGCAAAAATCCAAGCAGCAATACCCCGGCAAACCCGATAAGATCGCCCATTACATATTCGCCCGCAATTTTCTGCGCGGAGAATTCCTGAAAGTTATGGGCGATATACTCAAACATCGGTTACAGATTGCTTGCGGTAAGTTACATCAATTGCTTGAGCGCAATACCAAAAGCCGCTTTTGCAATGCCGGTTTTTTGCGAATGTACTGCATGCGTATTGGCAAGTGCTCTACCAATTGTGGCCGAAACATCGTTGAAAATAGCTTCGTCGGTGAGTGCCACGTTTTCCTGCATGAGATAAGCAAATACGCGCGCCATGCCACAGTTGGCAATAAAGTCGGGCAATACACTCACGCGCTCATCAGCATACTCGCCGGTGGGACCGAAGAAAATTTGCGGATCGGCAAAAGGCACATTAGCGCCGCACGAAATTACTTCGAGGCCGTTTGCAATCATGGCATCAAGCTGTTCGCGCGTTACTAAACGTGAGGCTGCGGCAGGAATAAATATTTCGGCTCCGCAGTTCCAGATTTCCTGCTGCACCTGCTCAGGCGAAAGCATGTTGTCTGCGCGGAGTTTATTGCCTTCTTTCTGCATAAACAGTTTGGTCACGGCTTCGGCATCAAACCCCTCGCGGTTAATCAGGCCGCCGTCGCGGTCGGCAATGCCGGTAATGCGTGCACCCATTTGCGCCAGGTAGTAGCCTGCTGCCGAAGCCACATTGCCCCAGCCCTGCACCAGCACACGTTTGCCGCTTACACTGCCGCCCCATTGAGCATAGTAGTGGCGCACTGCTTCGGCCACACCGTAACCGGTAATCATGTCGGCTACCGTAAAACCGGCAGCAGGTACGAAACGCAGATCATCTACTTTTTTCGACACGCCTGTGCGCAGGTTGCTGATGCGGTGCTGTAAACCGGCCGAATCGGCGCCGAAATGGCCGCGCGCCACACCTTCCTGCGGATGCAGCAGGCCGAGGTTTTCGGTGACCGGAATTACATCGTGAATTTCGTCCACATTCAAATCGCCGCCGGTGCCATAGTATGTTTTCAGCAAAGGCATTACCGCTTTGAACCAACGCTCCAGCACACCTTTCTTGCGCGGATCGGCCGGATCGAAATTGATGCCCGACTTTGCGCCGCCAATGGCAGGGCCGGCTACCGTGAATTTCACTTCCATGGTTTTTGCCAGCGATTCCACCTCACGGCGGTCGAGACCTTTGCGCATGCGCGTGCCGCCACCGGCCGCCCCGCCCCGCAGTGAGTTAATTACCACCCAGCCCTGAGCTTCGGTTTCGGCATCTTTCCATTCAAAAACAATTTCGGGTTGCTTGTTTTCGTAGGCGCTAAGAAGATCGTTCATTGCGTTGATTAAAATGTGAAGCCGCAAAAGTACAAAACTCATCCGCTCCGCTTTCCTTTCTCCCGTCAAAACCAACCCATTAACAAAACATTCCGGTTTGTCAAAAAAAATATCGCCTTTTGCCCTTTTTTTCACCAGAATAATTTTTCTGTTTAACTTCATTTATTGAATCGCATTCGCGGCAAAAAAAAATGCTAAACTTGCGGCATCAAATTTTTTTGGCAACCAAAAAACCTTACTACCTTTAAAGCATAGTTATACCGGTGATGAAAAAAGCAAGCAAAACCAACAGCACAGGTAACGGGCACAGTGATGCCGATGAAGGCAAAGTGTCGAAAAAGAAAGCATCATCACAAAGTGATGACGAAGAAGACGACATGGCCGATCTTCCGGAAGACGACGAAAGCGACGACGACCTTCCAGAAGAGGATGATGATTATGAAAAACCCGAAGAGGACGATTCTGTGGATGATGTGGAAGATGATCGTAAGGTGAAAATCGAAAATGATCTTCGCTTCGATGATCTTGATCTCGATGATGATGACGACGGTTTCTACGACGACGATTTCTAATCGTAGTTTATTTTTATAAACAAACGCCCTCCGAAAAGAAGGGCGTTTGTTGTTTACGGCAGGTAAACTGCGCCGCTGCAGCTGTTTTTGCGGGCGCCGGTTACACTGCCCAGCGCGTTGGGTAAATGCTGCAGGCGAAGCCAGCCCAGCAAGGCAAACACCACCGCTTCCTTAAAGTCGATGGTTTGTTTTTGCGGAATGAGCTGATTGCTGAACCCGAAATGCCGGCAACGTTCAAGCAGGTAAGTGTTGTGTGTGCCGCCGCCCGTGATGAGTACGTTGCCTTTGTTTTTGCACACCGCACTGATTTGGCTGGCCGTATGCTCGGTAAAGGTGTGCAGCAAATCTTCGGGTGCGAATTTTTCGGTAAGCAGCGGGAAAATTTCAGCTTCCACCCATTCGCGGCCAAGCGATTTGGGTGGTGGCAGTGTGTACCACGGCAAACACTCAAGCTGTTCAAACAACGGCGCAATGAGTTTGCCGCTTTGTGCCAGCCTGCCGCTTTCGTCGTAGGCTTTGCCCGAACGTTGCGCAAGCCTGTTCAGTACATAATTCACGGCACAAATATCAAATGCAATGCGGCCGGTTTCGGTTTCGAAAGATACGTTGGCAAACCCGCCGAGATTTAAACAGGCATCAGCCTCTGAAAACAGAAGCCTGTCGCCAACCGGCACCAGCGGCGCACCTTGTCCGCCCAGCGCCACATCCGTACTTCTGAAATCGCATATCGTTACAAGCCCCGCTGCTGCGGCTGCTGCTGCCCCGCTGCCAAGCTGAAACGTAAAACCTCGTCCGGGCTGATGAAACAAGGTGTGCCCATGCATAGACAGCGCATCAGCCTGCAGGCTGTGGCGTTGCAAAAAACGGAGCGCCTGCTCGCCGGTATGTTTGCCATAAAGTGCATGCAATTCGGCCAGCCGAACCGCACTGCATTGCTCGGCTTCGCGCAGTTGTGCGAGCCACTCCTTACTGTAGCCAACGGTTTCGGCGGCCAGCACACGGTGCGTTATTTTGTCGCCTTCGCCACTCAGCTCGGTTAACGCAAAATCAATCCCGTCGGCCGAGGTGCCCGACATGGCGCCAAGCACCAGAAGCGAATTTCTGTTTAGCTTTTTTTCGTGCATTTTGTCAAAAGATCACGCAAAATAAGTCAACCTCCAGAATTCCCCGTCTTTTTTCGGCGCAAACTGGTGCAACTCGAACTGATACGGTATATTTGCCCACCAATTTTAACACACCTAAAACTATCTTTCAGCCATGAATTTCGAACTCACCGAAGAACACCTCATGATTCAGCAAGCCGCACGCGATTTTGCGCAGAATGAACTGAAGCCGGGTGTAATTGAGCGCGACGAAAATCAATCCTTTCCTGCAGAACAGGTAAAGAAAATGGCCGAACTCGGTTTCCTCGGTATGATGGTTGATCCCAAATACGGCGGCGGCGGAATGGACACCATTTCCTACGTACTGGCAATGGAAGAAATTTCGAAAGTAGATGCTTCCTGTTCAGTAATCATGTCGGTGAACAACTCATTGGTATGCTGGGGTCTCGAAAATTTTGGCACCGAAGAACAGAAACAGAAATATCTTGTGCCGCTGGCTAAAGGCGAAATCATCGGCGCATTCTGCCTCTCCGAGCCCGAAGCCGGTTCTGATGCTACCTCACAGCGAACCACTGCCATTGAAAAAGACGATCACTACCTGCTCAACGGCACCAAAAACTGGATTACCAACGGCAGCAGTGCTTCGGTTTATCTTGTAATTGCACAAACCTATCCCGAAAAAGGTCATAAAGGCATCAACGCATTCATCGTTGAAAAAGGCATGCCCGGTTTTGTGGTAGGACCCAAAGAAAACAAACTCGGTATCCGCGGTTCTGATACACATTCACTCATGTTTACTGATGTGAAAGTGCCCAAAGAAAACCGCATCGGCGAAGATGGCTTTGGTTTCAAATTTGCCATGAAAACACTCACCGGCGGCCGTATTGGTATTGCTGCTCAGGCGTTGGGCATTGCTTCTGGCGCTTACGAACTTGCGCTGGCTTATTCTAAAGAGCGCAAAGCATTCGGCAAGCCCATTTCACAGCATCAGGCTATTCAGTTTAAACTGGCTGACATGGCTACACAAATTGAAGCCGCACGTTTGCTCTGCCTCAAATCAGCCTGGCACAAAGACAACGATATGGATTATGGCCTGAGCAGTTCAATGGCCAAACTTTATTCTTCGAAAGTGGCTATGGATACAACCGTTGAAGCCGTTCAGATTCACGGTGGTTACGGTTTTGTGAAAGAGTATCATGTAGAGCGTCTCATGCGCGATGCAAAAATTACACAGATTTACGAAGGCACCAGCGAAGTGCAGAAAATTGTAATCTCCCGCGCCATTCTCGATTAATCTGATACAGCTCACCAACAACGCAAAAGCTCAACCGGTTCCGGTTGAGCTTTTGTATTTGAGTAGGTTGTGTAAAGGTGGATTGTTTTAGGGCGGGCAGACGGGGCTAATTGCCTGCAAATATTTCCGACACCCGTTCCATTTTCATCCCGCGCGAACCTTTAATCAGTACCATGCCCTGTTGTGGCATGTGCGCGCGTATCCATGTGGCAGCATCCGCACTTTGAGGCATGCGATGAAATCCGCAACGATCGGTTGTGTGCGAAAAATGTTCGCCCACAAGAAGTACAGTGGCATCAGGCAAAAGCCTGACAAGTATATTTACGATACGCTGATGCTCCTCCGCCGAAGATTCGCCCAGCTCAAACATGTCGCCAATTACAATTGTTTTTGCCGGAGCCTGAAGCGTCGCAAAGTTTTCGATAGCTGCTTTCATGCTCGACGGATTTGCATTGTAGGCATCCAGCAGCAATTGCACATTACCTCGCTTTACCCATTGCGAGCGGTTGTTGTCGGGCTGATAGTCTGCCAGCGCGTTGTTTATTTCCGTTTCACTGATGCCGAAATTCAGGCCCACGGCTACGGCAGCCAGCAGGTTGGGTAAGTTGTAGCCACCGGCAAGCCGCGTATATACTTCGTGCGGCTTTTTGTGCGGCTTGGCTTTCCAGACAAATGCAAGTGTCGGATCGGCGGCTATGAGTGTGCCCGAAACATCTGCATTTTCTGCCGTGCCATAGGTTACAGTCTGCAGGCGTTGTGCGTAATCGCTGAGGCGTGGCTCGTCGGCCAGAAGAAAAATTTTACCCTGCCGGCTTTCAATAAACCGGAACATTTCGGTTTTGCCTTTGAGTACACCTTCCGGTCCGCCAAAACCTTCGAGGTGCGCCAGCCCGATGTTGGTGATGAGCCCGAAGTCGGGTTCGGCAATTTCGCAAAGCTGTTTTATTTCTCCCTGATGGTTAGCGCCCATTTCAATTACGGCAAACTCATGTGCATCGGTTAGCTGGAGCAGCGTAAGCGGCACACCAATATGGTTGTTGAGGTTGCCATGCGTGTAATGGGTGCGGAATTTTTGAGCCAGCACGCGTGCCATTAATTCTTTGGTGGTGGTTTTGCCGTTGCTGCCAGTGAGAGCCAGCACACGCAGGCCTTTATTCCCAAGCTGCTGCCGGTGGTGGCGGGCCAATGCCTGCAAGGAGGCAAGTACATCGGCCACACGGAGCACACGCCCATCAGCACCGGTAATTTCTTCATCCACTACAGCAAATGCAGCACCCTGCTGTAATGCCTGAAGCGCAAAGCTGTTGCCGTTGAAGTTGGCCCCTTTAAGCGCAAAGAAAATACTGCCCGGAACAATGGTGCGTGTATCGGTACTGATGTGAGGAGCACTGAGAAAGTGCCGGTAAAGTGTGTGAATGTCAGTGTACATAAACAAAAAACGATCGCCCCAAGTTACTATGAACCTGGGGCGATGCGCCTGAATTTTTCGGAAAGTTATCGACCACCCAGGCCGCGCGGGCTGCCTACACGATCCATTGCACAGCGGAAACCAATAAAGGCTGTTGACTGTGTCTGATCGAGGAAGCGGCGGGTGCCGGGCACCATCCAGTATGCTCTGTCTCGCCACGAACCACCCTTATATACGCGGGCTTTATCGTTGATGAGTGAGAACTGGCCGTACTCGTACATGAGTTTGTTTGCGGGTACTGCGGTAGGATCGGTGAAGTAAAGAGAAGATGTTCCGTCACCATCGCCGTAGTTGATATAATCGCTGTATTTGTAGTTGCGACGGCGATCGAGTTTGTCTTCCTTGTAGGTAAGACTAACCTGACGGCTGCGCATCATACCGGGCATGCTCACCACGTTTCCGTCAGAATCAAAACGTACTGAATCTTCTACCAGCAAAGGCTGGTCAATCGGGTCGGTGGTGTCTTTGAGCTGAGTTTCAAATACGTTACCACGGAACGGGCGGAAGTCGTCGTTGTCGGTGAGTGAAAGCGGACGATACACGTCCATTACCCATTCTGACACGTTGCCGGCCATGTTGTACAGGCCATAGTCGTTGGGCCAGTAAGAGTAAACCGGAGCGGTAATGTCGGCAGCGTCGTTAAGAGCGCCTGCAGCACCCATCTGGTCACCGTTGCTGCGCTTGTAGTTAGCAAGCATCTGACCAATGTATTCTTCATCCGGGTTACGCACAGCGTGGCCGTTCCAGGGATAGAGGCGACGGTCGGTGATACGTTCCACGATGGTATTGCCAATAAGGCCGTAGGCTGCAAATTCCCATTCGGCTTCGGTGGGCAGGCGGTACTTCGGCAGAAGGATACCGTCTTCCATACGCACACGGCGGAACTCCGGTCCGGTGGGGTTGAGTGAAATAGGCTCATCAAGCACGTTGCCTACATAAGGTGTGCTGGCTTTGTCGCCGGCCAGGTAGTGGTCGGTATTGAAAGCCTGATCACCAAACTGATCGGGTGCCCAGTCGAGAATACCTTCACGAATAAGAATGTATTCGTTTACACGGTCTGAGCGCCAGCTGGCAAAGTTGGTGGCCTGCTGCCAGTTTACACCTACTACCGGATAATCACGGTAAGAAGGATGGCGCAGGTAATAGTTTACATAAGGCTCATTGTAAGCCAGTTTCTCGCGCCATACGAGGGTGTCGGGAAGCGCCAGTTTGTAAACTTCCGGGTAATCCGGACCATAAATACGTGCAGTCCAGTAAAGATATTCAAGGTAGTCGAGGTTACGAACCTCGGTTTCATCCATATAAAATGATGAAACGGTTACGCGGCGCGGTACGTTGTTCCAGTCGTAGGTAACGTCCTGTTCGGCGCGTCCCATAGTGAATGTACCACCTTCGATGAACACCAGACCGGGGCCTGTTTCCTGCTCTTCGTAAGGCACGACTTCAAAGCCGCCGTTATCGGGATTGTTGTATTCCCATCCGGTTACGTTGGATCGCTCTTTCTCACAAGAGGCAAGCATTCCAACTCCTGCGAGGAGAATGAACGGCATCGCTGCTTTTTTCATTTTCAACGGTTTGTTAGTAGTTTCCGATTATATAACGTTGTTTCCCTTATTAATAGTATAGCCCCTTATTCTTTTCCATCAGAATGAGGGACAGCTTACTGTTCTGAACTTCTTCTTCTTGGGTTTGCATTCGAACTGCATCTGGAAAGAGAGCTCATGCGAACCGGCGGTTGCGTTAGTCAGACGTGACACAGTTACGTCGTAACTGTAGCCAAATTTAAACAGATCTTGTTGAAAACCGAGCAGAATAATAAAAGAATCTTGATTTCGGTACCAGAGACCACCCACCAGCGCACCTTTTGTGAAATAAACACCGAGGTTAAGCTGCTGGAAATCCTGCTGTTTCTGGTAAAGGATATTGGGCGAAATGCTGGTTTCGCTGTAACGGCCCCCGATGGGAATAACAGCACCGGCATGTCCGGTATATTTCATAGGTAACTTACTGGTTCCCAGAAATCCTTCGTCGGGCTCGGTAACGTGGTGTACGGCAAAGCCAAAGAAATACCGGCGGCTGAAGCCCAATAAACCAGCCGAAATATCCACATTGGAACGGCTGGTTACGTTGGGAACCTCGTTTGTGTTGTACACAAAGCCAGTTCGCGGATCAATCATGTCGCCAAAGGTGAGTTTGCTCCAGTCAACTGATTTCTGGGCGTAGGTGGCCTGAATGCCCAGTTTCATGGAGAACTCACGGGTAACGTTGAGCTGGTATGAATAGATACCGCTCACGTTGGTGGTGTTGAGCGTGCCCTGACCGGCGCGGTCGTTGGTAACGAGCAGGCCCAAACCGCCTGCAATACCATCGATGTGCTGATCGTAGGAGGCGCTGTAGGTAACAAATGTGCCTGAAATAGCAGGCCACTGGTTACGGTAGTTGATACAGATACGGGGGCAGCGGGCAGTTCCCGCAAAGGCCGGGTTAAGATAGAGCGGATTGGCGTAGAACTGCGTAAACTGCGGATCCTGCGCACGAACTTCATTCAGCAGTCCGGCCGAAAGAAGCATTCCCGATGCAATAACCAGTCGCTTCAGCATAGAAGACGGGTTTTCGTTGAATTAATATGTTACGGATATAAGAAAAACAAGTTTCAAATATTCCCATTTTTGAAACCTGTAATACAATATCCGGGTGTTTGCCTGCGTTTTTTCGGCGATTTCTGGTCAACTCCGATACAACGTCTGAAAACAAATATATCAGATTTGTGCGGAGTTTTCAAAAAAACGCCACCGAATTGCAGAAAATTTCATTTCCGTTTTGGCAAGTTCGGCTGAAAAACACAAATCCACGAGTATTAAATCGTGGCTAATGCTCTTTAAGGCAAACCAAAGTATGGGCTATTTCGTTAATTTTGAAAAACCGGTATTGTACCGGGTCAGGCATATGAAAACAGTAATGAAATGTGGGGTGGCAGCAGTCATCGGACTGGCTTTATTGCCGTTCGGGCTTACTGCTCAGTCAGGAAATACGCGTCAGGTAAGGGCTGCGGTAACACAGCTCAACTGGGGCGCGCCGGTTACTTCGGAGCTTTCTGAAACCGAAAGCCGTACTTTTTTGTGGTTTAAGGAAGCTTCTTACGATGCTGAGCGGAATTACCTTCCTCTTTACGAGGAGCAACGTACGCTAGCCGCCGGCTCACGTTCGGCTACTGTACAGCTTGTGGATGCGGTGTATGCGCCGCTGAGTTTTGCCGAAGCCGCCGTACTTGGCACATCGGCAGCCACACTTGGCACTGAGGCGGAGGTAAATGTAAAAGTAGGCATCAGCCGCAGGCAGCCCATTGCTCATATTACCGTGCTGCCTCTGCGCCGCAATGCCAATACCAATGCGGCCGATAAACTCATCAGCTTTCGTCTTGTAGTGCAGGGAAGCACCGCCGGAAATCTTCGCTCGCCCTCCGCCCGTACCTATGCATCCAACTCGGTACTCGCCTCCGGCGACTGGCACCGCATCGGGGTTACCCAAACAGGTGTGTACAAGCTTAGTTATCAGTTTTTTGAGAGTATGGGTTATGACATGGCCACACTCGATCCGCGCACCATTCGTCTTTACGGGAATGGCCGCGGACAACTCTCGTTCAGCAATGCCGCTGCACACTACGACGATCTGAATGAATATGCCATTCAGGTGGTGGGTGAAAGTGACGGGGTTTTTGACAATACCGATTATGTGCTGTTTTACGGAACTTCACCGCATCGCTGGACGTATGATCAGCCCACGGGGCGCTTCCGCCATAATCTGCATAATTATTCTGATTCGGCATTTTATTTTATTACCACTGCTCCCGGTTCTGCCAAACGTATTCTTTCGCAACCTTCTTCGTCGCTCACACCTACGCATAACGTAACTTCTTTTACCGATTATGCCTATCACGAGCAGGATCTTGAAAACCTGATTAAATCGGGTCGCGAGTGGTATGGCGAGAAGTTTGACCTGCAGTCGCAGTATTCCTTCTCTTTTACGTTTCCCAATATCGACAACAGCGTACAGGCCTGGGTGTATTGCGATCTGGTTTCGCGCCTGGCTACACCGCACACGTATAATGTAACAGCCCAGTCGGGCACGGGTTTGCTTAATGTGCCCGCTGCAAACGTGTCGAGCTATTATGATACGTATGCGCTTTTCGGTCAGACACAGGTGTCGTTTGTTCCCACGTCACCATCCATCAACGTAACTGTAGCCCGTGGCAGTAATGCGGCCGGTGCGTTGGGCTGGCTCAATCAGATTGAACTGAATGTTCGCCGTCAGTTGCTTATGGCCGGCGGGCAAATGGCTTTTCGCGATCCGCTCAGTGCGGGAGCAGGAAACGTGGCGCGCTACACGTTGGGCAATGCCATTCCGCAGGTTGCAGTATGGGATGTAACTGCGCTTGGCGATGCTCGTTTGCAACAGGTTACGGTAAACGGCAACGTACATGAGTTTACGCTCCCTGCCGATTCAATACGTGAGTTTATTGCATTCGACGGGTCACAGTTTCTTACGGCCACTTACGTGGGTAAAGTAGCCAATCAGAACCTGCATGCGCAAACTGCGGTAGATTATGTGATCGTGGCGCATCCGATGTTTCTTGCACAGGCCAACGAACTCGGGCAGATGCACAATGCCATTGACGGGCTTACCTACACTGTAGTTACCCCGCAGCAGATTTACAACGAGTTTTCTTCCGGTGCGCAGGATATTACAGCTATTCGCGATTTTATCCGCATGTTGTACGACCGTGCCACCACACCCGAAGAAATGCCGAAATATGTGCTGCTGTTTGGCGACGGTTCGTATGATAACAAGTACAAGCTGCCGCAAAATACCAATATGATTCCCACATTTCAGAATGCAAACAGTGTAACACCTACCATTTCATATACCTCCGATGAGTTCTATGGACTTCTTGATGATTCGGGCGAGTGGGATGGTTTGAGTGATGTGGGTTATGTGGATGTGGGAATAGGCCGCTTTCCGGTACATACACTTGAACAGGCGGAAGCAGTAATGAATAAGATTCGCCGCTACATGGCCAACGATCCTGTTTCAACCATTACAGCTTGTGGCAACGGACAAGATTGCAGCAGCACCGGTGAGTGGAAAAACTGGATCTGCTTTATTGGCGATGATGAAGATTCGGGCGTGCACATGACGCAGGCCGATCAGCTTGCGACGATGGTGGATACGGCTTTTGACAACTTTAATATTGATAAAATTTATTTCGATGCTTTCCAGCAGGAGCAAACACCCGGCGGTGAACGTTATCCGGGCGTGGTGGAAGCAATTAACCGGCGCGTAGAACGCGGAGCGTTAATTCTCAACTATACCGGTCACGGCGGGGAAGTAGGGCTTGCGCACGAGCAGGCGGTGAATGTACCGCAGATTAATGGCTGGAAAAATCTTTGCAACCTGCCTTTGTTTGTAACGGCTACCTGCGAGTTCAGCCGTTTCGATGATCCTTCACGGACTTCGGCGGGCGAGTATGTGCTGCTCAATCCTGACGGCGGCGGCATTGGTTTGCTTACCACGGTTCGACTGGTGTATTCTTCGCCCAATTTTATTCTGAACAATAATTTCTACGAAGCCGTATTTGATACCATTAACGGTGAAATGCCCCGCATCGGCGATGTGTACCGCATTACCAAAGTGTCGAGCGGCAACAACACCAACAACCGCAATTTTACCTTGCTTGGTGATCCGGCACTGCGTTTACGTTATCCCAAAAACAAGGTGGTAACTACCGAAGTAAACAACCAGCCGCTCAATCCGGCCCAGCCCGATACGCTGCGTGCACTGAGCCGTGTAACCGTAAGTGGCTTTGTGGCTGATCAGGCGGGCAATAAGCTTACCGGCTACAACGGTGTGCTTTATCCTACCGTGTTTGATAAAACATCAACCATTACCACACTTGGCAATGATCCGCCGAACTCACCAATTACATTTAAGTTCGAGAAGAATATCATTTACCGTGGTAAAGTAAGCGTGGTAAACGGTGATTACACGTTCTCATTCGTGGTGCCGCGAGATATTGCATACCAGTTTGGCAAAGGCCGCATCAGTTATTATGCTTACAACGGGCAAACAGATGCAAGCGGTTACTGCGAAGATATTGTGATTGGCGGCACCAACCCGAATGCCCCCGCCGACAATGCCGGACCGCAGGTACGGTTGTTTATGAACGATACCAATTTTGCGTTTGGTGGCATTACAAATGCTTCGCCCACACTCCTTGCAATTGTGAGCGACAGTAACGGGATTAATACCGTAGGCAATGGAATCGGGCATGATATTGTGGCGGTAATTGATGAGCAAACCAGCAATGCCATTGTGCTGAACGATTATTACCAGGCCGACATGAACAGCTATCAGCGCGGCCGGATTCTTTACCCCTTGTCAAACCTAAGCGAAGGCCGCCATACACTCACGCTTAAAGTGTGGGACGTTTACAATAACTCCACCACTGTAACAACCGAGTTTACGGTGGTGAAAAATAATGGTCTGGAGCTTGCTCACGTGCTCAATTATCCGAATCCGTTTACCACACGTACCGAATTTTATTTCGAATCGAACCAGTGTTGTACCCAGTTTGATGTGATGGTTCAGGTGTTTACCGTGTCGGGGAAGCTGGTGAAAACCATAAACGAAACGGTTCAGAATGAGGGATATAGGTCGGCGCCGATAATTTGGGACGGAAAAGATGATTTCGGAGACAATATCGGCAGGGGTGTTTACGTTTACCGGATGGTAGTGCGTGGTGCGGACGGCCAGCGGGCGGAACAATACGAAAAGCTGGTCATTCTTTAAAAACGCACGGACAACCCATATTTTTCTAATTTTACGTCCCGTTTATACAACCAACAATGAAGTTTTCAGCAGTAAAAAGCGCTTTTTGGGCAGGAATGGCAGCCGTTGCAATGAGTCCCCTTGCGGCATCGGCGCAGAATTCGGGTATTACCGAAGATCAGTTGAATCAATTTCTCAGTGAAATCAACACCATAACCACGGCTGTTCCTTTTTTGATGATTACACCCGATTCCCGCGCAGGTGGTATGGGTGAAGTAGGTGTAGCCACCACACCTGATGTGAATTCAATTCACTGGAATGGCGCCAAGCTGGCTTTTGCTGACCGCAAAATGGGTTTGGGTATTTCATACACACCGTGGCTGCGTGCGCTGGTTCCTGATATTAACCTGGCCTACGTTTCATTTTACACCAAGCCCGATAAAAACCAGGCTTTCGGTGCATCAATGCGTTACTTCTCGATGGGTAATATCACATTCACCGACAACGTGGGTAATGTGATCGGACAGTTTAAGCCCAACGAATTTGCGTTCGACTTTGCGTATTCGCGTAAACTGAGTCAGCGTTTTTCGGCCTCAATGGCTGCCCGTCTTATTCGTTCAAACCTCACCAACGGAATCAATGTAAATGGCCAGGATACCCGTCCGGGTACTGCATTTGCGGTTGACCTGAGTGGCTATTACTACAATGACGATATTAAAATAAGCGGAAAGAAAAGCACGGTTATGGCGGGTATGGCCATTACCAACGTAGGTAATAAAATTTCGTATTCTACTTCGGTAAACCGTGATTTCATTCCCATCAATATGCGTCTGGGTGCAGGTATGCTTATCAATGCCGATGATTACAACCAGATTTCATTTGCATTGGAGGTGAACAAACTGCTTGTACCCACACCGCCCATTTATGCGCTCGATTCGCAAGGAAGTCCTATTCCGCTTCCCGGTGGCGGCGGTTATCAGATTCTGGCAGGTAAAGACCCAAACCGCTCCGTACCGGAAGGGATGTTTGGTTCGTTCAACGATGCGCCGGGCGGGTTTAAAGAAGAAATGCGCGAGTTCAATATCTCAGCCGGTTTTGAATACTGGTATGATAAACAGTTTGCTGTACGTACCGGTTATTTCTTCGAGCATCCTACCAAAGGCAACCGTCAGTATATTTCTCTTGGTGCCGGCATTCACTATAATGTATTCGGACTTGATTTTGCCTATCTGATTCCGACCAACAACCAGCGCAGCCCGCTTCAGAACACACTGCGTTTCACCCTCACATTCGATTTTGAAGGATTCAAGTCGCAGGAAGGCGGAAGCGATAAATAGTGGTTTTTCATGCATTCACACACAAAAGCCCGGGTAAGTTATCCGGGCTTTTGTACGTTTAAATGCGACTGTGCAGATCGCTGACAGGTCAACTTTATTGATTTGTTTGAAACATATTATTTGTTTGTCTAGAAAAGTAAAAAAGAAGATAATATTTACAGGGAATTTACGTCTCAGTGTTTGATTTTAATAGCTAATCGGGAAAAACATGAGAGCAGCGCACTACGCTTTTTTGATACTGTTATTTACTAGTATTGCCTGGCGGTTAAATGGTCAAGACCTCAATACTTTTTCTTATTGGCCGGTAGCCAATCCGTTTTTGAATTTACCGCCTGATGCACGTGGTGGTGGAATGGCTCAGGTAGGAACAGCCACACCGGCAGATGCGGCTTCGTCTTATTGGAATGCAGCTAAACTTGCCTTTATTGAGGGACAAGCAGGAGCCCAGTTTACATTTCTGCCGGTAAACAGAAGCATTTTCCCTGATCAGCATATTATGGCAGGTTCGGCTTTTGTGCGTTTAGCACCAGTATTGACGATTGGTGTTGCGCACAGGCGTTTTTCGGGTGGAGAATTTACGTATATGAATATATCCGGGCTACCCATCGGTACATTTAACCCAATTGAAGCGGCTACAGAGTTGTCAGCCGGAGGAAAAATCAGTGAGCGTGTTGCTATTGGGGCAACAGCGCGGCTTATCCGTTGGAATTATTTGCTGCCTTTGTCGGGCAATGAAAAGGATAACTCATTTGGAATAGATGCCGGTGTATTGTATAGAGGCCCGGAGCATATTCATAGTTTTGGGAAAACACGTTTTTCTGCAGGTCTTTCGGTTTGTAATCTTGGGCCGGTTGCTTTTGAGAATACGAATTTTTATCCGGCAGTAAGTCCGGCCAATTTGCGGGCGGGCATAAGCTATAAAACAGATCATAAAAGTGATAAACATACTATTATGCTGGCTATGGATATACAAAAGTTACTGGTTCCGTCGCCTCCGGTTTATGCAATAGATTCAACAGGGTCGCCACTCCCTTTGCCCGGGGGGAGTTTTGTAATTTCCGATGGGAAAGACCCATATCGCTCGTGGGTTCAAAGTATTTTCGGGTCATTTAACGATTCGCCTGATGGGTTTAAGGGCGAGTTGAGAGAGATTGCAATTGGTGCAGGGGCTGAGTATTGGTACAACAAACGTTTGGCGGCACGTGTGGGGTATTTCCATTACCGTCCGGCAGGGGCTAAATGGCAATATATTTCTTTTGGTGCAGGATTCAGGTATCGGTTTGTTGAGGCAAATGCAGCATATATTCTGCCGGTTTCAAATCAAACACGGCCCAGCAACACCTATCAATTTTCGCTCAATCTGTTATTGGATAATATTGAACTGAAGACCGGGAAAAAGAAAGTGAGTTCAGGAAATTAACTTGAGCAATGGTAAGCGCACGAAAAGCCAGTTTGGCTGTTTCGGAGTATCTTTACTGAATGAGTCTCAATATACGCGTAGGATTTGGCTTTGATGTACATCAGCTAAAAGCAGGCCGCGAGCTTTGGCTGGGTGGTGTAAAAATTGACCATGAAAAAGGTGCCGACGGGCATTCGGATGCCGATGTGCTGCTGCACGCCATTTGCGATGCCCTGCTTGGCGCCGCCGCCCTTCGCGACATCGGTTTTCATTTCCCCAACACCGATCCCAACTACAAAAACGCGGATAGTAAACTACTGCTGCGTGATGTAGTGAAGCTGCTGCACGAACGCGGCTGGAAAGTGGGAAATGTGGACGCCACGCTAAGCATGGAGCGCCCCAAAATCAATCCGCACATTCCGCGCATGGTGGAAACGCTGGCACCTATTCTTGGGGTGGAGCAGGACTGCGTATCAATTAAAGCCACTACTAACGAAACGCTTGGTTATGTGGGGCGGGAAGACGGAGTGAATGCGTATGCGGTTGCGTTGATTGTGAAAGCCTAATCGAGTGAAATCGAATATTCCAGCCCGATTACATGCAGTGTTTCGGGATCAATTACATTCCATTCTTTCTGAAGCAGGTAATACACGCCAAACGTACTGTTTTTCGTAACCTGTAAATCAACGCCGCCTGTAAACCGGGATCGGTCGAATCCGTTGTGATAAGGAATACGCGGATTCTGAAGCTGGAAACGGATTTCGGTAGCGAGATAGGGTGAAACGATGTCGTTTACTTTGTAGGAGGCTTTGAACAGGTTGCGCCAGTATATTTCAGGTACGCGGCCATACTCTTTGCCGTAGCCGGCTCCGCGCCATTCGTATTGCAGGCGGGCGCGATAGACGTAGGTGAAACGTCCGGGGCGGAGCTTTACAATAAGATCGCCATAAAAGCGGTTACGTAAACCGAATGTGTTGTCCTCCTTGTAACGGGCAATAAAACGATACACACCTGCTACGCGTACATATTTGTTGAGTTTGTAGGTGGCGCCAATATTGGTGTAGAGCTGATTAATGCGTGTGAGGTTGTCCTGCAGGCGCAATTCCTGATCAAAATTGAGCGTGAGTTTTTTGGTCAGGTCGTAGTTAATACTGAAGGTGTTCCAGCTGCGCAGGTCGTTATGTTGTGCAACGGCAGGAATAACAGCCAAGCCGCAAATGGCCAGCAGCAGGAAGAAGTGTTTTTGGAGTATCGGCTTTCTCATACTTCCTGATTCCTGTTTTCGTAGTAATAGATTTTCACCACAGCGGTATCACGCAGAAAATCAACGCGGCCAATGCTCACTTTATGAATATTGAGACCCGTACGCTTTTTCAGATCTTCAATTAGTGCAACGTGATTGTCGGGCTTGATGAGTTCGATGTTTTCATACTGAACCGTTTTTACAAATTCGGTTTTCATCAATATGTTGCCATCAAGCAGGAAAGCGGCAAGAAGAATAGAGGAGTTTACAATTATAATTTCCAGCACATTGCCTTTGTTTACCGAACTGATAAGGCCCAGCGCAATTACGGTAAAAAGGTAAGTCATGTCTCGCGCCGAAATATCTTCGGTGCGGTAACGCAGCAGCGAGAATACGGCAAACAAACCAAACGCAGCCCCGGTAGAGAAACTGGTTTTGGTGTTGAGCAGGAAGGTGATCACGAAAATGGTGATGTTGAACATAAAAAACGTGAAGAAGTAGTCGCGCTTTTTATACACCGGGTAGTAGATCAGCCGGATGAGAATAAACATCGAAAGGATATTCACCAGCATGCGGGTGAAGAAGGTAATGTCGAAACGATCCAGTCCGAAGCTGAAAAAAGCGGCTTCTTCTTCTTTGTCTTTTTTCTTCTTTTTCTCTTTAGAGTCTTTTGTTTCCTGCTCATTATCTGTAGTGCTGTCGGCACTCAGAAACAAACCATTTTCGCCAACAGGTGGTGTGGTTTGGGCGTATGATTGTGCGGGGAAAGCAGCAAAGAGAAGCAGAACAGGAAAGAGCCAGTTAAGCAGCGTTCGGGTCATTGGTGGTTATTTTGTTGAGTGTGATGAGTCCTTCTTTGAAGTTGTTTTTACGGATATTCTCGTTCAGTTCGGCAACCGCAATGCAGTATTTACTCATGCCGCCCTGTCTGATACGCTGTTCTTTAAGGAGCTTTACAAAAGCGGTATCAGTAGCTTTTGATTGTTTTGCTTCAACAATTACGAGCGTGTCAAATTTCCGGCTGCCGTTTTCATCCTTCACTTCCATATCAAGATCAATGGTAAGTCGTTCTTCGGCAAATCGGTTTACGAGGGTAATGCGGGTGTAGTTAACCCAGAGTTTAGGTTCAAGTTCACCGGGCTGCATGCCCGCTGTTTCGTGCAGCAGGCCACTGGCTTTAGGGTCAATGCGGCCCGGTTCGGCGGCGGTTTTTACGCGGTTTTTGAGTGTACGGCCTTTGTTGTTCTTGTGCTTGATTTCAAAAAACTGAAGGTCAGATTCCACGTATCGGCGCATACGTATTTTGTAGCGGTTGGTTTTGCCGTTGTGATGCTGCGTAAACAGTTTATACTCCGGAGTATCGAAGTAGAGTGTTTCGTAGCGGCTCATTCGTGTGCCCGAAACTTCAAGGCTTCGGTAATCGTTTTTTACTTTCTCAAGCAGCTCAGGCAGCCTGCTGATGTGAAAAATGAATTTCTGATCGGTACGATCCATCAGCTTCACGCTGTCCATTTCGGCCAGTGTAATAGTCTCAAAACTATTGAGCAGATCACGTACTTTATCGAGCATACGCTTAATACGTATAAGTGTATTTTACATGCTTCTGAAGTACATCGCCGGGGCCATATACTTTCTTGTCGGTTTTCAATCCTTTTGCATCGTAGGTGTACACAATCTTTCGGGTTACTTTCCCGGCCGCATCATACGTGGTTTCGGTAAGCCGGTCGCCACGTGCATTATAGGTGTAAAGCTCTTTTTTTAGTACAGCACCTTTTTCATTGTACCAGATCTCTTCGGTTTTATCACCGTTTGTATTGTACTTGGAGGTGGTGTGTTTGTATTTGGCATCCTCGTTATCGTCGTCGTTCTTTTTTTGGATGTTTACATCCTGCGACAATTCTTCTACCTTATCCTTACCCACATATTTTGCAGCTTCTTTGCGGCGCACCGATCCATCGCGGTTGTAGGTAATATTCTCAATGGTATTCCCATCTTTATCGAATTTTTTTACTTCCGAGCGGTAATTGGCTGTTTCTTTTCCACCTTCATAAATAATGGTGGTTTCAGTTACGCCTTTTATTTTGTAAAGACGAATGTCCTTTTTCGACTGAGCGGTGGCGGTCAGCGTGAATAAACAGGCAAGTAAGAGGGATGTGATCAGGCGCATGGTTTATCGGATAACGGTAATGATTCCGGCGTCGGCTTCCTGTTTGCGGTCTGTCACTTCAACAGTAGCAATTACTGCCCGTGTGCCGGAAAGTGCCGAGCAATCGTCGGAGTATGCATATACTTTGTATGTGCCTTTTCGCAGGTAGCGAAACATGAATGTACCATCGGGTCCGGTACGCACACGATCGCCGTAACTGGCTTCGTCGCCATAAATAATATACACATCTTCGTCAGCGGCAAAGTACTCGCCATTAAGTGTGGTGCAATTATTTGTATAATCCTGCGCTTTGAGTTTACCAATAATGGTAGCTCTGCCTCCGGCGCCCGGGCCGTTTGAGCAGGCGTTAAGCAGTAACAGCGCCACGCCGGCTAAAGGCAGGGCAAAACGGGTAAATTTCATAGGTGTGTTGGTTACTAATTCTATGCCAAGATAATAATTTGGGAACGTTATGGGGCCGAAAATTTAACATATTGATTACCGGCACTATTGGTGAATTAGTCGGTAAACAAACTGGTTTCCTTCGGCATCATTTAGTTTTAGCAGATAAAGCCCGGCGGGAAGTTCGTGAAGGGAAATCTGCATTTGTGTGGTGCCGGCTGCCGGCTGCCAGTTGCCGCAGAACTGTCCGTTGCTGTTGTAAAGCTCAATACGCGTATCATTCCCAAAGCCTGCCGAGTAGTCAAGCGTAATCTGTTCGCCAGCCGGGTTTGGATAAAGGCGCAAGGCTGCCACTTCGGGTGTTTGTACTGAAAGCGGATCACAGTAAACCCCCTGCTGCTGCAACTGTACCCGGACCTGGGTGGTGCGCATGGCAATAAATGAACGTACGCCAGGGTATGTTTGTGTATATGGCCCCCAGATCGGGTCGTTAATTGTTACCGTGGTGGTATTATATACATTCTGGTCAAATTCTGCTACGGTAAAAAATGCGTTGGTATCGTTAAGCACTGCCGGACGAATACGGTTATAGGTCGAGTCGATCCAGGGGCCGAGATACGTGGTGTTGAACACCGTCTCCAGCAGGTCGCAGGCATGCAGCAGGTAATGTTTACGAAGTGTATCATCATTCATAACGGCCAGCACCAGCGGTTTGGGTTCGTCGAAGGGGCTGTTGTAGCTGATGATAAGGCTTTGCGATCTGTCTGAAAGGGCAAGGTTGTAATCCCACGGAATCCAGTTGAATTTATTGTTGTCGGGATCGTTATACAGATTGAAGTTCCGGCCATGGTTGTAGTATGAATCCCAGTTAAGCAGCAATACATCGGCCGCAAGCACGCGCATATAGTTTTCAGCTTCGAGCACCGCATTCAGCGAGTCGCGGTTGGGGAAATTATTCACCACATTCACAAACCGGATAAAGTCGGAATAATCGGGTGTGGCTGTGTTGGTTTTGAGCTCAAATTCATCTGAATAAGCCTGCCAGTTTGGGCCTTGCCAGTCGAGGTTGGTATTGTTAATGCATTCGTAATGGTTGCCATTGTCCGACGAGTAGTTGCGGTCGAAAAAGGTTTTATCCATTTCTTCCACCATTACATACAACCCCCAATACACGTTATTAATATATAGTCGGGTATAAGAAGCACGCGGCGCCACAATACCTGCATCGCGCATAATTTTGTAGCTTATTGCATCGCGCATCATCGACGGATCTTCGAAGCAGTTCTGGAGATTTATTTTCTTCTCACCGTCATGCTTTTGTCCTCTTACATATTCATTCATTGAAAGTTTGAGTGGCTTTTTCACGCTGGTGCCGGCGCCCCAGTTGGAGAAAAACCCTTTCTGTCGAAGTCCTACCGAGTCGTAATTTGTGCCATCAATCACAGCCGAAGCAAGCATGTAGGTTTTGGGCCATACACCGGCAAGCGAGCTGTCGTAATACATGGTTAACGAATCCCAGAAATTCGGCTGATTCATGGTAAGCCGGATTTCGTGTACATAAGTTTCATCAAAAAGATTGTTTCCTGCCACAGATGTCTGAGCAGTGCTGCGAAGGCTGGCCATGAAAAGCAAGCCAAGTAAGATTTGTTTCATAAATCAGATGGTTCGGGCGGTAATTTGTGTTGAGCTGGCCTGGATGGAGAGGGAGATAACAGTCCATACATACAAGCCTTCATGCTGAGCGGGCTTCCATGCGGTACTGTGAAGAATAAGGTCGTAAATATGTTGCTGAAGGGCCGGAGGCAGTGTGCTCCGATCAAAAATTACTTTTACCACCGTACCTGAGCAATTGAGCTGAAGCTGTACAATGGCCATGCAGTTTTTACCGGGAAGCAGTGTACTGTCAGTATTTGTATTCAGGTAGTTGCCAATATCGCCCTTGAAGCGGGCCGCTGTTTCCGGGCGCTTTACAGTTATTGTCCGGCACGAATCTTCTGTTTGCGCGGCATGCAAACGGGCACAGAAGCTAATCCCGCTAATCAAGAGTAATATTGTAATCATTCGCTGCATAATGTAAAGATAACATTAGCAAGGTGTAAAATGTGCCGTTTTTGCAGCTGGTAATTTTTAGGGATTATCTGGCAAACTGAATTTCCGGAATCAGTGCACAATCAGTTGGCTGCCGGTTGTTCTTTGGCTGATTTGCAGAGGATAAAGTAAATGCTGGCGGTTGTTTTTTCATGCGCAGAGCCAGCGCTGCCGCAAAAATCAATAAAGTGTCAGACAGGTTGAGATGCGGGTTTGAGCCAATCATTTTCGGCTATTCCGGAAATTGAAGTGCATATAGATTTTTGTCCGGTTGAATGATCAGTGTGGTTGCTCCGGGTTGAATTTCCGGAATACTTGCTGAATAGCTGCAAGGGTAGAAGGTGAAGCTGCAGTATAATTTGGAATAAGTTACAGAAACAGGGTGCGGAGATTTATACAACTACAGATAATGCGGGCTTCCTGAATCAGATTTCACAAAAAAAGATGCTGCTAAAACAGCAGTACTGATTTTGGGAGGGTAATATGCAGTAATCTGATTCTTAATGTAACGCATACCGCAGATTTATAGTAATTTCAAACTGATCAATACCGATATGTTCAGCTGGTAATACAAATTAATCTATGAAGGCAATTCAGTTTTTGTATTTAAACATCGGACTGTTTTTCATGAGCACTGTTGTTCATGCGCAGGTTTCAAATAATCCGCTCAATCAGGTCAGAACAGAAGACGACTGGTCACTTCCGGCCTGGGTGATAAAGTCTGACAATGCCGGATTGTACGATGTACCCAGTGTGCCTGATGCGTATTCTGTGTTGCTTACGTGGCGTATGCTCAATCCGGCCGACAGTGTGTATGACTGGACGCTGCTTGATACTGTAATGACGTTGAATGTGCCGGTTTTTATACGCATCTGGGCATCAGATACCATGCACTGCCCTCTGTGGCTTCGTGCCAAGCATCCCAATATTCCTATCATGCATAACGATGGCGGCACAAATACTGCAACGTATTATGACTTGTTTGGAATAAGTCCGTCGAATTTTTATGCTATGTGGGATACCAACTTCACGGCAGAGTTTAAGCGTTTTCTGCTGGCATTCAAAGCGAGAAACTATCTTGCCAACCCCAATGTAAAGTTCATGTATGTGCCCGGAGGCTGGCGGTACAACGAATGGAATCTCGGCGAAATGGTTGACGAAATTAATGCCAACGCACCCATCAGCCCGGCAAATTTTATAGTGTGGTTTCAGCAGCACCTTGATGATTATGCGGATGCATCAAACGGGTATCCGCATAAAATGATGTTCACCGGGTTTGGCAAAATTGAGAATCCGGCGCTTTATGGCACAAATGCAAACTGGTTTTTTGCTGCAAACGATACCGCACAAGGAAACAACATACTTACAAGTTATGCAGTGTCTATAGGAATGAGTGTGCGTGAAGGAGCGCAGGAATATTTCAATACAAGTTCAGATATGTTTGCGTGGGGCGCTCCGTCTGAGGCAATCAACAACATCAGCTATCAGTATATCAATGAAAGCCATCCGCTGCATTCAGATTCATTGCGCAGGATCGGTACTGAGAATGAAGGCTTTTGCGATCCGCTGATGTTGCAGGGGGGAGTATGTTCATATTATCATATCAAAATGAGTACACTCAAAGCGTTGCAACTTCGTGTAAACTGGCTCAATTCGCGCGATAATCTTGTGGCCTACGATACCAGCCTGTTTGCCTATGCACGCAAAACAATGAACAAAAACGTGCATAATTCGCCTGATGTATGGGTCGCATTGAGGCAGGTGCATGATCCTTTTTTCAGTGCCATACCTCCAAATCCTGTTTACAATTCGCCGCTCTGGGTGCACAGGGTTACATTGCCTTTCAGAAACTGGGAGAAATGGTTGTATCAGCGCGAGGTGGCTCCCGATGGTATGGTAGTTCCTGTGTATCAGCTTTCGTCAAGTACAGTTTTTGATTATTATAATTTCTACGCCTTTGAAGCGCTTAGAACCGACAGGGTAAACGGGTCGGATTATATTTATTTTGATGTGGATTCAGGTTTTATTTCAGGAGGAGTAAATGATGTGCAGCTGAAAATTACCTATCTCGATAATTTCAGCGGCACTTGGTGGGTGGAGTATGATGATTCAGGAGTACAACCATACAAGCCGTCGCAGCCAATTGTAAACCAGAATGATAATTCGTGGAAAACGGTTACACTCAGTTTTCCGGATGCCGGATTTTTCGGAAGACAAAACGGAGGCATGGATTTCAGGATTTACAACGGGGGCAACAGCGATATTCAGGTGCGTTTTGTGAGGCTGGTAAAGAACAACGATCCGCTATCGGTTTCATCAACAGAAGCTGGCTTCGGTCCGCTGAATCTGGTGCCGAATCCGGCCGCGTCACAGGTACGTATCCAGACTGAAAAGGAAATAGAACAGATTGAAGTGTTTGATCTGCTCGGTAATGTGGTGTTGAGTGTACGCACAGGTGCGCATGAGCTGAACATAGAAGGTCTGGCACAGGGAATGTATTTTGTATCTGTTCGTTTTCGTAACGAACCGCATGTTCACACCTGTAAGTTGCTGAAGGAATAACGGTAGCGGTTTCGGTGCTGTTTATATATCTTTACCAGTAAATACAACGCCTATGCGCACCTTTCAGGTAACCACTACCGTTACCGGATACGCTTCTGATGCAGGGCTTCCGGCCGGAAATATAATGTAGCCTGTGCATGTCTGGTAATTGAATTATCAAGGTTTTTGTTAACTTTATAGGAAATACACACATTATGACTTCTGCACAACTGAGAGCGCAAATTGCACAGTATGTTCATCAGGTTGATGAGGAGTACCTGACTGTACTTAAAGTTATTCTTGAAGACAGGCTTAAAGTAAAAAAAGCGGGTGCCGGTTTTTTTACGAAAGAGGAAGAAAACGAACTTGAGAGACGTGAGGGGGAGTATCTGAAAGGTAACATGCCATCTGATACGCTTGAAGTTGTAAATGAACGGGTATTGAAATACATCAGAAGGAGTCGTTAGCCGTTTTTCTTTTTTTGAATAATCGTGACCTGTATTTTGAAAACCCATCCATGCGTTCAAAAAAAGTCACTAAAGTTATTCTACTGGAGTCGGCCGAAATTGATTTTCAGTTATTTGCCGAATATTATGAAACACAACAACCTGGGCTTGGAGAACGATTTATTATCGAATTCACAAACCAGCTGGAGTATGTAAAGCAGTTTCCGTCTTCTTTATCAATACAAGTTCAAAAGATTCAGGGTTGCACATCTTCCTGTATTTCCATGTATAATTGTTTACAAAGTGATTCATGCTTCAATAGTCGTACATGCAGTTATGCATAATCGTCAGAATCCGCTTCGGCTTCTGAAAATGAAGTAGCTTTCTTTCTCTATCTTTACCAGTAAATACAACGCCTATGCGCACCTTTCAGGTAACCACTACCGTTACCGAATACGCTTCTGATGCCGAGCTTCCGGCCGCCGACCTTGAACTGCTCAATGCTGCACGGGCCATTTCAAAAGATGCCTGGGCGCCATACTCGCAGTTTTACGTAGGCGCGGCGTTGCGTCTGGCCAATGGCGAAATTGTTACCGGGAACAATCAGGAAAATGTGGCTTATCCATCCGGCCTCTGTGCCGAGCGCGTGGCCATTTTCTCGGCGGGGGCGCTTCACCCCGACGAGCCTGTGACCACCATTGCCGTGAGCTGCCGCTCAAGCCAGTTTGAGGTAAACAAGCCCATGTCGCCCTGCGGCGCCTGCAGGCAGGCCATGGCCGAGTACGAAACCCGCTGGAATCAGCCCATCCGCGTTATTCTGGCCGGGCAGCAAGGCGCTGTACACGTGGTTAACAGCATCCGCGACCTGCTCCCGCTCATGTTTGAGGCCGGCGAACTGCGCAAAGACCGCTAACCCTCGCTTCACTGCTTTTTAATGCCGCCCGGCAGCCACCATTCTGCCAAATGCCATTTTCCGTTATCTTTGTCAACCTTGTACTAAAACAGCGCTACTGATGGCGACCAAAACAAAGAAACAAGCGGCCGGAGCTGCCCAATTTGACAAAGCAACTTACCTCACCTGGTACGAATCGATGCTGCTTATGCGCCGGTTTGAAGAAAAATGCGGTGAACTTTATATCCAGCAGAAAATCCGCGGCTTCTGCCACCTTTACATTGGGCAGGAAGCACTGGTAGCCGGTGCCGAATCGGCCATTACCAAAGACGACCGCATGATTACGGCTTACCGCGATCATGCGCACCCCATCGGCCGCGGCCTGCATCCCAAATACATCCTCGCAGAGCTTTACGGTAAAATTACCGGCTGCTCAAAAGGCAAAGGCGGCTCCATGCACCTGTTCTCCAAAGAATTCAATTTCTACGGCGGACATGGCATTGTAGGCGGACAAATTCCCCTCGGCGCGGGCATTGCCTTTGCCGATATGTACAACAATAACGGCCGCGTTACGCTCACCTACATGGGCGACGGAGCCGTGCGTCAGGGCGCGCTGCATGAAGCGTTTAACATGGCCATGTTGTGGAAGATTCCCGTAATCTTCATTATCGAAAACAACAACTACGCCATGGGTACGTCGGTTGAGCGTACCAGCAACGTTACCGACCTTTACACCCTCGGCGAATCATACGACATGCCTTCGTGGGCGGTTGACGGCATGAGCTGCGAAGCCGTACACGAAGCCATTGCCAAAGCAGCCGAGCATTGCCGCGCCGGAAAAGGCCCCGTGCTGCTCGAAATGAAAACATACCGTTACCGTGGTCATTCCATGTCTGATCCCGCCAAGTACCGCACAAAGGAAGAACTGGAAGAGTACAAGCGCCAGGATCCGATTGAGCGTGTAATTACCACACTCCGCGAAAATGGCTGGATCGACGATAAAGGCATTGAAGACATGGAAGCCAAAGTGGAAGCCATTGTAAACGAATCAGTGAAGTTTGCCGAAGAGTCGGATTTCCCGGCCGTGGAAGAACTTTACAAAGACGTGTACATGCAGGCCGATTATCCCTATATCATGGATTAATCTTCCGCGTTCACACAATCATCTACAAATTACCCGAATACAACGCACTCAAGCATAATACCAAATGGCAGAAGTAGTTCGAATGCCCAAACTCAGCGATACCATGACCGATGGTGTGGTAGCGTCGTGGAACAAGAAAGTAGGAGATACCGTGAAACGCGGCGATTTGCTGGCCGAAATTGAAACCGACAAGGCCACTATGGAGTTCGAGTCGTTTTACAATGGCACGCTCTTGCACATTGGTGTGGAAAAAGGGCAGGGTGCTCCGGTTGATGCCATTTTGGCTATTATCGGTGCTCCGGGCGAAGATATTTCGGCCTTGCTTACCGCTGCTCCCGCAGCGCCCAAAGCAGAGGCACCTAAAGCCGAAGCTCCCAAGGCCGAAGCACCGCAGCCTGTGGCCGAAGTGAAAGCGGCTCCCGTTACTGCGGCTCCCGTGGTTCAGGTGGCAGTTGCTGCCGCTTCTGAAAATGGTGATGCCCGCGTGAAAGCTTCGCCGCTGGCCAAGAAAATGGCTGCCGAAAAAGGCATCGACCTCCAGCAGGTAAAAGGCTCGGGCGATTACGGCCGCGTGGTAAAACGCGATGTGGAACAGTGGCATCCTTCCATGGTGCCGCCCGCCGCACAATTCCTCGCTGCACCGGTTGTGGCCGGACAGGAAAGCTACACGGAAGAGCCTGTGTCGCAAATGCGCAAAACCATTGCCCGCCGTCTGGCCGAAAGCAAATTCAGTGCGCCGCACTTCTACCTCACCATGGAAATAGACATGGAAGAGGCCACCAAAGCCCGCGAGGCAATCAATGCCGTGTCGCCGGTAAAAGTGTCGTTCAACGATATCGTAATCCGCGCCGTAGCGGCTTCGTTGCGAAAGCATCCCAAAGTAAACAGCTCCTGGCTGGGCGATAAAATCCGCTACAACCAGCACGTACACATCGGTGTAGCTGTGGCTGTGGAAGATGGCCTGCTGGTTCCTGTGGTGCGTTTTGCCGATCAGAAATCACTCTCGCAAATTGCTTCTGAAGTGAAAACCGCTGCGCAGAAAGCAAAAGACAAAAAGCTTCAGCCTGCCGATTGGGAAGGAAATACTTTTACCATTTCCAACCTCGGCATGTTTGGTATCGAAGAATTTACCGCCATCATCAATCCGCCCGATGCGTGCATCCTCGCAGTAGGTGGCATCAAAGATACACCTGTGGTGAAAAACGGACAGGTTGTTCCGGGTAAAGTAATGAAAGTAACTCTCTCCTGCGATCACCGCGTGGTGGATGGTGCAAGCGGTTCGGCTTTCCTGCAGTCGCTTAAAGCTATGCTCGAAAATCCGGTGACCATTCTCGTATAAATCATTACAATAATCACACAAAACAGGCTTCGGATTTTCCGAAGCCTGTTTTGTTTTTTGTTATTCTCCCGGCTTTTCTGCAACTGCTTCTGCCATTTTTTTTAATTCTTCATTTCGGGTGAGCAAGAGTCGGGTCATGTATTTTTTCAGGAAGAGATATTCTGCAATTTTCCCCGCAAAACCAAGCGGCGCTGCGCATTCAAATACATCGCGCATGATTGTGCCTGTTCCGCCGGCTTCAAAGTAGTGATGATGTTTCAGTGATTTGAAAGGCCCTTTTACCTGTTCATCGCAAAAGTAATTTGGCACTTGCATAGCTGTAATTGCAATGGTCATGTGCTGTGTAAAACCGAAATGGCGAGCTTCCCAGGTCACAGTATCGTTTAGTTTAAGCAGGCCTGAAGTGCGGCCGGCAATGGCTTTTTCCGACGTGTGGGAAAGCGAGGAAAGATGTGCATCCACACTGCGCGAGAGGTTGAAACAGGTTTCGGCAGGTGCATGTATGTGCGTGATTAATTCAATGTGTATCACGCCATGAAGATAACTCAACTGCAGAAACTCTTTGTATTTTCGCAACAGTGGATAACAGTTTTCTCGACAATCCGGTTGAGTATTTAAAAGGCGTGGGACCCGAAAGGGCCAAGCTGCTTAAATCAGAACTCAGCATTGCCAGCTATGGCGATTTGCTGCGCTGGTATCCTTACCGTTATGTGGACCGCACACGGTTTTACCGCACCAACGAGATTAATGCTGATTTGCCTTACGTGCAGTTGCGCGGTCAAATTCTGCATGCCGAAATTGTGGGGCAGAAGCAGGGCCGTCGGTTGGTGGCACATCTTACGGATGCACATGGATCAGTGGAACTGGTGTGGTTTCAGGGATTGAAGTGGCTCGACGGGAAGTACAAGCCGGGGAAAGAATACATTGTGTTTGGAAAGCCTTCGGTGTACAATGGCCGCATCAATATTGCGCACCCCGAAGTGGAAGAGGTGAGTGAAGAGTTGCTGAAGCGTGCAAGTGCCCTGCAGCCCATGTATTCGTCAACTGAGAAAACTAAAATGAAAGGGCTGGATTCAAAAGGAATTTTGAAACTGCTCAAAGTACTGGTGCCTCAGATTGCGGGTAAAATTCCTGAAATTCTGCCCGCTTCGCTGCTTGAAAAGTACAAGCTGCCCGGCCGCGAGGAGGCGCTGCGTGAAATACATTTTCCGACTGATTTAAAAAAGCTCGAACGTGCGCAGAAGCGGATCAAGTTTGAAGAATTTCTCTTCATCCAAATCAAGCTGCTGCGGGTGCGGCATTTGCGGCAGGATAATGTGCAGGGGCATGTGTTTAACCGCGTGGGCGACATGTTCAATACGTTTTTTGAACAGCACCTGCCGTTTCCGCTTACCAATGCGCAGAAACGTGTAATACGAGAAATACGCGGCGATATGGGCAGCGGTAAGCAGATGAACCGTTTGCTGCAGGGCGATGTGGGCAGCGGTAAAACTGTGGTGGCGCTCATGTGTATGCTGCTCGCAAACGACAATGGCTTTCAGGCCTGCCTCATGGCTCCCACTGAAATTCTCGCGCAGCAGCATTTTCTCACACTCACACAACTTACAGGCGATATGCCGGTGCAGATAGGCTTGCTCACCGGCAGCACCAAAACGGCCGCACGAAGGCAGTTACACGCCGCTCTGCGCGCCGGCGAAATGCACATACTCGTAGGCACGCATGCGCTCATTGAAGACGAAGTGCAGTTTGCCAACCTCGGCCTTGTGGTCATCGACGAGCAGCATCGCTTTGGGGTGGAGCAGCGTTCCAAACTCTGGCGTAAAAATGTGCACCCTCCGCATATTCTGGTTATGACAGCCACGCCTATTCCGCGTACGCTGGCCATGACACTCTACGGCGATCTTGATACATCAGTAATCGACGAATTGCCTGCAGGCCGAAAACCCATTCGCACACTGCATTTTTACGACTCGGCACGCGAACGGTTGTTTGGATTTATGCGCGAGGAAATAGCCAAAGGCCGTCAGATTTATGTAGTTTATCCGCTCATTCAGGAGTCGGAAAAGATGGACTATAAAGACCTGATGGATGGCTACGAAAGCATTTCGCGCGCATTTCCGCTGCCCGAATTCCGCGTAAGCATTGTGCATGGAAAAATGAAACCGGCCGACAAGGATTTCGAGATGCAGCGTTTTGTGCGTGGCGAAACGCAGATCATGGTGGCCACTACGGTAATTGAAGTAGGCGTAAATGTGCCCAACGCGTCGGTGATGGTGATTGAAAGTGCCGAGCGTTTTGGCCTTTCGCAGCTGCATCAGTTGCGTGGCCGTGTGGGCCGTGGTGCAGAGCAATCGTGGTGCATACTCATGAGCGGCCCCAAGCTGGGCAAAGAATCGAAACTACGCATGGACACGATGGTGCGCACCAACGATGGTTTCGAAATTGCCGAAGTGGACCTTCAGCTTCGCGGCCCCGGTGATCTTGAAGGCACCCGCCAGAGCGGCACACTCGGCCTGCGTCTCGCCGACTTAACCAAAGACGGCCCCATCCTCCAGCATGCCCGCATAGCAGCCTCCGAAATTCTCGAAGCCGACCCGCAGCTTGCTTCACCCGCCAATCATCCCCTTCGCGATGAACTCAACCGCGAGCACAACGACTCCGTAAACTGGAGCAAAATCTCCTGAGGAAATATCCCGCAAGCCCCACTCCTGGCGCGATGCTCGCACCACAGCAGATCCCCGTAATGGCGCGATGCTCGCGCCATAGTACAGTGCCATAGTACAGCGCCATAGTACAGTGCCATAGTACAGCGCCATAGTACAGCGCCATAGTACCGCGCCATAGTACAGCGCCATAGTACAGCGCCATAGTACAGTGCCATAGTACACCGCCAAAGTACAGCACCAAAGTACAGCGCTATAGTAAAAACTCCACAATACAGCCGCCAACATAATCCGTCGCCCCCCCCAAAAAAAACATCCTACCCCAAACACACACAAAAAAAACTACCTCAACGAATCCAAACTATCCTTATCCCGCAAACTATCTACTCCCGGCGTCATCTCCTGCGGTAACCCAAGCTCCACATACGGCGCAGCCGTAGTGTAAATTTCATCGGCCAGTTTTTCGTTGCCCGCAAGCAGCGCAAGCTCGTATAATTTCTGCAACGTAGCCTGCTGCTCATAACGATCATAAGGCGGGATGTGCATAAACGAATACCAGCGCAAACTTTCTACGGCGTGCGTGAGCGAAATACGTGTCATTTTTTCAGCCAGCGCATCGTTGCCGCTTGCAAACGCCACAGCAGTAAGGGCAGTCCAGTATTCATCGGGCGGGGTTTGTGTGTGCGGAATTTCTTCTATGCATTGTGCAATAAGTTGAGCGGCCTGTTCCGGTTTGTTTTCACGCATCAGCACCTCGGCAGCCACGGCACACATGCTGCGCATGGGAGAGCAAAACATGCGTTCCACGGTTTCGTCGGCATACACGCGTTCGTTTTTCAAACCGCCCCAGCCAAACTTCTGTTGAAACAGTGTAAATGTTTTTGAAGTGGCACAGGCCGGATCAGTCGTCAGGTTGCGGTCGGCGTCGGGATGAAAGAAAGGAGTGAGGCGCCACGCCAGCCCTTCGGCTTGCAGATAGTCGTTCAATCCGCTGTAGGCCGAACCGGGCATGCCGGGTGCAAAGTACACCGGCCGCTCCCAGTTGTGATGCGCAAGAATGTCAAGCACCACAAGCTGGTCTTTCATCATGTAGCTGTTTGAGAATGACCACACAATAGTATCGTGTGCCGCCTGCATTTCTGATGTGCTGAGGCCGGCCTGCTTTGCATACGCAGTTTTGTTTACAGGCAGGTAGGCCGCCTGAGCCGGAATGATGCTGCTTGTGTCGCCGTAACTGTCAATGCGAAATTCGCCTTTACGTGTGCTGGTGGCGTAGGCAATAATGCTGTCGGCCCGCATGGGAAGTATGGTGCGCGGATCAATATTTACGTAATCGCGCTTGCCTTGTTTGTAGTGGTGGTGCTGCATGCTGATAGGCAGCGGCGCCGAAGTATATTGCCGGCGTTTCATCTGGTCGATGTACCAGTCGTTTTGCAGCAGCGAGAGGCACACTACCCGCACATCGCGTCGTATGCCAAGCACTTCCTGCGCAAACCAGAGCGTAAATGTGTCGTTGTCGGCATACGTAATTAATATCGCATTCTCAGCGCACGATTCGAGCAGGTTGATGGCAAAATCGCGCGCTGCGGTGCGTCCCGATCGGTTATGATCGTCGTAATTCTGTTGCAGCAAAATTACCGGCGAAAGCATCGATACAACTAATGTAACGCTTAATGCAGCCGGAATTTTTTTCAGCATTGTGTGTATCCATTCGAACAACGGAAACACACCAAGCCCGATCCAGAATGCCCAGGCATAAAAAGAACCCACAAACGCATAGTCACGTTCGCGCGGCTGCCACGGCGTCATGTTCAGATAAACTGCAATGGCAAGTCCGGTAAACAAAAACAGCAGCAGTGTGATAAATCCATCGCGGGAGGAAACTTTGAAATGCCAAACAATACCCAGCAAGCCCAGCAGCAGCGGAATGTAGAAATAGAAATTTGACGCTTTGTTATTTCGCTGCGCCTGCGGCATAAAGTGTTGGCCTTTGCGCACGTCATCTTTGCGCATACTCCAGCGCACATTGCCTTCGGCATCATTACCACTGCTGGCGTGGTCGTTTTGTCGGCCCACAAAATTCCACATGAAATAGCGCGTGTACATCCAGCCAATCTGCTGTCCCCAGAAGTATTTCATGTTTTGTCCCTGAGACGGAATTTTCACATACTCGCCGCCATTGCCGGTTAAACTTACATCTGCACTGTCTGCAGGTTCACCCGTAAAACTTTTGTACGCCTGGGCGTGTCCGGAGCTCCACATACGCGGGAAAAACATGCTGGCGCGGTCGTCGTAGTTGGCTACCGCTGCTTTTCCGCTGAAACTGATGATATATTTCCCTGTGCGTTCATCGCGCGCATAAACAGGATTTGCGTCAACCCACGGCTTTTCCGCATCAAGCGGAGTGGCGTAGGTGCGTCCGTAAAGCAGCGGCCAGTCGCCGTATTGCTCGCGGTTGAGGTACGAAAGCAGGCTTACGGCATTGGAGGTGTTGCCTTCGTTAATTGGCGGTGAAGCCTGCGCGCGGATAATGAGAATAAAGAAACTCGAATAGCCGATGAGCAGCGTAGTAAGTGCAAGCAACGAAGTGTTAAGCACCCTGTATCTGCGCAGCTGTGTAAAAAGGATGCCACCTGCAAGCAAAACAGTAAGCAGTGCAAAATAAAAAATGGTGCCACTGTTGAACGGTAAGTTCAGCTCATTCACAAAAAACAATTCTGTTTTTCCGCACAAGTTCACCACACCCGGAATCAGCACATTCTGAATCCCCCCCAGCAGCAGCAGTGAGGCACTTCCCGCCAGCAGCAGACCAAGTCGTGTAACATGGGTGTAGGTTCTGAAATACCAGATAAATACCAGCGCCGGAATACAAAGCAGGTTAAGCAGATGCACGCCAACCGAAAGGCCGATCATGTAAGCAATAAACACCAACCAGCGATCAGCGCCGGGTTCGCCGGCCACTGCTTCCCAGCGCAGCATGCCCCACACCACAATAGCCGTAAACAGCGACGAAAGCGCATACACTTCACCCTCCACTGCCGAGAACCAGAACGTATCGGTAAATGCAAACGAGAGTGCCCCAATTGCGCCCGCCAGCAGCGGCAGGTATTGTAGCAGCGGAGTTTGATAACGGTCTGCGCGTTTACCGGCCGCTTTGCGGGCAAGTGCTGCAATGCTCAGATACAAAAAGAATATAGTAAATGCACTGGCCAGCGCCGAAAGCAGATTGATGAGTAATGCCACATGCCCGGTATTGCCGAATGAAAGCAAACCCGCAAGGCGTCCAAGTAGCAGAAACAGCGGCGCTCCGGGCGGATGCCCCACTTCAATGCCCCATGCACAGGCAATGTATTCACCGCAATCCCAGAAACTGGCTGTGTCTTCTACCGTGCGTGCGTAAACAATAAAAGCAATCAGAAATACAATCCAGGCCGTAAACCGGTGCAGTCGCTGGTGAGGGTAAACTGTCATTGACATGCACAAATATACTCAGTATGGCAGGTGCGCTGATAAGTGTGTGGGTTGTGTTTACAGAAATATTAAGAGGAGGATAATTCCAAATAGCAAAACAGGCAGCATCATACAGGCAAAGGAAATCCAGAATGTACGCCGGACTAACAGGTAATTGTCAGGGCTGTAGGTGCCTTCGGGTGCATTGCGGAGCCGGGCATAGGCAACCCACAGCAGAATAAGTGAAATAAATGCGAAAAAAGGGCCTATGCCGCTCAGTACCAAAGTAGCCAAGCCGATTATCATAAATGTATTTGCTGTTTCAAGCGGAGGCACAATGGGTAAGCCTTCGGGATCTTTATTGTATTTAAGCAGGTGTTTGATGCGTTGTTTGGGACTTAATTCATTTCCCTGCTCTTCCTCTACAATAAATGTATCGGGCACGTGCGCTGATTCACGTATTGATACCTGATTGTATGTGGTAGAATTTGCAGGTGTTTCGGGTGATGCTGTTTCGGATGTGTTTTCTGTGTGACTGGTTGGCTTAACAGGCGAAGCGTCGTCCAGCGAATCGGCATTTTTAGCTGAAACGGTGCGATTATGTTCGCGAATAAGTGAATGGCGCTCAATATAAAATCCATCACGGTAACGACGTTTCTGAATGCTGCAGGATTGAACAAACGTAACAAGGAGAAGAAGGTAAAAGAAGGGGAGACGAAAAGTAAACAGGCGTATCATTTGAATAATATTTTGAAGATTACAAGGTACAGTTTCCCGTGAAACCCTACAAATTCCTACTTTTGAGGCTCTAAATTAGATCATGAAAATAGCCTATACCTGGCTTCGGGACTATCTGCCCGAAACCGAAACGAACCGTACTGCTCAGGAACTTTCTGTTTTACTCACCGGTTGCGGTCTTGAAGTAGAAAGCGTGGAGCCCTTTGAGCGTATCCCCGGCGGCCTGCGCGGTTTAGTAGTGGGTGAAGTAATCAGCTGTGCGAAACATCCCAATGCCGATAAACTTTCGCTCACTTCCGTAAATGTGGGGGCTGAGCAGCTTCTTTCCATTGTGTGTGGTGCGCCTAACGTGGCCGCCGGCCAAAAGGTAATTGTGGCTGTGGTTGGTACTACAGTGCATCCCGTAAGCGGCGAACCTTTTGAAATAAAAAAATCTAAAATACGCGGCGAGCTTTCCGAAGGCATGATCTGCGCCGAAGATGAAATTGGTCTCGGCCAGTCGCATGCCGGTATTATGGTGCTGGATGCTTCGGCGGTGCCCGGAACGCCAGCGGCTGAGTATTTTGGCTTGGAAACCGAAGAAGTTTTCGAAATCGGTCTTACGCCCAACCGCGCTGATGCGGCTTCGCACTACGGTGTGGCCCGTGATCTCAACGCCGTTTTTCTGGCGCAGGAGTTGCGCAATAATCCGCTTGCCGAACCGGCTGCGCTGCGTTTTCCCGAAGTGTTTTCGTTTACCGATGAACTGCCCGCATCGCCGGTTACTGTTCAAGTAGCCAACCCTGAAGCCTGCGCACGCTATGCCGGCATTCATCTCACAAACATTACCGTAAAGCCTTCGCCCGAATGGATGCAGCAGCGTTTACGCGCCATTGGTCTGCGACCCATCAACAACGTGGTGGACATTACCAACTACGTGCTGCACGAACTTGGTCAGCCCCTGCATGCGTTTGATGCTGCACAAATTGCTGGCAAAGGCATTGTGGTACGCAAAGCTGCTGCCGGCGAAACATTTGTTACACTTGATGGTAACGAACGTAAACTGCATGAGCAGGATCTGATGATTTGCGATGCCGCTGCGCCCATGTGCATTGCCGGTGTATTCGGCGGTTTGCACTCGGGTGTGACCGAAGCTACCACCGAAATTTTTCTCGAAAGTGCTTACTTCGATGCGGTGCATGTGCGCAAAACCGCCAAGCGCCTCGGCCTGAAAACCGATTCGTCGTTCCGCTTCGAACGCGGGACTGACCCCGATATGGTGATTCGTGCGCTTGAACGTGCCGTGTGGCTGCTTCAGGAGCTTGCAGGCGCCGAAGTAATTACTGCTCCGGTTGATATCTATCCGCAACCCGTGCAGCCGGTAGAAATTGCATTTACCTACAACCGTTGCGATACACTTATTGGCAAATCCATCGACCGGAACACCATCAAGCGTATCATTGAGGCGCTGGGTATGGAAATTGAAAGCACCGGCAACGATACGCTGCTGCTGGCCGTGCCGCCGTTTAAAGTAGATGTTACACGCGAAGCCGATGTGGTAGAAGAAGTTCTGCGCATTTACGGCTATAACAACATCGACTTTCCCGAACAGGTGAAAAGCTCACTCTCGTGGAGCAAAAAGCCCGACGGCGAACAACTGCGCGAACGAATCAGCGAAATGCTGGTGGCTGCCGGATTTATCGAAATGCTCAATAACTCACTCACCCGCGCCGCCTACACCGATGGTATAGAAGGTATGGCGGCTGGTAATGTGGCGCTGCTCAATCCCCTCAGCAGTGATCTCGGTATTCTGCGCCGTACACTGCTCTTTGGCGGACTCGAAACCATTACCTACAACCAGAACCGCAAAGCAGCTGATTTACGCCTGTTCGAATTTGGTTCAGTGTACAGTCGTTTGACCGAAACGGCAGGCCCCGGTCGTTTGCCTTATCACGAGGAATTTCAGCTTGGGCTTTGGCTCACCGGAGGCCGCCACACCGAAAGCTGGAACCACACCAAAGGCAATGTAACTTTCAGCGACCTTAAAACTGCTGTTGATCAAATTCTCGCACGCACAGGCGTACAGGAGCTAAAAGCCGAAGCACTGCAAAACGACACCCTGCTGGCCGAAGGCGTTGTACTGCTCAACCGCAAAACTGAAGTGGTGCGCTACGGACGTGTGCGCACCGCGCATCTGAAAAGCACCGAAACATCAGGCGAAGTGTTTTACGCCGCATTCAACTGGAATGCACTGCTGCAAACTATAGCTAAAACTCCCGCCATACGCTTCACCGAAGTGCCCAAGTTCCCCGCCGTGCGCCGTGATCTTGCACTCGTAATCAGCAAACAGGTAAACTACCGCGATCTCGAACAGCTTGCCCTGCAAACCGAAAAACAATTACTGCGCAGCGTAAACCTGTTTGATGTGTATGAAGGTGAAAAATTAGGCAGCGACAAAAAATCATATGCGCTCAGCTTCATCCTGCAAGATGAAAACGCTACGCTTACCGATAAGCAAATTGAAAAGGTAATGGAAAAACTGACCAAAGCCTTTACGGAAAAACTGGGCGCAGTAATTCGTTCATAAAATCTGCTTCGCGATAAAATAACAACGGCTGTCATTGCAAAATGACAGCCGTTGTTATATAAGAATATTTAATTACTTTACTAACTGCGTATTTATATACGTACGGATACGATCAGCATTATTCTTCGAAAAATCCTGATACTGCTCGCGGAAGTTTACGTGATACATGCTCACAAATACATAGCAGTCGAGGTAACCTTCTTTCTCCATTTTACGGGCAAAGCCAAACTCTTTTTCGTCAGAATCATCTTTCTTGAGCATATATTCCCAGCTATACACTTCCATGTATTTCTGGTTGGTAAGCTCTGTTGATTTATTGATTACACCGTCGTCGTTGCAATTGTCCACAATTTTATCTTTTGCGGTGCGGTAAAACGACCAGGGCTCTTTGCTGGCAGCTTCCTGATTGGTGTTCATGCGGTTGGGCAGGTAGGTGCGCGACATCCAGTGGCGGTTGAAACTCTTGCCTTGCTTCTCGCAGATTTCACCCAGCGACTCGAAATAATCGTTGTCGGGATAATTGATGATACCTTCCACGCAGGCATTATAGGCATCATCCCACCGCTTCAGTTTCGAGTAGGCTTCGATAAGACCGGAGTAAGGTTTTGTGCGGGTGGGCTGCATCCGTTTTGATTTTTCGTACCAATTGGCCGCTTTTTCCCACTCCTCCATTTTCTCGTAGGCCATGGCAATACTTACTGTGGCATTGTAGTAAGTGCTGTCTTCGCGCAGGGCTTTTTGATATTGCTTAATGGCTGCACTCCAGTTTTCCTGACTGTATTCTTCATCCCCTTGCCGGTAGGCCGAGCGGGCATCATCGGAAACAGCCGTATCCACTTTTGTGGCCACCAGTTCGTCGAACAGGATAGTGGATGCAAGACCTTGTTTTTCGCAAAGCAGGGTAGCCAGTTTGCATTGTGCAATCATCTCAATATTGTACTGTACAAACTTGAGTTTATCCACGTTTACCGTATAGGTTTTCGGGCTGTTCGCTTTGCGGATCAGCTCCTGCATGTCGGTATTGTATTGCACTTTATAGCGGATGTACTCATAAAGTACACGCAGATCCCAGATGGAATTATCATAGAGATAGCTGGGATTAGCCTGCACTTTAGCCAGCGTAGTGACTGCTTTATCGTATTTCCCTTTTTTGAAATATTCTTTCGACTTCTCGATTTTTTTTGCATCAGCTGCCGCATATTGAGCCGACAGGCCTGTAAACAGCAGGATGCCAATGAATAGTGCTGAAATTTTTTTAAACATCAGGTAGCGTTTGGTTAAGTATGGAGGGATTGGAGTTATTGACGTGTACAGGTGGCCGTACAATTGTCAATGGTAGTTCCGTTGTTTACTGTGTAGGTGAGTGTAAATGTATTGTTACCGGAAAGTGTGCCCGAACCGCTGAGCTGGTTTCCGTTAAGGGTTTGCTGCGGTATGGTGAGGGTATTTCCGCTCACGCTCATGCGAGCTTTGTGCTGGTTGCCGAGATCGTAAAAATTCTCCAGCAGCACTTCCGAGGAGTTCGTGGTTGATTTGCTGATGAGCACCACGTAGTTGCTGGTGCCAGCCTGTGAGCTGTTTTCGGCCACATTCCAGCCGTCCACAAATTTATCCCGCTCATCGGCAGGGTCGGGTGTTTCTTCCGGCGCACAGGATGGCAGGAAGGCAAGACTAAGCATTAGAATGCCTGCGGCAAGTGTGGTACGTTTTCCAAACATGATGAACAAATATGGTGAATTTCATTCACCCGATCAAAAGCAGTGCCAACTGTAGCTATGCTTTTGAGCATAAATACCGGCATGAGGAAAAGTAACACCTGAAAATGAATCAGACAGGCTGATTACGGAGTTTTTGCCGAAGCTCAGGGTCGAAACGCACAAAAATATTCAGCCAGATATTGCGCGACCAGCGGAAAACCAGCGGGAAAGAGAGGATATAAATACCTAACACAGTACCTAAAAGCAGCGGAAAAGCGGCGTTAAATCCGAAGTAAAGCACTGCGGCCGGAATAAACATCAGAATAATAGAAACACCATAACTCACATACATGGCGCCATAATAAAAACCGGTTTCCGGCTCATAGGGCTGATTGCAGCAGGAGCAGCTTTTACGCATTTCACCTAACTGGCGGAGGTGGAAGGGATTATTATCCACATACAAATCACCAAGATTGCATTTCGGGCATTTCGACGCAAAAATGCTGTAAAGTGGGCCTTGTTTCATAGATAGCGGGCTTTCGGATGCAAAATTAACTTAGCTGCATGAGTTTAAAAGTGACCAAAATCACCTAATACGCCGGTTTTAGCCGGTTTTTGTTCAATAAACCAGCTTTGAAAGTCTGAAAAATGTGTATAATTGAACAAAACCAGACTACATGAAACACTATTTCCTTGCCATTACAGCAGTGTTTGCACTGCTCATTACCTCCTGCGGCCCCACCCAAAAAGATGCTATCGCTTTTAATGACAAACTAGTTGATCTGAGCGATAAGGTAAATGACCTTTCCGATCAGATGGCTGATCAGCTCGACGGGCATAACCTTGATACGCTCAATGCTGTTTATGGTAAATTTTCGGCTGCAATTAAAAATGCCCTCGCCGAAACCAAACAGATGAAGCCGATTGATGAAAAAGATCCCGGCTACTACAACGCTGCGATTGCACATTTTGAAAACATGAGCAAATTATGCGACGCGGAAGTGAAACGGATTGTAGCCACTACGGCTAAATTTGCCAGCGGCGCCGAACCCACAGAGGAGGAGCTGGCTTCACTTGAAACCGATATTCAGAACTACGACAGCCAGTCGCAGAAAACGATGGATGCTGTAAAAGCCGAGCAAAGGAAGTTCAGCCAGAAATGGGACTTTATGCTGCGCTAAATAAAAAATACTAACAGTTACTTAGAAGCGGACCGGAACAACACCGGTTCGCTTTTTTTATGCAGGTGTGCAGCCGCCCACATACTGGATATATAATACAGGCGTTTGATTTACATCAAACAAATTATGCTTCGACGCTTGGTCAGGGGTAAAAGTTACAAGCGTATAAAAATTTATCCGGCACAGGAATTGCCATTGCATGGTATAGGAAATCCGGATTATCTTCAACCAAAATACACACCACAATGAAAGGAAAAGCACTGAGCAGACAGGAACTACAGCATCTGATGCTGCGTGCCGGTTTTGGCGTCCGACCTTCTGATCTTGTAAGGTTTGAAGGGAAAACTCGTGAAGAAGCGGTGGATATGCTTTTTCAGGATGCCACCATCAACCAGCCCATTCTTTACATTCCGCGCCCCGACACTAAAGACAATGGCGAAGTGTCCACCCTCAAAGCCCTGCTTATGGTGCTTAAATCGAAGGAAGATACTGAAAAACTGAATCTGGCCTGGCTCGACAGGATGGCTGTGGCACGGGCAGTACTGCGCGAAAAAATGCTTCTTTTCTGGCACAATCATTTTGCCACCGGCACTGCATTTGCCTGGCTTATGCAGGTGCAGCACAATATGCTTCGTGATCATGCGCTGGGTAATTTCCGCACCATGCTTCACGCGGTGGCGAAAGATCCTTCCATGATTATTTATCTCAATAATCAGCAGAACAAGAAAAAAGCACCAAATGAAAACTTCGCCCGAGAAGTAATGGAGCTTTTCACACTTGGCGAAGGACAGGGTTATACCGAGTTTGATATTAAAGAGGCTGCACGCGCGTTTACGGGATGGACCGTAAACATGAAAGGCGAATATGAGTTCAAGCCCGAAGATCACGACGAGGGCGAAAAAACGATTTTCGGCAAAACAGGTCGTTTCAGCGGCGAAGATGTGCTGGAAATGCTGCTCGAACGAAAGCAAACCGCCACCTATGTGTGCCGGAAAATGTATCGCCTTTTCGTAAACGCAACCATAAATGAAGATCACGTGGCCGAACTGGCTAAGGTATTTTACAATTCCGGCTATGATATTTCGGCCACGGTGAAGTATATGCTGCTTGCCGACTGGTTTTATGCGCAGCGCAATATTGGCTGTATCGTTTCATCGCCCACTGAATTAATAGTACGCTACAAACGTTTGCTTAAACTCGATACTGAAGATAAACAGGTACTGGCCTTGCAGGATATTCTTGGACAAACGCTGTTCTTCCCGCCTAACGTGGCCGGATGGAAAGGCGGCCGGAACTGGATCGACAGTCTCTCGCTGCTTTACCGCGTGCATCTGCCCACTGCAATTGTGCAACAGGGTACCGTGAAAATAAAACGCAAACCGGCGTTTGAAGAAAAGAACGACGGAAAAAGCCGCGAGGAAAAACGTATCAATATTAAATCAGACTGGAGTGAACTGGTACAGTTTTTCAAGCCTTCGAAAGACCTTACCAACGATGTAATTGCTTACTTCATTCAATCGCCGCAGATGCGTATTGACCGCAAGGCCATTGAAGCCGAAGTGGACAACTCAACGCCCGAACGACGCATTATCACCACCATAGCAGCCGTAATGAAGCTGCCCGAATATCAACTCATTTAAGGCCATGGGAACGTACTCAAGAAAAGACTTTTTGCGATTGAGCGGACTGGCATCTGCCTCGCTGCTGTTGCCCAATTTCCTCAAAGCGGCAGCCGAAGCCGATGTGCAGCGTAAACTGCTTGCCGGAAATACCAACGGCCGCATCCTTGTGGTGATCCAGCTTTCGGGTGGAAACGACGGCCTGAATACACTTGTGCCCTTTGGCGATGATCTCTATCACAGCAACCGCCCCGGCATTGGCCTGAAGGCAAATGATATTATCACCATCGACAAGCATTTTGCCTTTAACGGAGTGATGAAAGGCTTGGCTGATTTGCACAATGCCGGGCATCTGGCCATGTTCAACAGCGTAGGCTATCCCAATCCGAACCGCTCGCATTTCCGCTCTACCGACATCTGGCAAAGTGCCAGCGGGGCCGATCAGAACTGGAGCACCGGCTGGATTGGCCGTTACCTCGACAGCTGCTGCATGGGGCAGCCGCAAAAGCCGCACCTCGCGCTCGAAGTGGACGAAGTGCTCAGCATGGCGCTCAAAGGCAACATAAACAGCGGCATTGCAGCCGGCAACCCGAAACGCCTGTACAACCTCAGCAACGACAAACTCGTGCGCAACGTGTCGGCCGCGTATGTGCCACACGATCACGGGCATGAGCACGATGAACATAATGTGGAGTATCTGCACAAAACGCTTGCCTCCACTATTCAAAGCGCCGATTATCTGCACACACATGCCGACGGCTTCCGCTCAAAACGCATCTATCCGCAGCACGAGTTTGGCCGGCAAATGAAAATGATTGCCGAACTCATCCGCGCCGAAAGTGAAACCGTAATTTATTACGTATCACTCCCCGGCTTTGATACGCACGTATCGCAAAACGGTCAGCAAAACCGTTTGCTCAATGTGTATAGCGATGCCCTGAAACAGTTTGCCGAAGACCTCAAGGAAGGCGGCCGCTGGGACGATACCGTGGTAATGACTTTCTCCGAGTTTGGCCGCCGCGTAAAACAAAACGCCGGCAAAGGAACCGATCACGGCACCGCAAACGTGCTTTTTCTGGCGGGCGGAAGCCTGCAGCAGAAAGGCATCCTCAACGAGGCACCCGACCTCAAAAATCTCGATAACGGCGATTTGATTTATAAAGTCGATTTCCGCGAAGTGTATGCCACACTGCTGGAAAAATGGTTGAAAACGGATGCCGAGAAAGTGCTGGGCGGACCGTTTAAGCTTTGGGATTTTGTGTAGGGTGAAAGCTCAAAACTTCAGTTCCAGCTGATCGGGCAACTGCCTGAAACTCTTGCGGTGATGCGCCGTGAGGCCGTATTGCACAATGGCCGCACGATGTTTGGCCGTGCCATAGCCTTTGTTCTTCAGCCAGTCGTACTGCGGAAATTCTTCGTGCAGCGCATCCATGTAATCGTCGCGGTAAGTTTTGGCGAGGATGCTGGCGGCAGCAATACTTTTGTATTTTCCGTCGCCGCCAATGATGCAGGCATGCGGAATGCCTGGATAAGCCGGCTTGAAGCGGTTGCCATCAATGAGCAGGAAGCCGGGCGTGGTTTTTAGTTGCGCAATGGCTTTGTGCATGGCGGCAAACGAAGCGCGGAGAATATTCAGTTCGTCAATTTCATCCACACTCATGCTGGCCACGGCCCAGGCAATGGCTTTTTCTTCGATGTACGGACGTACTTCGCGGCGCTGGGCATCGCTCAGTTGCTTCGAGTCGTTAAGCAGTTTATGCTTGAAATCGGGCGGAAGAATAACTGCGGCAGCATATACCGGCCCGGCCAGACAGCCGCGCCCGGCTTCGTCGCAGCCGGCTTCGGTGTGTTCGTGCTGATACCGGTTTTTAAGCATGCGTGTGTACACATTGTTCCATGCACGTCCAGATTTTTTCGGCCGACTCTTGCCATGAAAAGGCCTTGCTGCGTTGGGCGGCTTTATCAATGAGCTGAGCGCGCAGGACTTGATCGTTGTCTATTTTTTCCAGTGCGGCTGCAATGGCCGCTACATCAAACGGGTCGGCATAAAGTGCCGCATCGCCGCCCACTTCGGGCATTGATGTGACATTGGCGGTGAGCACGGGCACGCGGCAGGCCATGGCTTCCACAATGGGAATGCCGAAGCCTTCGAAGTATGGCAGATAGGTCACAGCATGCGCCGCTCCTGTAATGCGCACAAGTTCTTCGTCGCTGAGGCGGCCGGTAAATACCACTTCTTTTTTATCGGGCAGTTGTGCCAGCAGCGAATCAAGCGCGTGGTATTTCCAGTAAGGCGCACCGGTAATAAGCAGTTTGGTGGCCGTAGGGTGTTTTTGTTTGTACTGCACGAATGCTTCTACCAAACGCACTAAGTTTTTGCGCGGATGCAATGCGCCTACAAACAAAAAGTACGGTGCACCGCCGCTGTACTGCTCGCGCACGGCCTTCACGGCATCTGCTTCCAATGGCTGAAAAGCTTCGGAGGCCGCATTGTAAACCACATCAATTTTTGTCGCATCAATTGTATAACGGTCTGCAATATCCGCTTTCGAAAATTCGGAAACAGTAAGAATGCGTTCGCCTTTTTGCGCAAACAGCGGAAAGTTTTTACGATACCATTTCGAATATTTCCGCGAAAGATCCTGCGGATAATGCTCGAAATTGAGATCATGAATTACCGGCAAACAGGGCGTTTGCGTATTGAGCGGTAAAAATCCGTCGGGCGAATAAAACAGGTCAGGCTTCAGATCGCGCAGCACACCGCGCACCGACCAGTTGAGCCAGAGGTTATAAAGCCACGGACGGCGTGCCGGGGGAAACAGCTTTACAGGTGTTATATTGTCGGAATAAATGAAACGCTCATCCACTTCGCGGTCAAACAAAAACACAAAATGATCGTCGGGACGCATTTGTGTAATGCGTTTAAGCGTTTCATCCGTAAAGCGGCCAATTCCGTCGAGCCTGTCGGGAATAAGCAGGCGTGTATTTACAACCACAAGCATGGCGGCAAAGATAACCAAGAGTTTACCACTTTCAGGTGAATACTTTGTATCTTCACAGCTCACATATAACACACGCCCATGCTTGATAATCTGATCAATCTGGTAAAAGAACACGCCGGCGATGCAATCGTTAACAACCCGGCCATTCCCAACGAGAAAAACGACGACGCCATCAAAACCACCGGCGAGTCAATTCTCAATTCACTCAAATCACAAGCCTCCGGCGGCGATCTCAGCAGCCTGATGAATATGTTCAAAGGCGGTGATGCCGCTTCAAGCCCTGTGGCCAGTGCCGTACAAGGAAATGTAGCGGCTGATCTTGCCAAAAAATTCGGCCTCGATTCAGGTGCCGCCGGCAACATCGCTTCTTCACTCATTCCCATGGTGATGAATAAATTCGTAAACAAAACCAACGACCCCAACGACAGCAGCTTCGACCTCGGCGATATTATGAAAAATATCGGTGGCGGCGGCGGCGGAATTGGTGGTATGATCTCCAATTTCCTCAAGTAATTAATCCTGTAAATTTGTACCGCCGGAGCACCAGCTTCGGCGGTTTTTACATCCATGTCGCGCTTCGATAAATTAGATCCCGATGATTATTATATGAATGAAGACGGCTATGTCGTGTTCACCGAAAAGTATCATCTTAAACGTGGCTATTGCTGCAAGAATGGCTGCAAGCATTGTCCGTACGGGTATAATAAGAAGACGGGGAGGTTTGATAAAAAGAAGGAAAAATGAAGTTACCGAATTTGATATTGGTCGTGTTTAGCCACTTGCTTTTTTTGTCTTCAGATTTATTTGCACAATCTGATTCATTGTCTTCTCAGCTTGTTTCATCAGCGATTGTAGATTCATCAAAAACGATAAGTGAGACCGATTCATGCCATTTATTTGCTGAGTATGTGTACAAACTTTTTCTTGACCACAATATTGATTCATTGAAATTGCTCTGCAATGTTGACTGTGTTAGTGGAGTTGATAGAATTTATGTATCTCTACTAAATGAATGGCCATTGAAATCGGTTTTGAATTATCAAGATACCAGCCGTCTGATTTCTAATAATAATTGTTTGTTTTCAATTGATGTGATTGACGAAAAAAACTTAGATTTAAGAATTAGAATCACTATTTACCAAGGTCGTCTTTCGAACGGTGAAATGCTCATTTCAAAGATTACGTATAAGCGTTTAAATATGCCAGAGCTAAATATTCATGAATTCAATCGTGAACTACAACGGAAATTTTATAATCAGATAGAATACCGTCATCAACAAGATAGGCGTTACAGTCCTCGTTGATATTGGTAGTTTGTATTTTAATGTTAAAAAGATGCACCTGCGCAATGCTTGTGCATCATGTTAAAATCTCAGGATTCGTATTTTTACACATATTTTAGATAATCTATGAACACAGCCGAATTTCAGGCCGCTATTCTTCGCGGTATTCCCGATACGCTTCCCGAACCCAAGCCGTTTGATGCGGCGCTCAATCACGCACCCAAACGGAAAGCCATACTCACTCCGGCTGAGGAAAAGCTGGCCCTGCGCAATGCGCTGCGTTATTTCGACGCAAAGCATCATGCTGTGCTGTCGCCTGAATTTGCACAGGAACTGAAAACATACGGGCGGATTTACATGTACCGCTTCCGTCCCGACTATAAAATTTTCGCACGCCCCATTGCCGAGTATCCGCAGCGTTCGGTGCAGGCTGCAGCTATCATGCACATGCTGAGCAACAACCTCGACTATGCCGTGGCGCAGCATCCGCACGAACTTATTACTTACGGCGGCAATGGAGCCGTGTTCCAGAACTGGGCGCAGTATCTGCTTACCATGCAGTATCTCGCCACCATGACCGACGAACAAACGCTGGTGCTGTATTCAGGCCACCCGCTCGGTCTTTTTCCTTCGCACAAGGATGCGCCGCGCGTAGTAGTGACCAACGGCATGATGATTCCCAATTACTCGAAGCCTGACGACTGGGAACGTTTCAATGCGCTGGGCGTAACGCAGTACGGACAAATGACCGCCGGCTCATTCATGTACATCGGGCCGCAGGGCATTGTACACGGCACCACCATTACGGTGATGAATGCTGCGCGTAAAATTGCCGCTAACGAAGAAGACCGAAAAGGCCGCCTGTTTGTGACCTGCGGCCTTGGCGGCATGAGCGGTGCGCAGCCTAAAGCCGGTAAAATTGCCGGGCTGGTGGCCGTGGTGGCCGAAGTAAATCCGAAAGCCACACACACACGTCACTCGCAGGGATGGGTGGACGAAGTGTATGAAAATATTGATGAGCTGATGGCGCGCATTGCCAACGCGCAGGCCGCAAAAGAAGCAGTGTCGCTGGCTTATCAGGGTAATGTGGTGGATTTGTGGGAACGCCTTGTGCGCGATAATGTGCATGTGGATATTGGCTCCGATCAGTCGTCGCTGCACAACCCGTGGGCGGGCGGTTACTATCCGGCCGGGCTTTCGTTTGATGAAGCCAACCGCATGATGGCCGAGGAGCCGCAGAAATTTCACGGCATTGTGCAGGAGTCGCTGCGCAGGCAGGCGGCTGCAATAAATACACTTTCGGAGCGCGGCATGTATTTCTTCGATTACGGTAATGCATTTTTGCTCGAAGCCATGCGCGCCGGGGCCGATATTGTGAAGGAAGACGGCACATTCCGCTATCCTTCCTATGTGCAGGATATTCTCGGCCCCATGTGCTTCGACTACGGCTTCGGGCCGTTCCGCTGGGTGTGCACTTCGGCCGATGCCGCTGATCTGGCGGTAACCGATGCGCTGGCGCTGGAAGTAATGGAAGATATTTACAAAACTGCACCTGCCGAAATCAAACAGCAGTTGCACGACAATATCCTCTGGATACGCGATGCCATGCAGAACAACCTTGTGGTTGGTTCGCAGGCGCGTATTTTGTATGCCGACAGTGAAGGACGTATCCGCATTGCATCGGCCATTAACAAAGCCATACGCGAAGGCCGTGTGAAAGCACCTGTGGTACTTGGCCGCGATCACCACGATGTATCGGGCACCGATTCGCCTTACCGCGAAACTTCCAATATTTATGATGGTTCGCGCTTCACGGCCGACATGGCCGTGCAGAATTTCGTGGGCGACGGCTTTCGCGGCGCTACATGGATTTCATTGCACAACGGTGGCGGCGTAGGCTGGGGCGAAGTGATCAACGGCGGCTTCGGACTCGTACTCGATGGCAGCGACGATGCCGAACGTCGTTTGCAGAGCATGCTGTTCTGGGATGTAAACAACGGCATTGCCCGCCGCAGCTGGGCGCGTAACGATGAAGCCATTTTCGCCATCAAACGCGAAATGGAACGCACGCCGCAGCTGAAAGTTACCCTGCCCAATCTGGTTGACGACAGCCTGCTCGACGGGCTGGTTTGACCGGCCTCATTTTCTTTACTGATTTCTCTCAGGTTGCTGTGTAACTCCGGTCACAGTGATCCGAAATTGCATGTAGTTACTTTGATGTATCCACATGACAAACAAACAAAAGCTCTTCCGATTGTTGCTGGTGTGCATCACCTGCGCGGCGCTGGTCACAGCGGGAGTGCTCATTTTCGGATAAACAATTAACCAAACACTACACAACCATGAAAACCAACGTAGGAAACATCGACCGGATCATCCGCCTTATTGTGGCAGTACTCTTTGCCGTACTTTATTTTGGCGGATTTGTTACCGGCACCATCGGACTTGTACTTGTAATTCTGGGGGGCGTTTTTGCAGTTACTGCAGCCATTGGATTTTGCCCGCTGTACAGCATTTTCGGACTAAGCACCTGTCCGGTGAAGGCGAAGTAGGTAAGGAGTAAACAATTTGAATAAAGTAATGTGAAGCGGAGAAGAGTTGACGTGCGGTGCGAAGTTGATTTGAGAAGTTGAATGAAAGAGGGATGCAGGAATTGTTGCGGAAGATGTGAAGGGAGAGGGTTGAAGTGAAACAGCCCGTTTGGCAGTTGTGCTGAACGGGCTGTTTTGTAGAGTGGAATTATTAAAGTGTCTTTAGTTTTTCAGCGGCCTGCTTACTGTAAAATGTGTTGCCGGCGGCAATTTTTTTGAGCAGTGTTTCGGCTTGTTCATTATCGCCGTTGCCAATGAGGGCGATGGCTTTGTACCATTCGGCTTCTTCGCGGAAAGCATTGTTTTCAGCGGTTATCACGGCATCCAGAAGCGGAATTGCTTTGCTGTGCATTTCGAGTTTAATGTACGATACGGCCATGTAGAAACGCGCATTCACATCGTCGGGCGAATTTTTCAGCAGTATTTCAAACTTGCTGATGCAGCGTCCGTAGCGTTGTGTGCGAAACGCTTCCAGTCCTTCACGCATAACCTGATCAGCCATGATTACAAAATCTTCTTCGCGGCCGCCTTCGGTTCTGCGTTCATCTTCGTTGGCGGGTGTACCGCTCACGCGGAGTTTCTGCGTTTTGAGCGGACGGTTGTAAAGCCTGTCGTAGTCGGTAATTTTTAAATCGAGGATGTAGCGGATGGGGAAATTGTACACAGGTTCACGGAGCTTTTCTTCGGCCGGTGCAGGCTGGGGAGCGGGCGGAAGTGCGGGTGGAGCGGGTGGCTGTACTTCGGGCGGAAGCGGAATGCCTTGTACTTCGGGCAGCGGCTCGGGTGTTTGTGTGGCATCAACCGGTTTGGCCACCACGGGTTCGGCTTTCGGATTTACGAAATGATCGGTGGCGGGGTTGAGTACAATTTCCTGTGGTGTGGCAGCGGGTGGTGTGCTGGAAGGTTTGGCAGCCACTACAGGCTGATTGCTTTTTGGTTTTTCGTTGGCGGGCCAGAAAGCAATGGCGGCAACTACTACGGCAGCCACGCCCGCACCGCCTGCCAGCCAGTTGAGCCATGATTTGGAAGCTGCTGCGCTGCCGCCACTCATGCCGCTGCGTGCAGCAATTTCGGCCTGCAGCGCAGTTACATCGGCCAGCGCATCGGGAAATGCCGCAAAACCGGCTGCAGCTGTGGCGGCAAGCTCGTCGTTACCCAGCAGGCGCTCTACACGCTGCCGCTCCTCCGGGCCGAGACGGTTGTGCACATAATCGTGCAGCAACGCGGCGCTGAGGGGGGTAACGATGTGGGAATGTGTATCTGGTTTCATTGGTTTCCGGTTAAGGCCAGCTTTAAATTACGCTTGCCGTTTTGCAGGTGGCTTTTCACTTCCTTCTCGCTGAAGCCCGTGAGCTCGGCAATTTCGCGGTACGATTTATCGCCGAAATAAAACAGTTCAATGCAGCGGCGCTGTTCTTCACCCAAACTGCGCACCGCCTGCTCCAGTCGTTTAAGCTGGTCTTCACGCTGCGCGGGGTCGGTGTCGTCAAGCAAATCGCTTTTGCTCTCTGCTGCATATGCCTCATCGCGTCCGCGCTGTACCTGTTGTTTGCGCAGCTCCGAAATGCAGTGGTTGCGCGCTACCGTATTTACCCACACGCCAAAATTATCGGGCTGCTGGGTGCGCAGCGATTCAAACAGCCGCTCAAAAATCTGCAACACTGCATCGCGCGCCAGTTCACGGTCGCTCAGGTAATGCAGGCAAGCACCGTACACCAGATGCGCATAACGGTTGTAAAGCTCGCCCACAAACGCCTTGTCGCCACCCTTGCGGTAGCGGTCCATCAACTCCTGATCGCTGAGATCATTTGTCCGTTTACGGGGAAATAGACGCATATTTCTGACGCTTGTAACTCTATGACGCAGCACACTATCAAATTGCATACGCCCTGTAAAGATATTTTTTATGGCTGCTTTTTTCTAATTTCAGTCAATGAAACGCCTCATTTTCATTCTTTTCTGTACACTCAGCATTTCTTTGCAAGCACAGCTTCCTGCCGGAAACCGCCAGATGGGCATGGTGCTGGAAATGGCGCAGAACAACAATTTCGACTCTGCCACCGTGCGCGGCCTGCAGCTTTGTATGGATTACACACATTTCGTATCCAACTGGGCCATCTGCGAAACAGCCCCCGGCCAGTTCAACGGTGTGGGCATGTCGTTTCTCGATATCATCAATGTCTATTATCCAGCCTGGGGCATAAAAGTTGAATTAAATATTCCTGTCCTCAACACCGTGGCCCGCGAAGTGCCTGCCGATCTTGACACCGTCCGCTTCAACAGTCCGGTAATGATCAGTCGTTTCCGCACCTATCTCGATACACTTTTTGCACACATTCCGGCGGTTGATCTGGTGATGCTGAGTATCGGCAACGAAAGCGATGTACTTTTTGCAAATGATCCGCAGCTGATGGCCGACTTTCAGCTTTTTTACGATTCCGCTGCGCAGTATGCGCGGCAGCGTTACCAGCAATTGTACAACCGGCCGCTTAAAGTGGGCACCACGCTTACGTGGAGCGGACTCACATCGCCTTCGCTTTCGGCTTCGCTGGCGCAGCTTAACGCCTTGTCTGATGTGATAGCCGTAACGTATTATCCGCTCACCGGCAATTTTCAGATGCGTGCGCCAAACAGTCCGCTGGCCGATTTTGCGGCCCTCACGGCAATTTACAACGACACCGCGCGGCCTGTGTGGTTTGTGGAATGCGGCTATTCCTCGTCCGACTCGTGCGGAAGTTCGTATCAGGCGCAGGCCGATTTTTACGATTACGTGTTTCAGGCCTGGGACGCCAATGCCACAGTCATCAGAGGCATTTCACCCTTTCTGCTGCACGAATGGAGCCAGCCCGTGGTGGATACGCTGGCCGTATATTACGGACTTGCCGGCAACGTGCCGTTTAAAGAGTACCTGCGTACATTGGGCATACGCACATACGCAGGCAATGGTGTAAACAAGCCGGCGTATGAGGCGATACGTTGCAATGTAAATGCGCGCAACTTCTGCACCACAGGCTGTGTGCTGGGTGTGGAAGACGTGCAATCGCAGGAATTGCAGGCACAACCCAATCCGGCCAGCGAGTTTGTAACCTTTACACTTCCGCCGCAGGCTGTATTGCTGAATGCAGAAGTGTACAGCCTTTCCGGGCAGCTTGTGGCTGTGTGGACAGCTCCGCAAAGCACAGCGCCCGTAAGTTTCTCAGTAGCTGACCTGCCTGCTGGCGTGTGGCTGTGTCGTTTGCAAATGGTTGATGGAAGTGTACACACTTCGCGCATTGTTACAGCGCCGCGTTAACTGTATTGCGCGGCTTTCCCGCTGTTGCAGTAGTGCAGCATGGCGCTGTGCATGTAATCTGCAAGGCCGGGCGTAAAGCGGTTGAAATAGGCAGCAAAGCGCTCGTCGGTGATATACATTTCAGCAAGGCCGCGATAGCCTTCTTCGCGTGCATCCCAAAATGAACGGATATGACGATGATGTTGTGCAATGAGTTGCTGCACTTCGTCGCTTGCTTCCGGAAGATGCATTGAAGCCGCAATAGCTTGTGCAATAGTTTCTCCCTGTTTGTAAAGCGCCTGCAACGACTCCTTGCTCAATTTGCGTAGTTTTTCTTCTGAGCCGGTAACGTTGTCGTGCCCCCATTTTTCAATAGCTTCCTGTCGATAGGCCCCGGCATTTGTGAAACCTTCATACAATTCTTCGTCGGTTAGCATAGTCTGATTGTTTGTTAACGAATGAATGGTTTTATGAATGGTAATCAGCAACTGCGTGTTTTGCAAATCACGAAGATGAAGCTGTCTGCGCTGTTCAAGCAACGAATTGAGAAGGTCGAAATCCGGATCATCAAGCAACCCGATGATTTGCTGAAGCGTGTAGCCAAGTTCACGGTAAAACAATATCTGCTGAAGACGCAGCAGCTCTTCGCGCCCATAAATCCGGTAGCGCGATTCGGTGCGCTGTGCCGGTTTCAGCAAACCAATTTCGTCGTAATGATGCAGTGTACGCACACTCACACCCGATACAACCGAAAGTTGTTTAACCGTGTACAGTTTCATTTCCGTTGTTTTTGATTACCGGCACAAATAAAGGCTGTCACGTTGGGTAAGAGTCAAGAACTATTTTTTAGAAAGAAGCTAAGATGTTGTTTTTCAGTGAAAAAAATTATTTTGAAAGAATATATGAGTAATATCTCCCGAAAAATTCCAGAATATGTTTTTTCCTGGCAAAAGAAACAATAAGTGTTTCAATGCCCATGGAAGTTTCAAGTTCGAGAGTAATGCTGAATTTGTTTCCCGTGCTGAGAAAAAGACTGGCTAACATGCCCATTAACGAACCAGTTATGATAGGAAAATACCCCATTCTGCTGTGGTTGAAACGCGCATCAGCAATGAAACAAAATATAATCATCCCTAATATTAGTAATACACTTGGCCTAAAATTGGCTTGCCGGTACATTAATTTTTGAACGATTATTCTTTTGATGGAACTGTCCTCCAACGCAAAATTCAAATCTTTAACTTCTACATTGGCAAGGCCAATTTGTAATCCCCGTTCACATTTAATTAATACAATTTCTGTTTTCCCCGGAATGACATAATTACTCAATTCTCCTGTGGCTTTTTCAATAAGGACTGTCAGTGGCCAGTAATCAGTCTGATCAATCGGTTTTCCGATGAAATCTTCAAGCAGATTAGTTTTGATTGGTGTAAGCATGTAGCTGAAGGGTTAATAAAAAAGCGGGACAAACAATCCCGCTTAATTCATTTTAAAAATAGGAAATCCTACGCAATCGTCCACACATTCCGTCCGCGAATCAACGCATCCAGATCGCCTTCGCCTTTTTCGGCAATGGCCTGTGCAATTTGAGCGGCCAGATCGTCTTCGTAGCAGCTGCGTTTTTCTTCGTAGAATACGCCGAAGGGGCGCGGCAAATGGCCCTCGTTTTTCGGATCGTCGAAGAAGCGGACCAGCAGTGTGGCTTTGCCCAGGTCAAACTCGTCGTGTATCCACAGGTCGTTTACGCTGTAATCGGCAAGGTTTACCACACGCGGGGTAAATCCGTCGAGGCGGATGCCTTTGTCGGCATTCTCGCCAAACACGAGCGGTTTGCCTTGTTCGAGGAATACAGTCTCGGCTTTCTTCGAGGCTTTTTCGGTGAAAATTTCAAAGGCGCCGTCGTTAAACACATTGCAGTTCTGGTAAATTTCCAGCAGCGATGTGCCTTTGTGCGCATTGGCACGCGAAAGCATGTTGCGCAGGTGCGATGGATCGCGGTCCATTGAACGTGCAATGAAGGTGCCCGAAGCCCCGAGGCAAAGCGCCAGCGGATTAAACGGATGATCGAGCGAGCCCATGGGCGTTGACTTCGTAACCTGCCCAACCGGCGAGGTTGGCGAATACTGCCCTTTGGTGAGTCCGTAAATTTCGTTGTTGAATAACAACACATTTACATCCAGATTGCGGCGCAAAAGATGGATAAGGTGATTGCCACCTATGGAAAGCGAATCGCCGTCGCCGGTAATAATCCACACGCTCAGTTCGGGGCGTGTGGCCTTTAAACCGCTTGCAATGGCTGTGGCACGGCCATGAATGCTGTGCATGCCATAAGTTTCCATGTAATACGGAAAACGCGACGAGCAGCCGATGCCGGAAATGAATACAATGTCTTCGCGTTTCAACCCTATTTCGGGCATCACGCTTTGTACTTGTTTGAGTATGGAATAGTCGCCGCAGCCCGGGCACCAGCGTACTTCCTGATCAGTCACGAAGTCTTTTGCGGTGAGCTTTGGCGTTTCGGGTGATTGTAAGGTGGTTTCCATTTGTATGAATGCGCCGTTCTTATCGGCGAGTGGAAATGTGTTATTTATTGTAAAGGTTTTTAACAGCCTCGCAAATTTCGGAAGAAGTAAAGGGCACACCTTTAATTTTGTTGAGCGGCGTGGCGTTTACCTGAAATTCATCGCGGATGAGTTTGATGAGCTGGCCGTTGTTTATTTCGGGCACCAGCACATGGTCGTAGCGCGCAATCATTTCGCCGAGGTTTTTGGGGAACGGGAAAAGATAGCGTACATGTGCGTGTGCGGCGTCAACGCCTTCGCTGCGCAAATCATTGAGTGCGGTTTTTACAGAGCCGTAGGTGGAGCCCCAGCCCAGCACCAGCACTTTGCCTTTCTCCGGGCCGCTGTCGAGTTGTTGGGCAGGAATGTAGTCGGCAATGCGGGCAATGCGTTCGGCGCGCATTTTCACCATGTACTGGTGATTTTCGGGGTCGTAGGAAATATTGCCCGTGTCTTTTTCCTTTTCAATGCCGCCTACACGGTGCTCAAGTCCGGGTGTGCCGGGAATTGCCCAGGGGCGCACTAATTTTTCGTTGCGCTTGTAGGGCATGAATTTTTCGCCGGGAGCGAGTTCGTTTTTGGCAAAGCGCACTTCAATAGGCTTCAGGTCGTCGGCTTTCGGAAACTTCCACGGTTCGGCACCGTTGGCAATGTAGCCGTCGCTGAGCATAAACACCGGCGTCATATGCTCAATGGCAATGCGCGTGGCTTCGTAAGCCACTTCGAAACAGTCTGACGGTGTTGACGAAGCAATCACCGGCACGGGGCATTCGCCGTTGCGGCCGTAGAGCGCCTGCAGCAAATCGGCCTGTTCGGTTTTTGTAGGCAGGCCGGTGCTGGGGCCGCCGCGTTGTACGTTTATGATTACCAGCGGCAGTTCGAGCATGGCGGCGAGGCCAATGGCTTCGGTTTTAAGCGCAATGCCGGGGCCTGACGAAGCTGTTACGCCCAGATTGCCGCCAAACGAGGCGCCAATGGCCGAGGTGATGCCGGCAATTTCGTCTTCGGCCTGATAGGTTTTTACACCAAAGTTTTTATGCTTCGAAAGTTCGTGCAGAATGTCGGATGCCGGTGTAATAGGATAGGTGCCGTAGAACAGCGTTAGTCCGCTCTTTTTAGCTGCGGCAATAAGTCCGAGCGCAATGCCTGCATTGCCGGTAATGCTGCGGTATGTGCCTGTTTCGAGCGTAGCTGCTTTTACCTCGTAGCGGGTCATGGGCTGCTCAATGGTATCGCCGTAGTGATAACCGGCGGTAAGCACTTTGGTGTTGGCTTCCACCAGTTCGGGGCGTTTGCGGAACTGCTCGCGCAGGAAATCGTTAATCGAATCGAGCGAGCGGTTGTACATCCAGCACACAAAACCGAGCACGAACATGTTCTTCGAGCGGTCGGTTTCCTTTGTGCCCATGCCCGATCCGGCCAGTGCGGTGCGGGTGAGTTTGGTTACATCAATTTCAATGACACGGTAACGGTCAAGCGAACCATCGCGCAGCGGATTTACGCCGTCGGGGAATTTTGCCAGTTTGAGGTTTTTGGGATCAAAGCCATCGGTGTTGGCAATAATGGTTCCGCCTTCGCGCAGCTGGCGCAGGTTGGCTTTGAGGGCGGCGGCATTCATCACCACAAGCACATCGCAGGCATCGCCGGGCGAGTGGATGGCAACGCTGCCAAAATGCACCTGAAAGCCCGATACGCCTGCCAGCGTACCTTGCGGGGCGCGAATTTCGGCGGGGAAGTTGGGGAACGTGCTGATGTCGTTTCCGTGAAGGGCCGCAGCGGTGGTAAACTGCGTGCCGGTGAGTTGTATGCCGTCGCCGGAATCGCCGGCAAAAAGTATAACAACGCTTTGTTTTTGTTCCTGAGTGGCCATTTTACAACAGCTATAACAAACAAAAAAAGGTTTCTCCTTTGGAGGATGAAACCTTTTTTGCAGTTTTTGTTTTCATTTTGAGTAGGCCGGATATTCCGGCAGCATATTTACGAGGCCGCCCAAGGCTTAGTTTTGTGCGGCAGCGGTATTCAGGTTAACAGCTTCCACGGCTTTCACTTCGGGCGCTGCGCGGCGCACGGCCTCTTCGATACCGGCTTTAAAGGTCATCATGTTCATGGAACATGAGCGGCAGGCTCCTTCGAGTTCAAGCCGCACGATATTGTCTTCGGTAACTTCCACAAGGCGAACATCTCCGCCATCGGTTTGAAGGAAAGGGCGCAGTTGCTGAAGCGCATCTTCAATACGGGCTACAAGTTCGGCAGGCTGAGTGAGCGACATGGCTATTCTGTGAAATGTGGTGCAAAAGTACGAAAAATCAGCTTACGGCTTCGGTTCTGGCGGTGTTTGCATTAATCATGGCCACCTGCCGTACCACGTTTCCTGCCATTTCGAGCAAAGCCTGTGCCTGTGGCGTGGTTTGCTGCAACACAGCAGGGCGGCCTACATCGCCGGCCTCGCAAATGCTTTGTACAAGCGGAATCTGACCGAGCAGCGGAATGTCCATTTTTTCGGCCAGTGCCACCGCACCGCCCTGTCCGAAAATGTAGTATTTGTTTTCAGGAAGCTCGGCAGGCGTAAACCAGGCCATATTTTCCACAATGCCCAGCACAGGTACATTTACCGTGGGCATGCGGAACATGGCAATGCCTTTCTGCGCATCGGCCAGCGCCACATTTTGCGGGGTGCTCACCACAATGGCGCCGGTAAGCGGCAGCGAACTCACCAGCGAGAGGTGTATATCGCCGGTGCCGGGCGGAAGGTCCACAATCAGGTAGTCGAGCTCGCCCCAGTCGGCATCATTGATGAGCTGGTTAAGGGCTTTTGTAGCCATCGGCCCGCGCCAGGCCACAGCCTGATTTACATCGGAGAAAAAGCCGATTGACAGGATTTTCACACCGTAGCTTTCAACCGGCACCATGAGCTGGTGTCCGTTTACATTGGTAAGCTTGGGCTGTTCGTGCATCACATCAAACATAATGTGTGCCGAGGGGCCGTAAATATCAGCATCAATCAGCCCCACTTTTGCGCCCTGCATGGCCAGTCCGGCCGCAAGGTTGGAGGCAATTGTTGATTTGCCCACACCGCCCTTGCCCGACGAAACGGCAATGATGTTGCGCACGCCCGGCAGCACAGGGCCGTTGCGGCGGCTGCTGGTGTTGGCGGTCATGTGTACGTTTACATTGGCATCCTTGCTTACATAATACTTCACCGCATTTTCGCAGGCGCGTTGTATCATGTCTTTCATGGGGCAGGCCGGCGTGGTGAGCACTACGGTAAATGATACATCATTACCGTTTACTACCACATCCTGCAACATGCCCAGTGTTACTATATCTTTCTTCAGGTCCGGATCGTCCACATTGCGGAGCGCATCAATAACCTGTTCTTTGGTAATGGCCATAAAGCTGAATTTTATGCAAAAATACGCAGCCCTTGCCGAATGGTGGTTGTGTGTGGAACGAATATTGCGGTTTGCTGCTATCTTTAATCCTGATCGTTGTCAGCAAACCATGCATAACCGTTTCCGTTTTTTCGCCACAGGCATTTTGCTTCTGCTGCTTTCCGCGCAGGCTGTGGCACAGAAGCAATACACCATTCACCTGAGTTTTGATAAAATTTATCTCGACGGCGATTCGGTGGTTTTCCGCGCACCTAAAATTTTAACCCTGCGCACGGCTGCCCGCACCGATACGCTTGAAGTAGCTAAACTCCGCAATACACCATTAGCCTTTGTGGCTGATGTGCGCAAAGTGATGCGCGGCAAACAAAGCGTTACGCAAATCGGTTACGCATTTTTCAAAAAAGTGAACGGCCGCTGGCAACTCATCCGCCATTTTGGTTACACTGATCGTTACAGCCTGCTGGCACCTCCGCCGGGCTTTGCACAGAAATCGGCTAAACTAAAGCCGCGCGAGGAATATCATTGCGAGTATGGTGTGCCCGTACAGTTTGCTGCGTGGTTTCGGATGGATGTATATTGGTCGTAACTTTGCGGCATGTCGCAAACCATGCTGGCTTTTTACAGGGCCTGGATTCAGTTTCTCTTCTTCATTGTACCAGACAAGGCGGCATTTCGTGTGCTGATGCTTTTTGCCACGCCGCGTGTACGCAAATCGCGTGAACGTGAAACGGAGGCGCTTTCACAAGCCAGGGCTGCTGATATGGAGGTTGATGGTAAACGCATACGCACCTACACCTGGGGCAACGGCGCGCCCGCTGTGCTGCTTATGCATGGCTGGGAAGGGCAGTCGGGCAATATGGGTGGTGTGGCGCAGGCACTGGTGGCAAAGGGATACACCTGCATGGCGTTTGATGCGCCTGCACACGGAGCCAGCGAAGGGAAACGCTCCACACTTTTTGCCTATTCCAAAGCAGCCGGCGAAATGCTTGCGCGTTTTCCTGAAATTTCGGTGGTAATTTCGCATTCGTTCGGAAGTGCCACTGCAGTTTATACACTTGCGCGTGTACCGCATCAGGTAAAAAAGCTTGCATTACTCAGCACACCCGATAGTTTGCCGGATACGTTTGAAGAGTTCTACGACCTGCTTAAACTCAAAGCCAGCCAGCGCGAGCGCGTGTATCGTTTTTTTGAAGCCAATTTCCATCACAAAGTAAACGAGCTTCAGGTAAGCCACGATATTTCTTTAATCAACGTGCCGCAGGCTGTATTGCTGCATGATCGCAACGACTCACAGATTCCGTTCAGGAGTGCAGAAAAGGTTGCAGCTTCCTGGCCGGAGCTGAAACTGATACCACTACAGGATGTAGGGCATTACCGCATGTTGTGGAATGAAGAGGTAATTAATCGCGCTATTGCCGAACTCAGTCTCTGAGTTCAATTACTTTTTGCGCATCCACGCAGGTTTTTTTGCAGCCACGTGTTTAAACACCGCACAGTTTTCAGTATGCGCGCCGGAAAGATATCCGGTACTCATCAGAAATTCATTTACAATTTCACCACCCGTAAACCGGAAGGTTTTCTTAAAAATTTTCACCCATTCCTCTTTTGTTTTCGGGTGATGAAGGTCAATCCAATTCTTAAACGAACCATGTTCTTTCTGAAGCTGCAACACCACATTGGCGTTGTGTATGGCGGCATCAATCTTCAGCCGGTTGCGGATAATTCCGGCATCGTTAAGTAAACGCTGCCGGTCTTTCTCGCCATATTTTGCAATACGTGCTATGCTGAAGTTGTGGTAGGCTTTTTCAAAATTTTCTTTCTTGTTTAATATCGTTGTCCACGACAAACCGGCCTGATTGATTTCAAGAATCAGACGCCCGAAAAGAGCATCATCATCGGGCAGCGGAAAACCATATTCGTGATTATGATAATGAATGTGCGGGTTACCGGAACTGGGATCCAGCGTTTTTACAAAATCACAGTAGGTAGCAGCCATGTCAGAGTTTCAATTCTTCGGAAGGATCCCAGAACAGTTTTTTGAAATGAATCACCTGATCGTTTTGCACCACCACACCTTCATTTTCTAGGAGTTCCTGCATCAGGTTGGGATGGCTGAAATGATGTTTGCCGGTAAGCAAGCCCTGCCGGTTTACCACACGGTGCGCCGGTACGGGCGAGTGGTGGCTGTGCGAACTGTTCATGGCCCAGCCCACCATGCGCGAAGAACCTTTTACACCGAGATAGTTGGCAATGGCTCCGTAAGTGGTTACGCGGCCAAACGGAACGAGGCGGACCACTTCATAAACCATATAAAAAAAGTCGTCGTGGTTTTTGGTTTTCATGCGGCAGCCGGATAAACAGGTGAGGTTGTTTCGTCGTTTCCACTCTTAAAATACGAAACAACGGGCAGCCTTGTACTATCCATTTTCTGTATTTCATTTAGCTTGATACCGAAATACAGAAACGACGGGCATTTTAACGCTTAAAAACTTATTAGCCCCGGTTTGTTCATTTCTCGAACAGCCGCAAACGACTCCCTCCCATTTGTGAAAAAACGCAACTGTTTTATGTTACTTATGCTGCAAGCAGTCGCCCGGCAGCCCAATACATTTCGGCTTTTGTTTTGGCGTATTTGGCCTGCGTTTCGTAGTACTTTATTTGTGCGTTGATAAGAGCAGTTTCGCGTGTATTTACGAGGAAGAACGAGCTTTCTCCCGCATCAAACCGCCGTTGTTCACCATCGCGCAGCAACTCTGCATTGCGCACCTGTTGTTCCTGTAAACGCAACTGTTGTTCCAATGCGAGCCAGTTGTTGTACACCTGATTGATCTCGGTAGTAATGTCGCGTTGCATTTGCTGTTTTTCATAGGCTACCTGCTGCTGTTTGATTTCGGTAAGAGCCAGTTTGCCGCGCTCCTGTCGCAAAAAAAGCGAATAGCTGAACGTAATGCCATATTTGTAGTTGTTGGCATAATACTGATCAGTTACCGCCATGCCAAACCCGGTGGCTTCCTTTGCCAGCATGTTGTATTCGAAGTTGAGTTTCGGCTTCAGCTTATCGGCCTGATAACGGCGCTCAATGGCAAGCTGACTGGTTTTTACATCGAGCTTCACAATTTCGGGGTGACGCATTTGTGCACTCATCACAAGGTTATTCAGGCTGTCAACAGGAAGTCCGCTTATTTGTGTGCCTTCGGCGGCGGGCAATACTTGTGGTGTAAGTTCAAGCGGTGTGCCATCTTCACTCCAGAGGTGATTGGATACTTTGAGCATGGCGTTGTTGTAATCAGCCAGTGCCTGTATGCGCTGGTTGTCGCGGTCCTGCACGGCAATTAATGCTTCCACGGTATCAATCACAGGCAAATCACCAAACAGCGCACGTGATTGTACTGCTTTAAAGCGATTGAATGCCAGCGTATAGCCTTGTTCGAGCAATTGCAGGCGGTTCCATGCAAAGTACCAGTCCCAGTAATCTTTGGTAGCCTGCAACAGCAGTTTGTTCACCATTTTAAGCTGATCGGCTTCGGCGAGCATGGGGAGCAACTGTGCCTGCTTAATTACATTCCGGCGTTCATCAATAATCAATCCCTGGCCGAGCGGCACACTAATGCCCGCATACCAAAGGCCCGACGAAGGGGTGCGGATATCGGAAGACACATATTGCCCGGTGTTTGATTCGAACCCGGCTTTCAGATCCACGCCAACCCATGTGGGTGCTTTCAGTGTATTGTCCCACATGGTGTAGTAGCGCGAAGAGGTAAGTTCTTTTTCGCCCAGCGTAGAGGATAGCTTCGGATCAAGCATCCCTCTCGACATGCGGAGTTCGGCTTTGGCAGCTTCGCTGAATGTGGCGGCTTGCTTTACTACCGGGTGGCGGTTTGCGAGCAATGCATAAAAATCGCGCAGCATCATTATACCGGCTTTCATGCTGTCGGCTGCGGGGGCATTGCTTTGTTGTGCATAAGCAGCAGGTGTGTGTGTACTGTACACAATTATTGCCGCAGCGAGCACACCGGCCACACGAAAAAACCAGCGTTTGGGCGATTTTTTTGCTACGAGATATGAATTACTCTTTGGCATCATCATTTTTAGTGGCTGCATCTTTGGCTTTTTTGTAATCTTTATCTGCTTCCTCTTTCAGGTCGCCCATGTAGTCGGGTGGGAAGCCATTCATCTGCCGCCAGAGTTCATACCATACCGGTACGTCTTTCAGCATGGCCCAGCCATATACACCCGAACCCACGCGCAGTTGTTTGGGCCAGGGATCGTCTTCCGGGTCAGGAATAACAAGGATACGATACTGACCTTTGGTGTCGATATTATCAATCACCGCCACCACACCGCCAAAGGTACCGAAACTGTAATTGGGCCATCCGTTAAACACCAGTGCCGGCCATCCGTCGAACTGCAAACGTACTTTCCGGCCTTTAGCAAGCAGCGGAATATCCATTGGTTGCACGTAAAGCTCAATAGCCAGTTGTGCGTTGGCAGGCATAATGGTGGCAATTACATCGCCTTCCTTTACCGTTTCGCCCATACCTTGCTTTTTCACCTGCACCAGATAGCCGTCTTGCGGTGCCATCACTGCATAGAAGCCTTGTCGCAGCTGCATACTCCGGTATTCCACATTAAGTTTCGAGATTTCGCCCTGGGCTTCGTACTCCGATGAGAGTGCAGTGTTGAGTTCCGATTCGGCTTTCGAAATTTTATCGAGATACTCCGCCTCAATGGAGCCAAGTTCAATTTGTGCGTTCAGTTGTTCGTTGCGGCTGATGAGCAGTTTGTTTTCGGCCGAGATGCGTTTGGCCTGTGTTTCCTGCACTTTCAGCCGGCGCCGCTCAAGATCGGTTAGTGAAATGAGGTCTCTCTTGAAAAGCGAATCGGCCCGGCGTTGCTGCACCACAGCAATTTCATAGTCTGCAAATGCAGCAATTACATCGGTGCTGTCGCTAATTACTTTTAAACGGGCCTGCCGCATTTTGTTTTGCGCTTTTTGTGTACTCAACTGCTGGGCCGATTGCAGTGCACGGATTTGTGTAGCCAAGGCACCTACTTTTTGCGCATACGACTCGCGCGAGCCCTGCTTGGCAGTAATTTGTTCGGCCAGACGCTTTACAAGATTCGTGTCAAGAAATTTTTCTTTTACCTCAGTCAGTCGCACAATCGTATCACCTTTCTTCACAAACTGCCCTTCCCGCACATACCACTGGGCAATCTGACCGGCAATAACGCTTTGTAATTCCTGCGGACGATCCTGTGGCGCATACGAAGTAATTTTTCCGTAAGAACCTATGTTCTGCGTCCATGGCAGAAACATGCAAAGTATGAGTACAATTAAAATACCCACGCACCACTGTGCCACACGTTTACTCAAACGTGGGTTACGCACCATGGCCACCGCCTGAAAACGTTTGCGTTGAATCAGGCTTTCTCCAATATCATCGTGTTGTTGTGCCATTTCCGTAGCTTATTTTATATAAAGAAGTGATTGCAGTTCGCTATTGCTGCTGAGGTTTTCCCAGCTTCCTTCTACGCTCAGACTGCCATTGTTGAGCAGCAGAATACGTTCGCATTTTTGCATGATAAACGGATCGTTGGAAATAAATATCACAGTCCAGGTTCTGTTCATGCTGAATAAATGATTGAGTACTCTTTCTTTTTCACTGCGCTCCACGCCAAGCAGAAAATCGTCGAGCAGCAAAAGACGTGGATTGGAACAAATGCTTCGTGCAAGAATTATTTTGCGCATCACACTGCCGGGTACACGCTGGTTTCCTCCCACAAGGCGTGTGCTCAGGCCTTCGGGTAATGTATGCAGCCACTCGGTAAGGCCGGCAATGTTTATAGCCTCAATTACATCGGGAAGCATTACCTGATGGCGGCCCAGCGTAATGTTTTCAAGCACGGAGCCATCAAACAATTCTTCCTGAGCCACATAATCGCCTACCTGTGCAAGCAAACTTTCGCGGTCGAGATCCCGCAACGGTATGCCGTCATAAGTAATCACGCCGTTCCATGAGTTCAGCAAGCCCAGCATAATATTTACAAGCGAAGTTTTTCCCGAACCATTATGTCCTGATATACAGATCCGCTCACTGGCATTAATTTTAAACGAAAGCTGATTCAACACAGGTCTTGCTCGGTCTGGGAAACGATAATACAAATCCTGAACCTGAATACTGATGCCCTTGTTCGTGTCCTGACCCGGCATTCGGATATGACCTGTTTTGTCGATGGGCAAATCAGTTACATGTGCAATTTTGTCAATGCTTGTTAGTACATCATAAACCGTATCCAGTTTGAGAATTATTTTTTCCACCGCAGCCATGATAAGAATGATCACAATTTCGGATGCTACAAACTGACCAATGTTTATCTGCTTTGTTACAATAAGAATGCAACCCGCTACCAGCAAACCACCTGTAATAAGCGTTTTGAAAAGCACAAAACTTACATATTGAGTAACCAGTACCTTGAAGTGTTTTTTCCGGGCGGCGAGATAATGTGTTACCAAACCATCGGTGCGTTCCATCGACAGGTTGGTTTCACCTGCAAGTTTAAAGGTGCTGAGTCCGCGTGCAAGTTCTTCGAGCCAGTTGGCGATACGGTATTTGTATTTCGATTCCTTGATGCTGGTTTCCAAACCGCGCGGGCCTGTGAAGCGCAAAATGAGGAACAGGCAGAAGATAAGCACTACGCCAAGTGTAATGAACACCGAGTTGTAAAGCGAAAGCAGCAGCAGACCAAAAATGATTTGCAGCACCGCCCCCGAAAACTCAAGTAAAAGAGTGGCTAAGCCTTTTTGCAGAGTAACAATATCAAAAAAGCGGTTTACCAGTTCGGGCGGGTAATCTTTAAGTACCGATTCAATGCGCACACGCGGAATGCGGAAGGCAAACTCAAAAGCGGTTTTTGTGAATATGCGCCGCTGAATATGTTCGGCAAGATACAGCTGCATAATCTGAAGCCCGCCGCCGATAAGCAATGCCAGCACAATAACCACAATGAGTACAATTACCGATGTGGCGATACGCCCGCTCGATACAAAACCGATAATGGTTTGTACACCCAGGGGAAGTGTAAGACCGATAAGGCCTACAATTACCGCATAGATAATGATGTACCAGATTTCGCGGCGTTCATAGCGTACCAAACGGCCAAAGCGACGCATAAGTTCCCAGCGCACCGGCGTTTCAAGCGTTTGTCCGTTTTCATCATACTCACTGAACAGCGGTTTGTTCGGGTAGCAGGTGCTTACTACAGCGCACGAACTGCCATCGCGCATAACCCGATGCAGCTTTCCAGGGAAATCGGCAAATGAATGAAAAGGCTTCTGCTCAACCGTATCCTGGTGAACGATGTGCATTACCGGATTGCCCTTTTTGTCGTGGGCAACTACCACAGGTGTAATGGCTTCATTTACTTCGCAGATAAACAGGGCAGGGTAGTATGCCGAGTTGAACTGTGTCATAAATTCATCTTCAGCAACTTCGTCGCGCAGAATAACAAGTTCGTTTCTTTTGGCTATCTGTACAAAAGCATCCAGAAATGATTCGGGTTTCGAAAGCCGTTCGCCGGTAAACACAACCTCCGTATCGCGCAGCAGATAATCTTCGGGTTGAAGGTCGTAGGCACGAAGTATAACAGACAGGGTTGAACGGATTAGTTCTGGTGTGGTCATTTTGCGTGTTGTGCTTTAGAGGCTTTGTGTGTGATACAGCTATAAAGAATGTGTTCGAGCAGGCCGGTTAATGATTTGTTTTCAGAATCGTTCAGCCTCACTTCTGTAAACTGCGGAAAATGTTCGGCATACCACCGTTGCTGATGAGCCTGCTGTATGAGCAGACCGGCCAGCGCACGCGGGTAGGGGTACAATGGATTTACAGCATGAATATAATCGGCAATGCGTTTGGTAAATACTTCCTGATGCGCGTAGGCACGGGCCGATGTATGTTCGCCGGCAAGTTGCAGTTTTCCCCATTCTTCCACCACAAGCCGCTGAAGTAGTTTTTCATTTATCCAGGGGGTCATAGCCCCTGTATCCGTACTGCCCGCCAGCACCTGCAAGGTCAGCTCAAGCTGCTTTGTGCTTTGCGTAATGTTGTTGGTTTTAAAGCTCACTTTATAGTCGAGCCACGCCCAGTACCAGGCTACCAGATAACCAAGTAATTCGTGCTTGTTGTGGAAATAACGATACACCGAGGCTTCGGTAGAATTGCTGGTGCGGGCCAGTTTTGAAAATGTAAACGCTTCCAGCCCCAGTTCATTCAGCATTTCTACCGCATCTGATAACAGCCTGCGGCCCAGTTCTGTTTCCTGCGGATCACGTAAATACAACCTGTTGTCAACCACAATTCGCACAAAGGGCAATTGCGGACAAAAGTTGTCGTGCATTTTACCATTAGGGTTTACCCCGACTGATGTTTGTTTTTTTGCCACCTTGATTATTATTTCACTACAAAAGAACAACCAACAAGTATAATAGTTTTACTATTATTGATTAAATGGTTATTAAAGCAAATTAAAGTAGTTTTAAGGTGCTGAAAATGAGTTTATTGTGATTTTTGAGTTGAGTTAAAGCCAGATTAATAAGTGGTAAATCCTGACTGTTAGATGAACATGCGCTGTTGGGCCGGTGAAAAGTTTACACAGGTAATAATAATGCCGCCGGGTGTAAACAATAACTTAATACACCATTAACAATCACCACAGGCTGCACATCTAATTTCGCCGGCATGCAATTGTCTCCTTCTGCAGGTCGTGATTTTTTTCGTTTATTAATTGCCGACAGTGATCGGGATATGCTTCAGGTGTTGAAGTCAGCTACTGAAATGGCTGGTTATGAAGTGAAGACGGTTTCATCGGGTCAGGAGGTGCTTGAGCAGGTTACGAAGTTTATGCCCCATTTGATTTTGCTGGAAGTATCGTTAAATGGCACAGATGGTATTGAAGTGTGTCATGAACTTCGTCAACAGCCGGGGCTTAACCGTGTACTTGTTGCTTTTTATACCTCACGTAACGAAGATTATACGCAGATTGCCGCATTCGAAGCCGGAGCTGATGATTATCTGCTCAAGCCGGTAAAATCGTCGGTACTCCTGGCACGTATTGGTGCATTGCTGAAACGTCACCGAGGCACCGAACGGCAGGGGAAAATTGTAAGCGGCTCATTAGTGCTGGACCGCGAACGTTATCTGGTATTCCGCGATCAGCAGGAAATTATGCTGGCGCGTAAGGAGTTTGAGCTGCTTGCTTTGCTGCTTGCCACACCGCGCAAGGTTTATACCCGCCAGGAAATTTATCGTGAAATATGGGGTGGTGAGTTTGGCGAGAAAAACCGCACCATTGATGTGCACATCCGCAAACTCCGCGAAAAAGTGGGCGATCAGTATATCAAAACCATCAAGGGAATCGGTTACGCATTTGATGCGGCCTGATTTCAGGTGCCAATTTCAAAGCCTGTTTTTTTCAGCTCTTCCCAGAAACCGGGATACGACTTTCGAACCACATCGGGATCGTTTATCCTTAGTCCGTTCATCCGCAGGGCAAGCGGTGCAAACGACATTGCCATACGATGATCCTTATAGGTATCTATGGCTACAGAAGCTGGCAGGGGCGAGGTTTCTGTAATTTCTAGGCTGATGTTGTTTGCGGTGGTGCGGATGTTGAGTTTGCCGAGTTCGGTCTGGAGTGCGGCAATGCGGTCAGTTTCCTTAATGCGAAGTGTTTGCAGTCCGTTGAGCAGCGTGGGCATACGAAGTCCGGCAGCAATTACCGAAACCGACTGGGCAATGTCGGGACAGTCTTCAAAATCAAATGCAAAATTCAGGCAGTGACTGCCAGCTTTACGCAGGCGCAGGCCGCCGTTTTCAAAAGTGGCCGAGAGCCCCCAGAAAGGTGCAAGATCCGCCAGCACACGATCGCCCTGCAGGCTGTTTTCGTGTAAACCAGCCAGTACCAGATCAGCCTCCCGGGCCAGCGCCGCCATTGCAAACCAAGGCGCAGCTGCGCTCCAGTCGCGTTCAATAACCACCTGCGTATCTTCGGTCGAATAGGCCTGCGGACTTACTGAAAGCACGTCATCGTGCCAGAGTGCCGCTGCGCCATACCGTTCCATCAAACGCATGGTCATATTGATGTAAGGCACCGAAACAACCTCGCTGGTGAACCGGATCACAAGCCCGTTGTGAAATACTGGCGCGATAAGCAGGAGTGCAGTCACAAACTGACTGCTTACATTGCCGCTCATCATCACTTCGCCGCCACTGAGTTTTTTTCCGGTAATCCTGAGCGGGGCATAGCCTTCCCGGTCAATGTATTCAATTTCAGCCCCCAGTTGCCTCAGCGCATTTACCAGTTCGCCAATGGGCCTTTCCTTCATACGCTCAGAGCCGGTAAGTATGCGCACACCGGGCGTAATAGAAAACAGGGCCGTGAGAAAACGCATGGTCGTTCCTGCTGCACCTACATCATATACATCACTGCTGTTTTCCTGTTTCGACTGAAGTATGAGTTGTTGAAGGGTTTGCGAATCTTCAGCCTCACTCACAGGCAAAGTATCGCAGTTGTTGCCCAATAGCGCGCTGATAATGAGCAGGCGGTTACATTCGCTTTTTGAAAGCGGCAACTCAACTGTACCTTGAAGGATGCCTGTAGGATGGCGCAGGGTGACGAACTTCATAATTATGCCGCAAAACGGCTGTGCTATATTACGAAATCTGTGCGGTATTGGTTCATTGCGGCAATTAAATCAGCCGCGTTTACTTCGATGCCGCAAACTGGTTTTCCAATTGCAGTGAGTAGGGAAAGCCTGATGCTGCCGTCTTCATTTTTTTTATCGTGGCGCATAAGTTCCACCAGCCTGTCGGTAGCAGAGGCGTCAAAATGTACATGCGGGAAGCGTTGCGCAATTTGTGCCGTTATTTCGGCAGCCTGCAACGCATCCAGACCTGCGTATTTCACGGAAAGCAATGTTTCGCAAATCATGCCCGCTGCCACGGCTTCGCCGTGGAGCAATGTACTTTGTGATTGTTCAAGAAAAAACGTTTCGAGCGCATGCCCCACGGTATGGCCGAAATTCAGCACACGGCGCAGGTCTTTCTCAAACGGATCGGCGTCAGTTACGGCCTGTTTAATTGCAACTGAACGGGCAATAATTTCTTCCCAGTGTTCGGCATTGGCCGGATCAGTAGTGCAAAGCAGCTGCCAGTATGCTGCATCGGCAATAAGTGCATGCTTGAATGCCTCTGCAAAACCCGATAGCAGTTCGCGTTTGGGCAGTGTGTGCAAAAAATGCGGATCAATAAATACGCCCCGGGCATGCGCAAACACACCCACTTCGTTTTTCAAACCATCCAGATCAATTCCGGTTTTTCCTCCACAGGCCGCATCAATCATGGCCAGCAGTGTGGTGGGAACATTTACAAACGCAATGCCGCGTTTATATGTGGCGGCCACAAAACCGCCCAGATCAGTAATTACACCGCCGCCCAGATTCACGATCAGGCTTTTCCGGTCGGCACCCAGTTCGCCCAATACGCGCCACACCTGCGTGCACACTTCAATGTCTTTGTTTGCTTCACCGCTTTCAAGCTCAATAATTTCGGCACCTTCCAGATTGGCTGTTTCGTGCATGAGCCGGGGCAGGCAATTGCTGAGTGTGTTTTCATCCACCACAATAAAAATACGGGAGAATGAATTTGCCGAAAGGAAAGCGTCAAGCGATTCGTATGCGGTTTCTGAGCCGATTACGGGAGGGGGGATGCTGTTGATTTGATTCACGGTGCAAAATTACATAATAGATGCATTTCAGGGCTGTTTGGTTGTGCCTATGATCAGGTTCTGTTGAAGTTTTGCGGCCAAAGAGGCATAAATCGTAAAAACTGCACGAAAGATAAGTTTATGGCCCGGTGAAAACCGTTATTTTTGCCCAGCTCCAAGACAAGCTGCATGATTTCATTCGACAATACAGCAGTGGCATTTTCCGGTAAATCGGATGCTGATCTGCGTCGCTCTTACTGGCTGTTCCGTATGATTGGCAGCCCTGTTTTTGTAAATATTGGCAAAGCCCTTGCTACGTTTGCAATCAATTTCCGGCTTCCGGTTAAAGGAATTATCAAGGCCACTATCTTCAAACAGTTTGTAGGTGGTGAAAACATTGAAGAATGCAGCCGTACTGTTGCCGAACTGGGTAAGTACAAAGTGGGCACCATTCTCGATTATTCGGTTGAAGGGAAAGAGTCGGAAACCGATTTTGATCATGGTGCAGAAGAAATTATTGCCACGGTTAACCGCGCCCGGAACGATGCGAATATTCCTTTTTGTGTATTCAAAGTAACGGGCCTTGCCAGGTTTGCCTTGCTTGAGAAAGTAAGTGCCGGCCAAACACTCTCTGAAGATGAAGCCGCCGAATGGCAGCGGGTACATAAACGTGTAGAAAAAATATGCACCACTGCCCGCGATGCGCACAAACCGATTTTTATTGATGCCGAGGAAAGCTGGATTCAACAAGCCATTGACGATCTGGCCGATGATATGATGGAGCTTTGCAACAAGCAGGAAGCTATCGTTTACAATACATTCCAGCTTTACCGCAAAGATCGTCTGGATTTTCTCAAAGCATCGCATCGGAAAGCCTCAGAAAAAGGCTATTTCATTGGCGCAAAACTTGTGCGCGGAGCCTATATGGAGAAAGAACGTGCACGGGCTTCGCAAATGGGCTATGCTTCTCCCATTCAGGATACAAAAGAAAACAGCGACCGCGACTACGACCTTGCCGTGCGCTTCTGTATTGAGCATATTGATCGTGTGGCGCTTTGCGCAGGTACACACAATGAAAACAGTTCGCGCCAGCTTGCTGCTTTGCTTCACGGAAAGAATATTCCGCACAATCATCGCCATGTGTTCTTTTCGCAGCTTCTTGGCATGAGTGATCACATCAGTTTCAACCTCTCGCATGCCGGATACAATGTAGCAAAATATGTTCCCTACGGGCCTGTGCGCGATGTGTTGCCCTACCTCATCCGCCGTGCTCAGGAAAATACAAGCGTAAAAGGCCAGACCGGCCGCGAGCTCAGCCTGATTATCAAAGAAAAGGAACGGCGCAAAAACAAATAAGGGAATACCCGTGAGGTTATTCCCTTATTTACATGTGTACATCTTTTGTTTACGCGAGAGGCATATTCAGCAACTCTTCCATCTTCTCCTTCATGTCTGCACCTTTGGCAAGTTGTCTCGGCGCTATACGCTGATGCGCAAGGTCGATCTCGTATTCAAGCAGCCATTGTGCATGGTTTTGCGCCAGTTGTGAAATGCTTGAGGCAATATATTCCGCCTCTTCGTTGGTCATGGTGGGGTGTACGGAAAGTCGTATCCAGCCCGGCTTCTGAGAAAAGTCGCCGTGTGTCACCATGCTCATAATTGAGTCTGACTGTTGTTTGTTTACATCAAACAGGAAGTGCCCGTAGGTGGCAGCGCAGGCACAGCCTCCACGCACCTGTATGCCGAATTTATCATTCAGCAGTTTTACGCCGTGGTTGAAATTAAGCCCGTCAATATAAAATGAAAGTACGCCAAGCCGGTCGGCATGCTGTGGAGCAAGGAAGTGAAGATTAGGGATACTGCCGAGCCTGTTCCAGAAGAAATCAACCAGCTCATGCTCGCGGGCAAGAATGTTTTCGGTGCCCATTTCTTCCTTTAGCTTGATGCAGAGTGCTGTTCGTATGGTTTGCAGAAAAGCAGGTGTGCCACCGTCTTCACGCTCTTCAATCGAATCGTGATAGAGCCTTGTGCCCCAGGGGTTGGTCCATGTAACCGTGCCGCCTCCGGGATGGTCAGGTACGTGGTTTTTGTAGAGTTTTTTGTTGAAGATAAGCACACCGCTGGTGCCGGGTCCACCCAAAAACTTATGTGGCGAAAAATAAATCGCATCAAGATGTGCACCATCCTCTTCGGGGTGCATATCTATATTTACATAAGGTGCCGAACAGGCAAAATCTACAAAGCAGTAACCACCTGCGGCATGTATCTGACGGGCAATTTCCTGATAGGGCGTAATAATTCCGGTTACATTGGAACAGGCCGTAATGGCTGCTATTTTCAGCTTGCGTGATGCGTATTTTTTCAATAGCTCACCCAATGCATCGGGATTCACAAGACCGTTGTCTGTGGGTGGAATGATAACCACTTCGGCAATCGTCTCAAGCCAGCTTGTCTGGTTTGAATGATGCTCCATGTGTGTAATAAATACCACCGGCCGCTCATCATCATTCAGTTTGATTAACGGCGCATATTGTTCATGCACACGCATGCCCAGAATACGCTGCAGCTTATTCACCGCACCGGTCATTCCGCTGCCGGCAATAATGAGTATATCTTCTTCGGCGGCATTTACATGTGCACGAATTACTTCGCGTGCTTTGTGGTAAGCATGTGTCATGGCCGTGCCTGTTGCATTGGCTTCAGTATGCGTATTGGCTACAAATGGCAAAATTTCTTCGCGCATTCGTTTTTCAATAGGTGCATACATCCGGCCGCTGGCAATCCAGTCGGCATACACAATCGGTAAAACCTTACCACAGGGAGAAACGAAGGTTTGGTCTATACCAATAATATTTTGCCTGTAAGGCAGAAAATGGGAAGAAGTATTCATGTGTCCACTATTGAGGTCAACAACGGTTGTGGCATCCGTTTGTTGGTTGTTGAGTGTGTTTAGCCGAATAAAAGTAGAAAAATATTCAAAACCACACTATTTTTATTTTTTGGGGAGCGCCAGCCTGCCACCCCGCCAATCTTCTCAGGCAGAATTTTATTCTCCTTTTCCGTTCCTTTTGTCTTTATCCTGCTTCTGTTCTTCTCCTGTAAAGCAGCTTCATTCATTGGTTTTCCGTTTACAAAGCCAGCAGATGATTTCAGCGTTTAGCGCAAAAAAAACTCCGGCGCAATAATTTATTGCGCCGGAGTTTTTTGTAATGCAGCTTAGTGTTGCTTAATAATACGTTGAATGTGCCTGTGGCTGCCGTTCTGTACCTGGATCAGATAGATGCCCTGCGACCATGCTGCCGCCGGGAGTTGTATGCGTTGTCCTTCAGCAGAAGCTATGCGCTGAGAAAAAACGGTGCGTCCGGCTACGTCGGTAATTGTAATTACAGTTTCTTCACCGCTTTCGGTACCGCTGATTTCCAGCATCGGATCGCTGCTGAACGGGTTGGGCATTACATTCACCACAAGTCCGCCGGTTGCTGTTGAAGCAAGTCCTGTACATACTTCCACAAGTACATTGCTGGTAACTGAAGTGCTACAGTTGCTCTGGTCGATATAGGTGTATGTGAGCGTGTGTGTGCCAATGCCTGCCGCCATCGGGTCAAACATATTATTGGTTACACCCGGGCCGCTGTATGTGCCGCCTGCGGGCTGGCCGCCGCTAAGCGCGAAAGCAGAGAGAGAGAGGCAGGTTGTGTCATACGCTGCGGCAGAGTATTGCACGGCGGGATTGCCAATGGTGGCCGTAACCGGCACGCGGGGGCCAATGCAATCGGGCAGGGTGAGTGTCCAGTTATAGAGGTAATAATAAAATGCCGAACCTGCTGATGAGCCTGTGATGCTGAGTACATTATTCAGCGTGTAGGGATAGCTGGCTCCCGCATTGTTTCGGTAAAGATTCATTTGCGTGCCGCCAATGCGGTAGCTGCCGGGAGTGAGGGGCAGGTTCACGTTTACGGTTTGTACACCTGAAGCCGGAACGGCCACTGTAACCTGCTGAAGCTGGTTGCCGGTATTGTCCCACAACGTGAATGTGCGGTTACCCGCAGCCCCTGCATTTACCACGGCTGTAGAAAGTGTACAGGGCTGGTAAACGGTAAATTCAAGGTACTGTGTAGAGGTGTTGTTATGCTGGCCGCCGGTGCCGAAATTGTTGTTGGCAGGGCCGGCATTGCCCGGAGCTTGTGCCGTTTGTGCCTGCACATAGTAATTGGTGGTGGTGCTGATTACCGGTGTGGTAAAGGTGTTGCCCTGTGCAAGTGATGTGCCGCCTGTGGGCTGAGCAAACCAATACAATGTGCCGGGGCCGCTGGCGCCAAGTGTAACCGTGCCCGGATCGCAGCGGGAGGCTGGTGTGGCTGCGGGTGCCGCTGGCGGATTGATGCTGATGTAATTTGTTTGCAGAATCGTATCGGTGCCACAGGCGCCGCTGCCAATGAGCTGTACGGTATAGGTGCCGGGCTGTGTGTAGGTGTGTGTAGGACTGAACTGTGTGCTGGTGTTGTTATCGCCAAAGTTCCATACGGCATTGCTGATGTTTGTGCTGGTGTTGGTAAAGTTTACCACAGCAGGCACAGTACAGGAAGCCGTCAAATCAGCACTGAAAGAAGCCGCAGCCACGGCTGAATACGGACCACCCACGCCGCAGGCATACCAGGCATTTGCAGTAGCCGTTACTTCGGGGGTGCATGCACCGTAAAGATCCTGAGCCGACTGTATCGCGTAGGTGCGGGCATCGGCATATTGTGAAGTGTTGATGAGATACACCGTAAGGTTGCGGAATGCAATGGCCGAAGCTTTGGTGATACCCTGGCCGGTTACATTAAATGCATTGTTCAGGTCGTTGGTGCCGCTGCCTCCCTGACAAAGCAGGTAGTACCAGTAGTTTTGTACACCGCTGTTGGTGTGTACGCCTCCATTATCGGCGCTGCCGGTGTAGTAGTTCGTGCCGTTGTAGCAGTCGGGATCGCCATACTGGTTCGGGTTGCTCATGCTGCGCAGCGGTGTGCCGGCAGGCACGCTTATTTCTTCGCCCATGAGGAAGTTGGCCGAAGCGGGCTTGGCGTAAAACTCAATGGCTGTTCCAAAAATATCAGAGAATGATTCGTTGAGTGCGCCTGACTCGTAGGAATAATCAAGGTTTGCGCTGTACTCCGTAACGCCGTGCGTAAACTCGTGGCCGCATACATCAAGGCTGGTGAGCGGGTTAAAACCACCCGGCGATTGACTGCCGTCGCCATAAGTCATGCGCTGGCCGTCCCAGAACGCATTGTTGTAATTGGTGCTGTAATGCACATACGAGTACATGGCAAAGCCATTGTTGTCAATACCATTACGGTTGTGCTGCGAGGTGTAGTAATCGTAGGTTTCTTCGGCACCCCAGTGTGCATCATAAGCCACATTGTCAACTGTGCTTGTCCATGTGGTGGTGGTGCTTGTAAAATCAGTGGCGCTGCCGTAGTTGGTGCCGTTGTTCATGTCGAGTGTAATTACACCCTGGCCGCGGCCTGCTTCACGCAAACGGTAAGAGCTGGCCGAAACCTGATCGCACACAATCGGCTGATTGCCGCTGTAACGGGTGTTTGCCGTAGCATTCACATCGGCGTGACAAATGCGGTCAATTTCATGCACAATTTCGCCGCTTGTGGCATCCACGTATATGTAGCGACGGCTCAGCGGCGCATCGGCATAAACGTCAAATGCCCATACTAAACGCATATCGCGTGTGTAAATATCACCGCGAGCAGCAGTCACCATCAGTTCACCCATCGGATAATAGGTGGCGTTGGCATTTTTATTCAATTGCTTAAGCAGGGCTTCCTCTTCGGGCATTTCCCATTTGTAGCGTTGTGCACCAATGTGTGAAAGCGCACGGCTCAGCGCAAGTCCTGCATCAATAACCGGCGTGGTTGACACACTCAGGTGATCGAAAAACATGCCGTTTACTGATTCTACACGGCCGTTGCGTTCGTGTACAAGATATTCACCTCCTTTTACCTTCACGCCATTCAGGTACTGCTGATAACGGGTGTGGGTAAAACCAAGGGCATCGCGCTCAGTGCGGTACTGTTGCCAGGTGTCTTCGCTGCGCAGCTGAAGCACAGGCTTCAAAACAGTAAAAATCTCGGTGCCGGTATATTTTGCATCATCCGCAAAACGAACAAAAGAAGGCACCTGCGACTGGCGGTTTATAACCACATAGGAACTTCCCGGACAGATTTTAGAAGCCTGTGCACCGGAAAACTCCTGTTGTGACTGCGCATTGAGCGCGGCCGAAGCTGTAAACAGCAACGTACCTAGTAAACGAAATTTCTTCATTGTGGACTGGTGTGGTATTGGTGTGTTGGTCAGGTAATTAAAGCGTTACTAATATAGGGAGTACAGCACGCAAATTCCATACGCAATTACTAGGTTTTTATGGTATTTGACCTGAGCTCACAATAAAGATGAACGAATAACCGGAGATTTTGGTTTTTGTGGAGGATTTGACTGAAACATGCTCCTTTATCTATGAAATAACTATCAATTTACAGTGAATTGCGTTGTCTGAAATAGATGTCATATGCAGAAAAAAAGAGGCCGGTATTTTGCCGGCCTCTGGATTACTGGGTTTTGTTAACGATGTATAATGATTTCGCGCGTTTCGGTGTGCGAGCGGGTATAAATCTTTATCAGATAAGCCCCTTGCGGCAATTCGGCAATATTAAGCAGCGTAAGGCTGTTTTGGGGTTTGGTTTTCAACACCACCCGCCCGGTGAGATCAGTTATTTCAATCAGTTCTGCAACCTGATTGCTAACGGCTACCTGAATTTCATCGGATGCCGGGTTGGGATATACTGAAATTGATTCGCCGGAAAGCGCGGTTTCTTCGGCTTCTCCCTCCATGCGGCAGGGGAATGTGCTTACCGTAATCTGATCGGTAACTGAACATCCCGCAGCATCCGTAACGGTCAGTACATAGTTTACCGATGTGCAATGACGTACCCAGGGTGCCGGGCAACTGGTGGCCGTATGTGTGCCGCCATGCGAACAGGTAAGTCCTGTGGCCGGTGACCAGTTGTAGGTGTAAGGCGCAGTGCCTCCGCTTACTGTGGGAGCCATTGTGTAAAGTCCGTTGCAGCACATTGCATGATCGGCTCCGGCATTTACACTCAGCGTACTCACCGTTACCGTAACACTTGCAGCATCAGAAGGGCAGCCCGGAGCAGAACCAGTCACCGTATATACAGTTGTTGAAGCAGGACAGGCAGTGGGATTCGAAACACTTGTGCTGCTTAATCCGGCTGCCGGCGACCAGCTGTAAGCAGTAGCGCCCGAAGAAGTCAGACCCGTACAACCGCCCGGACAAAGCGAGGTGTTTGTGCCGGCAATTACGTTTGGCAGGCAACTCACCATAATTACCTGTTCGCTGATTGCCGATCCGCAATTGTTGTTCGCTACAAGTCGGATTTTATAATAGGCCGGGCAAGGGAAAAATGCTGGCAGCAAAGAGGTGAGATTCGCATTGCCCGCCGTTCCCGGTGTATTCCCCAAACTATTCCACGAACCGGTAAGTACACCCGCCGAGGTACAAGGCGCAAGACTCCACTGGTGACTGGTTTCGTTGGTTGCAGAACTTCCGTTAACAAGTATTGCCTCATTCGAGCAGTAAGGGGTGGTGGTGGTAAATGCTGCGGTGGGCGCAACTTCTACTGTTACATTTCGGCTGTAAGTAACAGTAGCACATCCATAATCTACATTACAAGTGATGGCGCCACTGCCGCCCGGCGAAACTCCGTTTTGCGAACCGTTGCCGGTTGCCGACGTGAAACAGGCTCCCGGTACACCATTGCTCAAAAAAGACCCCGCTGGCGCCGACCAGCTGAATCCGGTAGAACCCGTAAAACCGCAGTTTAATGTTACTGTGCTGTTTCCGTTTGAAAGTTTATAAATACCCGATGTGTTGTAGCAAAGTACAGGAGGCCCCGTTAGTGTAGGATTAAGGTTGCAGATAGAAATGTTATCCACTTTACCATAGGTAAGATTGGTAGTAACGCCATTTAATGGGAGATTGCCGATTTGCATGGAAGACAACCCGGTAATTGCGGCATTAATTGCAAAACAGGAACTGCCAATAGATACAGTACGTGCGGCATCAGAAAATAAACTGAGCTTACCTTGGGTGGGGCTTAGCCTTTGCAGCCGTGCATAAAAAGTGACTCCCTGCGCGCCTGCAGGAAGATTTATGTTTCCTGATGCAGTAGATGTAACGCTGCTTGTGGTGGAATAGCCGTATGCTCCCGTTCTTAATTTTCCCCCGGCAGTAATATACCAATCCGCACTGTTTGTGGATGCGATGGGTGATCTTGTCAGATAAACAGCAATTGTAGTAATGTTGGCAAATTCAATATTGGGCGGATTTCCATTGGGAATAAGTCTTCGGCCGCCAATATTTATCATCGGCGATCCAGCTTCGGTAAATCCAATCAGTGTGGCGCAAGGGCCAACCGATCCCGCATCAATCCTGAAGTCAAATTCACATGTCCAGCTGTTGTCACTTAATACCGGAATTGAATTGTTGTACACAAAACGGGGCAAGTAACCTGATGCAGCTCCGCTAAATGTAACCTGTGTTGAACTGATAGCTACTCCCGTATTTACTTGCGTCCAGCCTGCCGAACTGCTGAAATCATACGTGGTACATTGCGCATCTGCATATCCGGCCGTAAACAAACCGGCCAGCAGCAGCGAAAGCGATTTTAGCGTTTTTGTTGCTTTCATGGAAAATAATGAGTTGGTGAGCCGCCAAAATACGTGCAGCACAACCGCGTGTGTGTACTAAATGTAAATTCGCCGGGATGTAATGTAGATTCGGTGGGGTTAACTGTAAATTTGTTTACGGCAGATAATAACCGTACTGATGAACGGGTTTATTCATCAGTTTCTATGATACGAAATGCCAAGGGAAGGATCAGTTGCAGTTACACTCGCCGGTTGGAAACACTTTCAGCAGTTTCACGGTAGAGTCTTTCATGCAGGCGGAAAAATAGGCATCTACAAATTTTCCGTTTACCGGACAGGTAAGCAGGTATTCATGACAAGGTTCCTGCTGTGGTTTGCTGCGTGAAAGATCAACCTCCGCTTGTGGAATGGCTGCTTTGAGCTGATCAAGGGTAACACCTTCGCAGCCTAATTTGCAGAGTGCGGTGCTGTCGGTGCTGAATGTTTTTGCATTTACCAGCAGTGTGCGTACACGGCTGGCCGGTGTCCAGCCGTCGAGAATTTTATCGCCGTAGGCAACGTATAAAATCAGTACGCCCAGCCCGAAGCCAAAGCCATAGAGCATAATGCGGCGTTTCCAGGTCATTCGGTTCATCAGAGGGCAGCTACAAGCAGGTCAATGTCTTTCGACGGGAGATTGAACAATTCGCCGAGGTATTTATTGGTGAGAATGCCGTTGTAGAAATACACCCCGTTGCGCACACCCGAACTGTGGCGCAGCATATTGCCCAGCCCGCCCTCGTCGCCAATGTTCTGGAGAATAGGCGTGAAGATTGTGCTCAGTGCGTAGGATGCAGTGCGCGCCACGCGCGATGCAATGTTGGGCACGCAGTAATGCACCACACCATGCTTGCGGAAAACCGGACTGGTATGATTTGTTACGCGCGATGTTTCGAAACAGCCGCCCTGGTCTATGCTCACATCCACAATCACCGAACCGGTTTTCATGTCCTGCACCATTTCTTCCGTCACAATACAGGGTGTGCGCCCGCCCGATGCACGTATGGCACCAATGGCTACGTCGGCAGTTTTCAGATGCTTGGCCAGTACTTTGGGCTGTACGGTTGAAGTGAAAATGCGTGTGCCCAGTACATTCTGCAAACGGCGCAGGCGATATACCGAACTGTCGAATACCTTTACCGTAGCGCCCAGTCCGAGTGCGGCCCGTGCGGCATATTCGCCTACGGTGCCTGCGCCCAGAATCACTACTTCGGTAGGCGCCACACCGGCAATGCCGCCAAGTATGGAGCCCTGGCCGTTGTTTACGTTGCTCAGCAGCTCGGCCGCAATAAGTATGGAGGTGCCGCCTGCAATTTCGCCCATTGAGCGGATTACCGGAAACACACCGTCTTCGTCTTTTATCCACTCGTAAGCAATGGCCGTCACTTTTTTGTCCATCAGCTTGCGCACAAAGTTCTCAGGCTGTGCGGGCAGCTGCAGGGTAGAGAAAAGTATTTGCTTGGGCTGCATCAGCTCAATTTCTTCCAGCGAAGGCGGCGCTACTTTGAGAATGATCTCGCAGTTCTTGTACAGCTCTTCAGTGGTGTAGGCAATGCGGGCACCGTGTTCGCTGTAATCGTTATCCTGAAAGTTGGCGTTTTTGCCGGCACCGGTTTCCACCATTACTTCGTGCCCCTGGTTCACCAGCAGTCCCGCATCATCGGGCACCAGCGAAACGCGGTTTTCCTGAAAAGTAATTTCTTTTGGAATGCCAATGCGCAAACTGCCCTTCTTGCGGGCTACTTCCAGCATTTCTTCCTGAGGCATCAGTGCGCCCTTGGTGAGCGACAAAAGCACATCGCGCGAAGTTTTCATACGGGTGTGTTCAACAGCAGGTGTGTGTTACAGGCCGGTAGGCCTGTCTCAAGGGTTGAAGGTACGAAGAAAAACTACAGGAGAGAGAAGTGATCGTTAACTAATTCTGTACCTCATCGGTGTATTTAAGCCGCGTCTTCAATTTGTGCTTCACGGTATCTTATTACAAGATGAATGCCCATTTCTCTTCCCGAGATACTTGCGTAGTAAGAACTTTTACCAATAGTTTCTCCATTCGATGCTTTCACCAAGAAATACAATTTACCATTCGATGCAGTTTTGCGAATAAATGCAGTTTCACTAACTGCATTAAGCGCAATGGATTGAATACCATTTCTACAAGCCTGCTTGGTGCTGTAACCCTCACTTTGCAAAATAATGTGGTCGTTATCAGTTATTAGTTTGAACTGATATTCGCCATTTGATCGTTTTGTAATGAGGTATTTACTCATAATTCAAATATACTGTATTCAAATATTCTTACATAGACATACTTATTGTCAATTTAATAATTATAGATCAATAGGGAGTTTCGAGAAAAAATAACGGGTTATTTAACCCTCATCACTCTCAACTCCCCCGCAATCTCCAAAAACACATTCACACAATCATCCGGCAGCAATTCCTCCGCACGCTCCGGCCATTCAATAAAACAAAACTCACCGCTCCACACCGCTTCTTCAAGCCCTGCATCAAATGCTTCCTGCGCATTGCGCAGCCGGTACAAATCAAAATGATGCACCGGCCCGTGCGCACTTTCGTAGGTGTTCACCAGCGCAAACGACGGACTGCTCGTGTGATCTTTCACACCCAGCGCAACGCATAATGCTTTTATAAACGTGGTTTTACCAGCGCCCAGCTGCCCGTGAAAAGCAAATACACGCGCATTTGGAAAAGCGGCAAGCAAAGCCGCTGCCATTTCATCCAGCTGCAACAAGGCAAACGGACCAAGCTCAAAACCACTCATCGCGGACTCAGCGTGATGTACGGAATAATCATTTCCTCCAGCGAAATACCGCCGTGCTGAAACGTGTTGCGGTAGTAGCTCACGTAGTGGTTGTAGTTGTTCGGATAGGCAAAAAACATATCCTGCCGCGCAAAAATGTAGGCACTGCTCACATTGTTCTTCGGCAAAAACACATCGGCCGGGTTGCGTACTTCAAACACATCGCGCTTCACATAGTCCAGACTTTTGCCCTGTTTGTAGCGCAGGTTGGTGTTCACGTTGCGGTCGCCAACTACTTTCGACGGCTCGGTCACTTTTATCGTGCCGTGGTCGGTAGTAATTACAAGGCGGCATTTTTTCTCAGCCACCAAACGGATTATATCATGCAGCGGCGAATGCTCAAACCACGATTGTGTGATGGAACGGTAAGCCGCATCATCATCGGCAAGCTCGCGTATTACTTCCATCTCCGTGCGTGCGTGCGAGAGCATGTCCACAAAGTTGTACACAATCACATTCAGCTTGTTTTGCATCAGGTTGTTTATGTTCTCCACCAGCTTTTTGCCGGCGCCGTAGTTGGTTACCTTGTGGTACGAGAACTTCACATCGCCGCTTATGCGCTTCAGGTTGGCGGCAAGGAATTCTTCTTCGTGCAGATTTTTTCCGCCCTCATCATCATCATTCTTCCACAACTGCGGAAAACGTTTTTCAATTTCCGACGGCATCAGTCCGGCAAACAGCGCATTGCGCGCATACTGTGTGGCAGTGGGTAAAATGCTGTAAAACAACTCCTCGTTGTCCACCTTAAAGTATTGCGAAATTACCGGCTGCAGCACTTTCCACTGATCGTAACGGAGGTTATCAATCAGCACAAAAAACGTAGTGCCGTCTTTTTCCAGTTGCGGAGCCAGTTTGTTTTTCAGCAGCGTATGCGAAAGTACCGGCGCATCCTTGTCTTTGCCGTTCAGCCAGTTTATGTAGTGCTGCTCAATAAATTTTCCAAACGCCACATTGGCTTCACGCTTCTGCATGGTCAGCACTTCATACATGCTCTGGTCGTCAGACTTGTCCAGTTCCAGTTCCCAGAACACAAGCTTTTTATATACTTCGCCCCACTCGGTGTGCGTAAGCCGGTCGCTCAGGGTCATGCCTATGCTGCGGAATTCCTGCTGGTAGCCGCTGGTTGTTTTTTCGCTGATCAGACGGCGGTTGTCGAGAATTTTTTTCAGCGAGAGCAGAATCTGGTTCGGATTCACCGGCTTAATCAGGTAGTCGGCAATTTTCGAACCTATGGCATCTTCCATCAGATTCTCTTCTTCGCTTTTGGTAATCATCACCACCGGCAAATCGTTGCGCACGGCTTTCAGGCGGGTAAGCGTTTCAAGACCCGAAAGGCCGGGCATATTTTCGTCCAGAAAAACAATATCAAATTCCTGTTTGCCGATAAGCTCAAGTGCTTCGGTACCGCTGTTGGCGGTGGTTACATTATATCCTTTCTCTTTTAAAAAAAGCAGATGCGGTTTCAGCAGATCAATTTCGTCGTCTGCCCAGAGTATTTGTGCCTGATCCATAAAGTAGTTTGCGTGGCGTGAATTAGTGCAACGCTTTTCAAAGATAGTTATTGTTTGGCAGATGAATGGGGCGGTATGAAGGAGCGAATCATAAGTGCAATAAATAACCGGTAGTTCCTGTCTTCCGCTATACTCCTCGCCCCCAAACTAAAAAACAAATCAAAATCGCTTAACTCTGCGAGAGTTATAAACTCTCGCAGAGTTAAACAACCGCTGTTTTTTAGTTTGGGGGCTGCGGGGTGCCGCTACAGCCAGGGCTAGGATAAATACCACCTGTGTTTCAAACTACATGTGTTATACTAAACTAAAGCATCCTGCCACAAAGTGCACCCGCCAGAATCTGCCGTAAGCCTCGCCGGCATACCCAGCCGCAGCGCCACATTGCGGCTTTCGTGCCCGGCCGGAAAACCAAAGGCCACCGGATAATCATACTCACGCACAGCGTCAAGAATTATTTCCCCGGCTGTTTTGCCAAAGGGCACCGTGTTGTCTTTCATATCGCTCATGCCGCCCACAAGCAGTCCGGCCAATCCGCTCAGGTGCCCTGCACGCTTCAGGCTCAGCAGCATGCGGTCTATGTGGTAGAGGTACTCGTCGAGATCCTCGATGAAAAGTATTTTGCCCCTTGTATTCACGGCCGATGCACTTCCGTTGAGCGCATACAGCAGCGAGAGGTTGCCGCCCGTAAGTACGCCTTCCGCAATGCCTGCGCGGTTAGGCACAGCGGTGGTGTTTGCCGCGGTGTAGTGCAGCGTGCGTCCGCAAAGCGCGTCCACCAGCGTGCGCACCGACTCTGCATCTTTGCCAAAGTTGATGGGCATGGTGCAATGCAGCGTGGCATGGTCCAGCGTGTGCAGGTGGCTGTGCAGCACAGTTACATCGCTGTAGCCGGCTATCCATTTCGGATGTGGCTCAAGCGCAGTAAAGTTGAGACGGTCCACAATACGCAGCGTGCCGTAGCCGCCGCGTGCGCTGAGTATGCAGTGCACATCGGGCGCATTTATCCAGTGCTGCAAATCGGCGGTGCGCGCGGCATCGCTGCCCGAGAACTGGTTTTCGGCGCCAAACAAGGCTTCGTTGTAAACTACGCGAAAGCCGTAATCGCGCAGCATTCCGGCCGCAGGCTCCACTTCCTCGCGGGCAATTTTGCGGGCCGGGGCAGCTATGGCAATGGTATCGCCGGGTTTCAGAAAAGGCGGTGTCCGTTTCGGATTCAACTCCATACTTTTTACGTAAAGCTGATTGATCCGAAAAGTAGGCACAAATCTTCAACCTGCAATTTCAACCGCGGGTGCCGTCATTTCCGCACTGCCTTTCTGTTCGTGCAGCCGCAGGCTTTCCTTCGCAATTTTGCCCGCAGCCACATCCCGCAAAAAAGCTTCCGTTTCGGGCAAACAATTCCAAAGTTGCGCCCAGCTTTCCAGCACAAAATAATCGGTTTGTATGGCATCGTTGCGGAAAGGCATGCTCAGCACAGCCTGCACCGAAAAATCGTGCCGTTTCACCTGCGCATCGTGCATCACATAATTCGTTTCGCCAAACGACGAAAGTAATCCTGCTCCGTAAATTCTTACCTCGCCGGCTTCGCGTATCAGCCCGAATTCAATCGTAAACCAGTAAAGCCGCTCAAGCAAAGCCAATGCAGTTGCATCATGCTTCCACCGCAGCCCAAGCTGCCCGAAACGGCAGGCAAAATCGGCATACTCCCCGTGGTAGAACAGCGGAATGTGCCCGAAAATATCGTGAAACATATCGGGCTCTTCCAGGTAATCGAGCTGATGCCGCTGCCGCAGCCAGGTGGATGAACAAAACCGCCGGAGGGCAAGCAGTTCCATAAATTCCGTAACAGGTATTATACCCTTTACCACTTCCACCTCCCAGCCGGTAGCCGCATTCAGGTGCGGACTAAGCACCGAAAAATCGGGCACTTCGCCGGCTTTCAGTGCCGATTGGTTTATGCATTCAAGATACTCGCGGCAGGCTTTATCCTGTAGCGAAGCCAGCTGGCGTGTAAACAGGATTTCCCATACTTCGTGGTCGTCGCGGGTGTAGCGGTTCCAGTGCTGAATCATTTTACGTTTCATTTTTTGGTTTGATGATTGATTGGAAACACCCGGCAGAAAGGCAAAAAAATAACCCGGCCTTTCGAACCGGGTTGTGACTGATATAGATAAACTATTACACACCGGGTTCGGGAACCTGGTAGTAATAATATGAGTTAGCGGCAGTGAGCATAAATTTCATACGGCAAATATAGAGGCATTTTATGATTAACGCCAAATCAGCACTGTTATTTTTTACGGTATTGCCTGTTAATTCAGGCATTTCGGCAATTCCTTATCTTTGTCAGCTATATCCTCTGATATTTATCCGCAGTTTATGTCTCAACCCAAACGCTATACCGTAACCGCCGCACTCATTTATGCCAACGGGCCCATTCACATCGGGCACCTGGCCGGCTGTTACCTTCCTTCCGATATTTATGTGCGCTACCTCCGCCTCAAGGGCGAAGACGTGCTTTTTGTAAGTGGTACCGACGAACACGGCGTGCCCATTATGATACGCGGTTTTATGGAAAAAAAATCGCCGCAGGAAGTGGTTGATCAGTACTATCAGGTAATTGATAAGTCGTTTAAAGATTTCGGTATCGAATTCGATATTTATTCGCGCACCAGCAAACCGGTACACCATCAGTTTTCGTCGGAGTTCTTTACCACACTATACGACAAGGGCTATTTCACCGAAAAACTTACCGAGCAGAATTACGACGAAACCGCAAAAATGTTTCTCGTAGATCGTTTCATTGTAGGCACCTGTCCGCATTGCGCCAACCCGAAAGCCTACGGCGATCAGTGCGAAAAATGCGGCTCTGACCTCAGCCCTGATGAACTCATCAATCCACACTCGGCGCTATCAGGCACACCGCCGGTAAAGAAAGAAACCACCAACTGGTTCCTGCCGCTCGATCAGATGCAGCAGCAGCTTGAAGAATACATCGGCAAGCATACCGAGTGGAAAACCAACGTAGCCGGCCAATGTCGTGGCTGGCTTAAACAGGGGCTGCATCCCCGCGCCATGACGCGCGATCTTAACTGGGGCGTACCCGTGCCGCTGCCCAATGCCCAGGGCAAAGTAATGTATGTGTGGTTTGATGCGCCCATTGGCTACATCACCGCATCAAAAGAATGGTTTGAGCAGCCCGACACACGCAAAACACTCACCTACGGCGGAAAGCCGCTGGGCAATTCGTGGGAGCCTTACTGGAAAAACGCCGATACCAAACTCGTGCACTTCATCGGCAAAGACAATATTGTTTTTCATTGCCTCATTTTCCCGGCCATGCTCATGGCACACGAAGGGTATGTGCTGCCCGACAATGTGCCTGCCAACGAGTTCCTGAATCTCGAAGGCGACAAAATTTCCACTTCGCGCAACTGGGCCATCTGGCTGCACGAGTACCTCGAAGAAATGCCCGGCAAGCAGGACGAACTCCGCTACGTACTCACTGCCACCAGTCCCGAAACCAGCGACAGCGATTTCACCTGGGCCGATTACGAAGCGCGCGTAAACAACGAGCTCACGGCCGTGTTCAGCAATTTTGTGCACCGCACTATGGTGCTCACGCACAAGAACTACGCGGGCAAAGTACCGTCGGCCGAAAGATACACGCGGGAAGATCTGTTGCTGCTCGAAGACATTGCCAAATTCCCGGCCCGCATTGGTGCTGCTATCGAGAACTACCGCTTCCGCGAAGCGCAGCAGGAAGTAATGGGGCTGGCAAGGCTTGGCAACAAGTATTTGTCAGACAATGAGCCGTGGAAGAATCCGGATCCGGAGCGCGTAAAAACCATTCTCAACGTATCGCTGCAGGTATGTGCGTGTCTGAGCATTGTGTGCCAGCCGTTCCTGCCGTTTACGTCGGAGAAGCTGCGCCGCATGCTCAACATCGGCGCCATGAACTGGAACAATGCGTTAAGCACAAACCTGCTTGCCGAAGGGCATCAGCTCAACGAGCCGGTAATGCTCTTTGCAAAAGTTGATCCGGCGCTGCTCAAAAATCAGCTTGCCAAGCTCGATGTAATCCGCAAAGAGCTGGAAGAAAAACGCAAAGCCGATGACGCTGCGCAGAAAGCCCGCGAAAAAGGCAACGCCGCAACACCCGCTACCGACACAAAAGCCATGGAACCCGCCAAAGCCGAAACCACATTCGATGCGTTTTCGCAAATGGACATCCGCATCGGCACCATCACTGCTGCCGAGCGCGTTCCCAAAAGCGACAAACTCCTCAAACTCACGGTTGACACTGGTCTCGATACACGCACCGTGCTTTCGGGCATCGCCAAATACTTTGCGCCCGAAAATATCATCGGCCAGCAGGTAACCATTCTTGTGAACCTTGCTCCGCGTAAAATGATGGGCGTAGAATCGCAAGGCATGATTCTCATGGCCGAGAATAGCGCCGGAGAATTGAGTTTTGTAGTGCCGGGTTCGGGTGGAGTGAATAATGGTAGTACGGTGAGGTAAATGCTATGTTTGGGTTAGTTAATCTGTTTTTATTTATAAGGGGAATTTTCAAATCGACAGCTGCAAAAGGTGCCGATAAGCATCATCCTGAGTTTGCGATGTCAAGGGTGCTGAAATTTCAAAATGGGATGCTGAACCTGAGGCAGGTTTTCGATTCCAGGCTCGAAAATTATTTCTACGCCAGTTTGCCTGCTCATGTAAGTGTTCATCAAATACATGAGCATATTTCCAAATTAATTTCGTCTCCTCCAACACAGCCTTATCTGAGAATATACTATGTGTTGCCACTTTCTGAATCCGAGTGGTTGTTGTGCTGTACAGTTAGATGGATAGATGCAGCTTCTTCGGGATTGGGTGCTGTAGTTACATATCCAAATGCTGGATATGCAGAGCTTGCAGTTCGAGTTACAGCAGATAGAAAACAAATTCGTATTAATGGGGCTGATTACAAAACTAATGAAGAAAGAGGTGGGCTTCAACAGGCCGCATACCATGTAGTTTCAGGTTTGTTGGGGAAAAAGTAACTTGTACCAATGACATCACTCGAACAATTCATCACCGGCATACCCAAGTCCGAACTCCACCTCCACATCGAAGGCTCGTTCGAACCCGAACTCATGTTTGCCATTGCACAACGCAACGGCATTTCGCTTAAATACAAATCGGCCGAGGAAGTGAAGGAAGCGTACAAATTCAGCAACCTCCAGGACTTCCTCGATATTTACTACGCCGGTGCGGGCGTGTTGTTGCACGAGCAGGACTTTTACGACCTCACCCGCGCCTATCTGCTCAAGTGCAAAGAGCAGAACGTGGTACACACCGAAATTTTCTTCGATCCGCAAACGCATACCGATCGCGGTGTGGCATTCGACACGGTGATAAACGGCATCTGGCGTGCATTGCGCGAGGCCGAGGCAGAATGGGGCATTACCTCACTGCTTATTATGTCGTACCTGCGGCATCTAAGCGAGGAATCGGCGTTTGAAACCTTGCAGCACGGCATTCGTCACAAAGACAAAATTGTGGCCGTGGGGCTTGATTCTTCGGAGAAAGGCAATCCGCCATCCAAATTCGAGCGTGTCTTTGCTGCTTCTCGCGAGGCTGGTTTCCTTACCGTGGCACACGCCGGCGAGGAAGGCCCGGCCGAATACATTCACGAAGCATTAAACCTGCTGCACGTTTCGCGCATCGACCACGGCAACCGCTGCCTCGACGATGAACAGCTCGTGCAGCGACTGGTGCAGCTGAAAATGCCGCTCACACTTTGTCCGCTTTCAAACGTGGCCCTGCGCGTTATTCAGCGCATGGAAGAACATCCTGTAAAGCGCATGCTTGCACTCGGCCTTCACGCCACCATTCATTCTGATGATCCGGCTTACTTTGGCGGTTACATGAACGAGAATTACCTCGAAACCGCCCGCGCACTCAATCTTACTAAAGAAGATGTGCTGCAGCTTGTTATCAACTCGTTCGAAGCCGGTTTCGATAGCGAAGCACAGAAAGCTAAGAATAGTGCAGCCGCCAGAGCTTACTATGAAAAGCATCGCAGTTAATACATGTATTCATCTCGGCCGAATCAGGTAACATACACGAATATTGATTCCCAGATCAGGTGTAAAGCGTTCTTTCAGATCATATTTTCTGTTGAATATACTCGATGCAACACCATCAAAATCCTGCATGATCTGATCGTTTTGCGATTCAGAAAACCCATACAGATCCTGATCCCGGTATCTTACACCCAGCCATATTCCCGCTTCAATATCAATATTGCGCAATAACACTTCACGATAACCGTAACCAATCCGGAAATGCTCTGTATGCAGATGATAACGTCCTTTATACGAATACAATAAACTATCATTAGCGTCTTTTACATACGTTAAATTACTGTAGCGATAATTCATTGCGCCAATTTGTAAACCCATCCAGCTGTATGAATTACCTGTTATAGTTTTGGGCAGCACTCGTTTTATTTCAATAAATGTGCTTACACCTCTGGGCTTTTTCATTCGCTTGCTGGGAATACCGTAAAGTGTAAGCTGTGCTCCGGCCATCCAGTCATTACCAAGTGTTTGAATAAAACCGGCACGCAGCCCCGACGGACTGCCAAATCGCATGGCGTAAAGCGGATCGACGTAAAGTGTCAACCCTTTTCGCCAGCTTACGGTGTCAATCTGCGCGTAGATTTCGGTGTTTGCAAACTGTAAAAAGAAAAAGCAAAACAGAATTTTTCGCATAACAGGAATTATTACGCTGCAAATGACCTTAATCCGGCACGAAATAACAAATTGAAATCTTCCGGTATGACAGGTGTTTTTGGCATTTATCCCCAAAAGACTGATGTGTTATTGCATTTTTTGCATTCACCACCACGGATTGCACAGGAGTGTGTAAATTTACATTCTGTTCTGGCCCCGTAGTTCAATGGATAGAATAGAAGTTTCCTAAACTTTTGATACAGGTTCGATTCCTGTCGGGGCTACAAAATCAGAGCGGAGAAACAGAGCAGAGAGCGGATTATTTTTCTCCGCTCTCGTTCTGTTTCTCCGCTCTCTCGTTCCTTGTCTCTCCGCTCTCGTTCTGTTTCTCCGCTCTCTCGTTCCGTTTCTCTACGCTCTCGTTCTGTTTCTCCGCTCTCTCGTTCCTTTTCTCTCCGCTCTCGTTCTGTTTCTCCGCTCTCTCGTTCCTTTTCTCTCCGCTCTAGTTCTGTTTCTCCGCTCTCTCGTTCCTTGTCTCTCCGCTCTCGTTCTGTTTCTCCGCTCTCTCGTTCCTTTTCTCTCCGCTCTCGTTCCGTTTCTCCGCTCTCTCGTCCCTTTTCTCTACGCTCTCGTTCTGTTTCTCCGCTCTCTCGTTCCGTTTCTCCGCTCTCTATTCAGAATATTAGTTTCCTAAACTTTTAATACAGGTTCGATTCCTTTTTTTTTCGAACGTTTACTTGGCGAGCTGCAGGTAATCAAACATTTTTTTAATGATCAGATTTTGTGGCATTTCGTTGCTTTCAGTAAGTCTGAAATGACCTGCATTACCCAGCTTAGGTTCAAATGCACTAATCCATGCCTGCGCTATCGGATCGTTTGGGGCTTGATTTGGCCAGCTGCCCGAGAAGGTTGAAACAACAGCCTCATTGTAAGGAATCTGATACACATAGTGTGCATTACTTTTTGTAATTGTATTTAACTGAACCACAAAATCAGTTGGTGGCCACGGCGACTCCGGTGCCGGATTTATTTTGCAGCCGCACATCATAGTTACAGTGGCACCCGCACTCAATGTACTGCCCGAAAGCACAGCATTAACGTTTGAAATACACAGTCCGGGAATTTCAACAACAATGCCTTCGGGGTAAAACGGGGTGCCAATAGCTGTATCCGGCAAAACCGTTATCAACGTCATGGTGCAGGCCGCCTGATCGGGATATGATAAAGGCCCGGCTGCAACCAGCCAGAATTGTGTAGGTTCTGAAATATTTACTGAAAGTGTAATGCCTACCGTATTCTGATCGGTAGCAAACGGATTGCAGCGGGCAACCGGATTCATGAGTGTGGCTGGGCCAGCCTCAACCGGTGATGCAGTGTTGGTTAAACCTCCCGCAACAATTGTTTGAAGCGATGCATCAAACAAAACTATGGCTGCACTGTGCTTGTTACTGTTGGCGGCATCCGGCCCCAGATATTTTCCACCTCTTGCAGCCGGACGGATAAGAATGTTTGTTGGGTTCATTTGTGTTGGTTTGTTTGGGTTAATACATAGTCAGACTATTAAAAACAACCCGGTTTTTGTTCAATGCAATACCTCCAAATTAAATCAGATGGAATTTTACAGAATAGCATCTTGTCATACTGATTTAATAGGCTAATCCGGGCCGGGTCTTCAAATGGGTCTGTTTACAGCTGATGCCAGATAATTGAATTTTACGAATGTATAGGATCAATTGCTTATTATGCGCGTATAAATACGTGATTATTGTTGAATGTATGTATATGCTGGCATCTTTGAATACAAGCTGATTGCCAGTTATACCGTATCAATATATTTGAAATATGAACACACTCTTTTCGTTTAAAAAAAGGTATTCTCTGCAGGCGCCTGTCTTTTCCATCAAGTCTAAAATTGCTGTACTTGCAGTCATAGCGTTATTCATATTTACCTCTCATGTTAATGTTCAGAATCCGGCTAATCCATCGGAAACGGCGTTTGTTAATTTCAGCCTGGGAAGTAACAGCATGTCTTCTACAGCACCCCATTCCGTTACGCTATACGGCTGTAACACTATTATTTCGGGCAACGGTTATTTATGGAATACCGCCAATCAGGTGTTGTCGGGCATTCCTTACGGCTGGCAGACTGATACGATAAACGGAAAGCCAACGAAGTATTACGTTTCCAAGTATTACATTTCTTCCCCGCCGGTTTTCGATGTAAAAAAAGAAAATGATCCGGGTACACTATATGATATCGGCCTGGTTATTCCAGACGAATTTGAGCTGGCGGGTAAAAAGCCTGTTCAATTGGTTTATCTTAATTACAATATTTTGAAACCAGTTCAGATCAAATATTTTGATGTCAGCTTTGATCAATCATTTAAAGAAAACGGACAAGATGTTGTGCCATTTAAGGTAGCGTGTGCCGATTTTCCGTGGTTGGATAAAAACAAGATTGCCGGTGCTGAAGGCGCCTCCGGTATTGGGTCATTGGATACAAATTCGGGCAAACCCGAAAGACTTTTTTTGCCTTATTACACAACCGTTAGCCAGCCAGCCGGTAATTCCCTGCCTTTAACAGACACTACATTTTTAGATTGCCGCGTTACAATTCTTAATGATATTCTTTTATACAACGAAGTTTTTTTTGTGCTTGAGGCTAAAAGCGGAAAAAAAACATACGCCACCAGCATTAATCTTAAAGATTTTAAAGATGAAGATATTACCATTACGCTGCATTGTAAAAAACGAAAGAGTCCGCCCTGTGGCTGTGTGGAGCCGGGAATGGGGAATAAGGGTAAATAATCAGGGGAATTACAGATACGACCGGTGGATATGAAAAGAGGCTGTCTCAATCCTTTTAAGACAGCCTCCCTTTTCATAACTACAAAACAATTCACTTAGTTTCATCATAAAAAATCAGGAGCAGTAATGCTTAAATTACTGCTCCTGATTCAACTTTATCCGATCATACATACTGCGCCGGAACCCCAGGTAATATTGTTTGAAATAGTAATACCTGCTGTTACATCGGCTGCACTTACCTTGCAGCACATATTATAAGAGGGTGCGGGGCCCTGAATCAGCAAATCAACACCGGGCGTAACAGAAACAGTTGCTGAAGCTGGAGTTTGATCTGAAGTTGCAGCTGCTACACTACCCATCACATGTCCATTCTGTACCACTACAATGCTGCTTGAAGTGGAATAGTTTTCTACGGTCACCGAAACAACTGTGGTTGATATGGGACAGGCTACACCTGATCCCCAGTCAACTGCTGTTGTAAACGTCATGCCATCGGTTACAGAAGCGGCAGGTACATCGCAAAGTGCAATCCATGTGGGCGAAGATTCTGTTCCGCTGTTTCCCAAAACAGAAATTGTATGACCGCTAACCACATGAATATTCGCACTTGTGGGAACTATGGGAGGTCCCTGGCTGGAAGCGGCTCCTACTTTGCCAATTACACCACCCTGCTGAATGATCAGTACACTATTACTTGAATAGTTGCTTACAGTTACTGTGCTGTCGGGTACGAGATAGGTTTTGAGAGGCAACAGATCAGGCCAGCTGAGTGAAATCGAGCTCATACCGGGAGGCGTTGTTGAAGATGGTGCAGTGACCGGAACCATTGGAGTCGTTTCTGCATCAGGGACAGAAATAGCAGATACATTACTAAACTGTGTAGCAAGATTAGTATCACCGTCAGTAAATTGCGGGCTAAGGCTATTATCGTTATTCACAGTGTAAATTCCATAGCCTGCACCTTCATCGATTAACTGAAACGCAATTTGTCCGGAGAGTTGCTTGTAGTATGTTTCGGTGCCGGGATACAATGTGGGCACGTCATTCCAGCTGCGTGCAGCATTGGGTTGGGGAAGACCTCCTGATTCGGTGAGAAATGCGGGGACAGGATATTTCGGCGCCTCATTATTTGCAAGCCCAGAATAAGCCACTGATGCCTGCCCGCTTCCCGATACATAGCGGTAGCTGTTGATACCGATGAAATCCATAATTTTGTCTGCATTGCCCGAAGTATAAAATTGAGCAATAATATCGGTGCCAATTATTCCTTGCTGATACGCATTCGGGTTGCCGGTTCCCCACGAAGATTCAGGCCCGTCCTGCATGGCAACACCTACGGGGATCTGTCGGTAGTTATTCCCTTTTATGTGATTCTTAATATCCCGTGCAAATGATTTCATTGACTGTGCTACAGTGTATTGCAGCGTAACAGTTGCGGTTACCACTTCGGCGTCTGAAAGAGCAGGGTTAGCAGACTTAATGTTTGACGCCATTTGTCCGGGAAATTCTACTTCGTTTCCTACTGAAAAGCAAAATGTATTGTTATAATTCTGAAACTCGTCAACAACCCTCGCCGCATGCACAAATGTAGCCTGCGTATATTCTCCGGTCATCTGGTTTACCGAATTATAGGAAGTTGCCAGTCCCACCATTACATAAATATTATTCTTTTCGAGCAGCTTCATGGTTTTGCCGTGGCTGCGGTTGGGATCAACCTGATACACACGTACACAATTTACATTAAGTGATACCAGCTTTGGAATCACATCATTGGCCATAAATTCCGCATGCTCGTCAGAGAGAATATCTTCAATATTTTGCAGTTTGGTATTCAATACTGCATTGGCCGATAAGGCAATACCCCTTACCATAAACCGTGAGGTGCCGCACATGAATTGTTTTCCCTGGATTGTAATTGGTTGAATGCTCATATTTAATGTTTAAGAAGATGAAAATATGTGTCTGGAACTGTCAGAGCCTGTTAGGATTTTCTTACAAATGATTTTGGTTTTTCAGTTTTTTCGACTGACTAATTCTTCAAAATCATAGCCCAATAAGATTGTCTGACAGTTTGCATGTTGAGCAGAAGTTTTTCATTTCAGATGATCAACTTCCTGATTGCTTTTTGCTAACGGGCTCTTAAACTATTTTGCAGGAGGTGTACCTGCTACATTTCGTGTTACAGTAACTGCAAATAGTTTGTTTGATGCCGATGAGTTACTCTGTCCATTATTATTAGCAGCACCGGCTATGATTCCGCCAAACACATAGCCAATTACCACTGGCTGGTTGGCAGGCAGCGCATCAAAATCAACAATGCCGTAGGTGGCGTTGTACATCGGTGCATTGGCAGCTTCGATAAACACACTTTCGGCACCGTAAAATTTATTGTCGCTGGCAGTCATTAGTGCCGATTCGGTTGTGTATGTAGTAGTGTTGGGTGTAAGGTTGTGTGAAACCGTAATCACCTTTTTAGTAAAGCTGGCATTGTTGCTATCCGCTGCATTTTCCACAATACCGCCAAAAATGGTGGTGTACATTTTGTTTGAACTTTTGCTGTACAAAGCAAGGTTTGCAGCCGAGTAGTTGTTGCTGTATTGGTGTGAAGTATCCACTGAATATGTGGCGGTTTGTCCGTTCACACTCACATAAATGGGGTGATTAAACGGTGTGCCATTGCCCGAAGTAAATACGCCGCCATAAATTGAAATGCCTAAGTTGCCATTTGTCTGCATTCCGGGAGCCACTACCAGATCACGGCGGCGGAATTGTGTGGTGCTATCGGGCAGGCCGTCGGTAATGGTTTGGTAGCTGGCGGTGTTGAGGCTTATGCTGGTAGTTGTTTGTGTGATGGTGAATGAATGTACGGCATCAAGATATTCCTGCAAACCGGGTGGCGGCGTATTGGCATTGTACGCGCCCTGATAGCGGTGGCCTACTGTGAGGTAGAAACGCCCGTTAATTTTAAACAGTTCGCCACCGGTGGCACACACAAAATTGTCCTGCGCCGCATACACTACTGAACTGCGCAACTGCGCGCCACTGTGACTTTTTACTGCCGCCACCATTTGCGATACCATTACACGCGAAAATGTACTGTCGGTGATAAATGTACTGTCGTTTGGTGAAGTGTATGTAGCTCCATAACCACCGCAGAGATAAAGCGAATCGCCGTCTTGTGTGTGCTGGATATTGGTAAACGAAAACTGATCCTTCAAAGCGGCCGGCAAACTATCCACACTCATACTGTCGAGCGTATGCGTGGATAATGTGTAGGCATAAATCCATTTATTGGCTTTCTTGCGAGGGAAAGCATCATTTCCATCATTGGGAAAACCATGAAATCCATTTGTACGTCCGCCAATAAATAACCACGCATCGTTGGTTTGCCCAAATACAAACGATTGCAGCGCCGGGAGGTTGGGAAATGTGTCGATTTGAGAAATGGTGTAGGAGAGTGTGGTCTCACCTGTTTGGGTATTGTTTCCGGGATTATCCGAACAGCCTTGCACAAAAAGTGCTGTGGCAAATATCGCAGGGAAGAATTTTTTCATTGTGTGCGTTTTTTTTTGAGGTTGGTTTATGCCAAAGAACAATTATCTCTGTGGCATACACAATCAAAACAGCCATTATTTGATCCAATTACAGCAAAACGGGCAATTCTACGTATGGGCGAAAGGTACTTTTCCGCTGGTTGAACTGTGGTTGTTTGGCTGAATACGCGCAACAGCAGCTGGCTGATGGTATGCTCATATTTACAGGAGTATTAGGAACACGTTATTGACTTCGTATGAAGTGAGGGAATTACCGAGGAAAAAATATTGCCCTGCTTATGTGGCTTGTATTTCGGGATCAAAGCCAAGAAGGAGGTGTGTTTTTAATATCGGGGTTAAATTGGGGTTAATCCCTTTTAATCTGATATTAAAGCAAGCTGTGCAAAGTGTACCTTCGCCGAAATTTTGTCGGAAATGCTGCAATTATTGGATCCTGTTGTACTGTTTTTTATGCTTGGTGTATTTGCCGGGCTCATTAAATCAGACCTTCGTATTCCGCAATCGTTCCACAATACGCTCAGCATTTATCTTCTTCTTTCAATTGGGATAAAGGGAGGAATTGAACTCTACAAAAATGCCTCCTCCGATCTTCTTCTTCCTGCGTTAGGCACCATTTTTCTTGGTTTACTGATTACGTTTCTTGCATTTTACATTCTGTATCGTGTCGGCCGGTTTGATAAGAACAATGCCATTGCCATTGCTACACATTATGGTTCAGTAAGTGCGGTTACATTTGCAGTGGTGCTCAATTACCTGCACGAACAGAAAATCGGCTACGAAGAGTTTTGTACGGTGCTGCTTGTACTGCTCGAAATTCCATCTATAGCGGCTGGTGTAGCCATGGCGCGCATGAATAACCGCAGTGAGCCTGCCAAACTAGGGAAAGTGGTGCACGAAGTACTTTTCGGGAAAACCATTTTACTGCTGCTGGGAGGCTTGTTTATTGGTTGGGTAACTGCTTATACCGACAATAAGGCGCTCAACTTTTTCTTCTTCGACCTATTTAAAGGTTTCCTCGCCATCTTCATGCTGGAAATGGGGATTGTGGCCGCTGAGAAAACGCGTTTGCTAAAAAAGGTAGGGCCGTTTCTGCTTGGTTTCGGAGTAGGTATGCCCATAATTTCGGCCATGCTGGGAATTGTGATGGGCTGGCTTACGGGCCTTTCAGTGGGTGGTGCAATTGTGTTGGCCACTATGGCCGCAAGCGCATCGTATATAGCTGCGCCTGCGGCTATGAAAATTGCAATTCCCAGAGCACGTCCAACGTTGTATCTTACCTCCGCGCTGGGAATTACGTTTCCGTTTAACGTAATTATCGGTATTCGCATTTACCATGCTATTGCTGTATGGTTTTATGGGTTGGTGAGTTAATTCCCTGTTTTTATACCTGCACAGTCTTCCATTTTCCTTTCCTGAACCACCACCACGCACACAGCGCAATAGCTGTTTCGGCAATCGGGATGGCTGCAAAAATTCCGGTTACATCGGTGTGAAATAATTTAGTGAGCAGATACGCCAGCGGAATCTGGAAAAGCCAGAAGCAGAAAAAGTTAATGAGCGTAGGTGTGCGCGTATCGCCTGCACCGTTTAGTGCCTGTGTCATTACCATGCCAATGCCATAAAATACATAGCCCATTCCGATTATCCGCAAGGCTTCTGCGCCATAAGCAGCCACGGCAGCATCTTGTGTAAAAATACCAATGATGGGTTCGGCAAAGCACACAAAAAGTAAGGTTACAAATGCCATGAAAATGACATTATACTTTGCGGTAAGAAACACGCTTTCCTCAGCACGTGCCGGAAGTCCCGCTCCCAGATTTTGCCCTACCAGTGTAGCAGCAGCATTGCTGAGCCCCCAGGCCGGAAGAATGAAAAACACCACATTGCGAATAGCGATCTGATAACCGGCTGATGCGGTTGTGCTGCCGGTTTCGGCCACCAGACGGGCAAGTACAATCCAGCTTCCGCTGGCAATGATAAACTGAAATGTAGCCGGCCAGGCAATATTCACAATGCTTTTAACCACATCACGGTCAAAACCAAAACTGCTGCGCTGCATTTTCAGCATACCTTTTCCTTTAAACAGCTGATAAAGTTGATACAGCACACCCGACCCGCGACCAATAACCGTAGCCACCGCAGCACCTTTTAACCCCATCCATTCAATAAACAGCGGACAAAGAATAATATTTATCAAACTGCCCAGCCACAGGCTTTTCATGGCCATGGCTGCATCACCTGCACCCCGGAAAATTCCGTTTATCAGAAACAGAAAAATTACCGTGGGACTTCCCGCCATCATAATTTTCGTGAAAATTACTCCATCGGCAATCACTGCTTCCGAAGCGCCCATGAGCCGCAATATATCTTCGGCAAAAATGAAACCTGCAATGGCAATTCCCACCGATACATATAACGAAAGCATAATTGCCTGCATGCCTGCATGTGCAGCATCTTTCTCATTTTTTTCGCCCACCCGCCGCGCTACAATAGCCGTAGCTGCTGTGCTCAATCCTATAGCCAGTGAGTAAACCAATGTAACTACTGCCTCTGTAAGACCTACCGTGGCTATTGCATTCTCGCCTAGCTTACCCACAAAAAACATATCCACCACTGCGAAAATGCTCTCCATGGCCAGCTCTAAAATCATTGGTACTGCAAGCAGAAATACGGCTAAACGAATGCTTCCTTGGGTAAAATCCTGCTCACCGCCACTTACTGACTGACGAATGAGCGCAAAAAACTTTTTAATGCCCGTTTTTGACATAATTGAAAAAGAAATAAATGTATTGAAGCATCATAGCTACAATACGGTGTGAAGAAATAAATGAATAGCATCCGCTGCGGAGGGATCAGAAAAAAGGATAGCAGATGCGATACCGGAAATGGATCAGAGCTTCATGTGGTAAAAATAAACCAATTTTGCTTTGCGCGAAGTAGTAGTTGCGACAAAAAGCAGGTAATTCGTGTAAAATACAGATGACTGCAAATGGCAAAAAAAATCAAACCGCTTGTGGAGGGTGAGTTTCTGCTGGAGAAATTTGATGGTAAAGGTGGCTGGACTTTTGCGCGTTTACCGCTTACGGTAAACAGCAGCAGTCCGTTTGGCTGGGTGCGTGTTAAAGGTACGATTGATGATTACACAATTTCGCAGTTTCATCTTATGCCAATGGGAAATGGTTTTTTGTTTCTTTCGGTAAAAGCCGAAATCCGTAAAAAGATCAGCAAGCAGGCTGGGGATAGGGTTAATCTGATTTTGTTTGAAGATGATTCGCTGCTTCAAACACCGGAGGATTTTCAGCTTTGTCTTAATGATGATCCGGATGCAAACCGGTTTTACCAATCGCTATCAGAAAGTGAAAAAAGGTTTTATGTAAACTGGATCATGGATGCAAAGCGTGAAGAAACCCGTATAGACCGCATGGCTAAAGCCATAAACAAACTTGCCTCGAAGCTCAGATTTCACGACAAGGCCGAATAGCAAGGGCTGCTTCAGTGATGAAGCAGCCCTGATTATGTGTTGCAATAAATTTATGCCGAGAGTTTGTCTTTGGCTTTTTCTGAATCTACGTTGGTTTGCGGTAAACGCACATCCACAAAATTTACAGCGCCGCTGGCAAGGTTATACATGCCGCCGGCAATTCCAATTCTTCCCTCATTGAAAAGGTTTTCCAGAATCGGACTGCGCATCAGAATTTCATCAGTTACGTTGCGCACGTTCAGTTCGGCTACGTGGTCTGTAAAGGCTTTCTCGTCTTCGTTTACCAGTTTTAATTGTTTGGCTTGATTTACCGCACGGCGTGCTTTGCCCAGCAAACCGCTCAGGTGTCCGAGCTGATATTCGTTGCAGGCGCCTTTTATGGCTCCGCAATCGGTATGGCCAAGCACAACAATGAGTTTTGAATTCATTACTGCACAGGCAAACTCCATACTGCCGATTATATCATCATTAAGCACATTACCTGCAATACGCACACTGAATACATCGCCCAATCCCTGGTCGAAAATAAATTCAACAGAAGTGCGGGAGTCAATGCAGCTCAGTATAATTGCAAACGGATATTGGCCTTCGCGCGTTTCGTTTACCATTTGCAAATGGTCATGGTCGAAACGAAGGTTGTTAACAAAACGTTTATTGCCATCTCTAAGAATATCAAGCGCCTGAGCAGGAGTGAGGTTGGCAAGCTCTTCTTTACTATGTGTTCTCATTTCGATCAGATTTTTGATTTGGGAAGAATTAGGTAGTTCAAATTCAGGTTGATTGGTTGGTGGAAGGAATGTGAAGTGAATATTTCGCTCTCCGGCCTTTTGGGCGAATTCGGAAATGATTTCCTTCACATCATAGTCAATGTATGCACTGTTTCTTGCATCAACTGTTAGTTTAGCATTGTCTGGTATTTGTTCAAGCGAGCGTTGTATGCTTGCTTTATTGAGAAAAGAAACATTTTCGGATAGCACAATATTTATTTCGTTTTCCTGTGTGCTGCTTTCCGGTGTATGGCTTTTGAATGGTGTTTTGAAGTTTGTTTGCAGAATGAAATAAGCTCCTGTAACCAGACCGATTCCGATTCCGATAAGCAGATCGGTAAGCAGAATAGCCACAATAGTTACAATGAACGGAATAAACTGATCCCAACCGGCTTTAAACATACCTTTCATAAGCGATGGCTTGGCCAGTTTGTAACCCACCAGAATAAGCACTGCGGCCAGTGCGGCATTGGGTATTTTATTGAGCAATCCGGGAATTAGCACCGCACAGCCAAGCATAATAATACCGTGGGTAATGGTGGCCAGTTTGGTTTTGCCCCCGGCCTGAATGTTGGCCGAACTGCGTACAATAACCTGTGTAAGCGGCAAACCGCCAAGTAAACCAGCAATCATATTGCCAATTCCCTGCGCCTTCAGCTCGCGGTTGGCCGGCGATATGCGTTTCTCAGGATCGAGTTTGTCGGTTGCTTCCAGGCAGAGCAGTGTTTCTATGCTGGCTACCAAAGCAATTACCATAGCCGTTTTCCATACTCCTGCATGCCCGAAAGCACTGAAATCAGGTAGTTTGAACAATCCCGAAAACTCGTCGAAACTTTGCGGCGTAGGCAGGTTTACAAAGTGAATTACATTGTGCTGCGTATCATTCATCAGCATAAAATGATTGCCCAGCGAGGGAAGTATTCCTACCAGAAACACCCCCGCCAGCACGGCCAGCATGGCACCGGGAATAAGGGTAAGCACTTTAATGCGTTTGATAAATTTCGATTCCCACAAAAGCATCAACAGAATTCCGGTTACGCAGATAACCAGCGCCCCGTCATTCACTGCCAAAAGGGCTTCACCAATTTCGCTGAACGTGTTGTTGCCGTCTTCCTGCCAGAACGCCATATCACCCACCCAGTCTTTATCAACCCCCAGTGCATGCGGAAGCTGCTTGAGAATAATGGTAATACCAATGGCCGCCAGCATACCTTTTATCACTGACGAAGGGAAATAATAGGCGATGATTCCGGCTCGAAGAAAACCGAACACAAGCTGGATAAGCCCGGCCAGAATAACCGAAGGCACAAACTGCGCCCAGCTGCCGGCCGATAGTACAGCTGCCGCCACAATGGTGGTTAATCCGGCCGCAGGCCCGCTCACACCAAGCTGTGAGCCACTGAAAATACCGGTAATTATACCTCCCACCACACCGGTAATAATACCGGCAAAAGGAGGTGCTCCGGAAGCCAGTGCCACACCCAGACATAAAGGGAGTGCCACGAAAAATACGACTATGCCTGCCGGAATATCGGCACGCAGTCTGCCGCTGAGCGGCAATGCAGATGATTTCATATGATGGTAAGCGTGTTGGGTTGGGAAAAGATCATTATCCTCAACTTTTCAGATGAGGCGCTGCGCTATGCGCATTCCGGCGGAGGAGAGGTGGGATGGCCGGTATAGGAATCAGCCAGCGAATTTTCAAGTGAAATAATGTGATCTTTGGAAAGCAGCGAGGGAACTGAAAGGTCTGCCACTAAGCAAACAAGCATATCATCCACAGCCTCTTTTGTTTCCTTACCGTCTTTCCCGGCTTCATTTTTCTCACTTTCTTCAGCCTTTTCCGAAATCAAACAAACCAGTTCATCATCAACGCCCGCCCATTGTGCCGCGTAGCGGGTAAGGCCGGTTTGTATCGCACTGAAAAAGAAAAGTGCAAGTACAAACAGAAGGCGCGATGTGATTGATTGAAACATAACCGGTTGCTAAGATAGGAACTTGCTTTTAATTCATTATTAATGAATAAGAATTTGCAAATAATCTTTTTGCATTTATTCACATTGGTTTTGTCGAATATAGGAGCGGGATTATTGTGTAAGCTGTAAACAAACTCTTGGTTATCTTTGCCCGGAAGCCGGAAAGCACTTATTTTAATGTCCTCCGTTCGGGCCAATTGCCCGGATAGATGGCCGTTATTCCGGCCGGGATTTATGAGCCGAAAGAAAATACTGTTTATCGCCAGCCATCGCCCCGACCGTGCGCCTAACCAGCGTTTCAGGTTTGAACAGTATTTTGATTATTTGCGTGAACAGGGGTTTGATTGCGAGCTTTCGTGGTTCATAAGCGAACGCGACGATGCCTATTTTTACCGTCCGGGTTATGTGTGGCGTAAAATGACGGTGCAGGTCAAATCAATATTCAGGCGGATTGGCGATTTACGCCGTGCGCGAAAAGCTGATCTTATTTTTGTATGCCGTGAAGCACTCATGCTGCGCTTTACCTGGTTTGAAAAACGTTTTTTCCGTTCGGGTGCCAAAGTGGTGTATGATTTTGATGATGCAATCTGGCACCTTGATATTTCGGAAGCCAATAAAAGTTTCGGCTGGCTCAAACGCCCCGAAAAAACAAGCGATTTAATCGCACTGAGCCATTTGGTTTTTGCCGGTAACAATTATCTGGCCACCTATGCAAAGCAGTATAATTCCAACGTACTCGTAATTCCATCTACAATTGATACCGATGCCTGTCTGCCCAAACAGCATACAAACAATGGGAGCCCGGTTGTAATTGGCTGGATGGGCAGCATCACCACCATTAAGCATTTTGAGTTTGCCCTGCCCGCGTTGCGCATTCTTCGCGAACGTTTTGGCAGCCGCATTGCCTTTAAAGTGGTTGGCGATCCCACTTACCGGAATGCCGAGCTTGGCATTGAAGGCACGCCGTGGCGCTCAGACAAAGAATCCGAATTGCTGCAAAGCATGGACATCGGGCTTATGCCGCTGCCCGATGATGAATGGACAAAAGGCAAATGTGGTTTGAAAGGCCTGCAATACATGGCCGCCGGTTTGCCGGCAATTATGTCGCCCGTGGGCGTAAATACCGAAATTATTCAGCACGGCGAAAACGGTTTTCTGGCGGAAGGTGTGGATGAATGGGTCGGAATCATCTCGCAGCTGGTAGAGTCGGCCGGATTGAGGCAGCGCATCGGAGAAGCTGCGCGTAAAACAGTAGTTGAGAAATACTCGGTGCTCGCGCAGCGCGATGTGTATGTGAAGGCGTTTAACAGTTTGTGCACGTAAAAGTAATAGTTACAGGTTCATTTAATATGTCCTGATAAGATACCGATACCAGTTACTCAAATTACTTTTACCACTTTAGTCTGTCGAAGTCAGACTCAGCTATCCGGCAGGCCGGGCTTTATAATTTTATCTGCATATTTTACGGAGGTAATTTTTGATGTTTTATTTCTAATGATATTTAGCTTTTAACTTTCACCCGTCACGTGGGTTTTACTTGCCCTTTTATCTGATCCTGAAAGTAGATTTAATCAGTAATAGTCCGGCAAAATCAAAGCATTCAAAAAAAATCCTGCAATTCTTGAATTATTAATATGGTTATTTAGATTATTAAAAAATAATTAATAAGCCACATTACTATATATGTTTTTAATTGATTAATGTTTTATGAATGAGTAATATCATATGTTTATTATTTGTTTAGTTTCCAAAGTTTCATTTGTTCGATTAAATAAATTTAATGATTAATACTATGGCCGTAAACGAAAATATAATTCTGACAAACCGAATCCGCTTGATCAGGATAAGTTATGGGTACACTCAGGCAGATATTGCTGACAAGCTTAGTATATCCTCCTCTGCTTATGGGAAAATTGAACGAAACCCACTGAATGCATCAATCAAAACACTGAAAAAAATTTCATCGGCAATCGGAGTTTCTTTTCGTTTTTTGATAGACATAGAAAATAATAATCACACTGAATAAATACAACTTTTAGGTTGTTTTAAATTATAAAATAAATTAATTATTTTGAGATAAACTAAGCACTTAAAAAAATGTTAGCATCAGGACTTTTTTCAGGACAAACCTCATTAAAGCCCGATTGTATTATCGGGCACAAAATTCAGTTCGGTGGATGTGAGCCAGGCCTAGGCGGTTGTTTAATTGCCTATCCGCCCGATCAGCCCTGGCTGGGAGATAAAATAAGTATAACGCTTTACCAGCCCAGTGAAACCAATGAAGGAGCATCAGGTATTCAAATGGCAATTGTGTTCAATGATAAATTACCTTCCGGGAATGACGTTTTTATGAACGGACAGGAGGGTGATACTGAAGTTTGCCAGGAATATGTTCTTCCGCTGCAATGCACAGGCATAACAGTTTTAGCAAATTCCTATCCGGTACAGTATGATAACCGTTTCTCCAACGGTTATGTAATTGTAGATGTGAAAGTAGTTGAGTAATTATTCATTTTCTAAAAAGCCATGATATGCAAAAGTTTAAAACTATTCTTACGAATCCAGCTAACCTGAATAATCCTTATGAGTATATCGGGATTAATCATAATTTCATAATGAGCAGCCTGTCTCATAATTTTGGGACCGAGATTATCGCGATTTCAGATCTTCACGCTCGTCAGGAATTCATTAAGGAAAAAGTGAATGAACTCACCCAGTATTATTGGGGATTTTCAAACGGGCTTGGTTTTTTAGACACCGTGTACGGGTATAACGGATTATACTCTGATGCAGATTTTGAAAACTATAAGCCGATAATTGAGAATATCAATATTTCAACTCAGGATCAGCAAATACTTATTGCATTTTTTGATAATCTGACTGATGGTATTGCACTTGATGATGCAAATTTGGTGTCTCAGGCAATCACGCGTGCCTATAGTCTGGAGATGAATATTATTAAAGAAGTTTCGACGAATAATCAAATTGTTCTGGCAACTACCGCAATAGCGAGATACAGTCTTTTCTGGGCGCAAACAAATTTAAACCCCGACGACGTTGCTGCAAAAAAAATAAAATGGCAGCATGTGTTAGCAGATTGTGTAGGAGGGCTTCTTGGAGGAGTGCTTGTAGGACCTGGCGGAATTCTTTCAGGAGCAGCTTCAGGAACAGCTATTTACTATTACTGTACGATGGCGTAAAGGGTAATGATATCGTATTGAAGTATGCAATTTTGATAAGGTTGTCCGGAATTTTCGGGCAACCTTATTCTATTTACAACTCGGTGATGCACCAACGGTTTGTCTTTTGACTGCGAAAAGCATTTTTTCATCTCACACCAACTTCTTCAAAATTGCAATCTGCCCCAGATGATAGTGTGTATGCTCCACAAGCGGCTGGCCCTGCAATACCTTTGTTACCTCAGCAATGTAATAGTTGATGTGAAACACAAGCGCCGCAATACTGTTGCAGCTTCATGCACGGGCAACGGCCTGCTGCCAGGTAATTGTACTGAGGATGTCTTTTACGTTTGATGAAGTCCAGTTACCGCCGTTGTGTACCTGATGCAGATGGCTGGCAATTTCTTTGCTGTAGTTCATGGCCTGAAAATCAGATTGCAGTATTTTTCCGGTAAGGTGAAAGTACGATGATCGTTGTTAATTCATCGCCTGTTTTATCGATTGGTTTGATTTTCAGTACTATAAACTCCCGGCTAATCAATCGTAATGCGTGTGGCTACATTGTCAAACCCGTAAAAAATCGTACTTTCGGCCGTCCTGTTCCCGAACCACAGGACCAACCAAATTTCAGACATGAAACTTGCAGTTCCGAAAGAGACCAAATTCAAGGAAAACCGAGTGGCGATTACGCCCGATGTGGTGAAAGACCTTGTAAAACGAGGCTTTGAAGTGAGCATAGAAACGGGTGCCGGTACGGCCTCGTTTTTTGCCGATGCAGCCTACACCGCTGCCGGTGCAGCCATTGTAAACAGCAAAACCGAACTGCTGCCGCAGGCTGATGTGGTGCTGAGCGTAAATGCACCCGCTCCGGCTGAAATTGCGCAAATGAAGCGCGGCGCCATTCTTATTTCATTCATGTGGGCCGCCACTAATCCTGAGCTTGTTGAGGCCTGTGCCAAAGCCGGTATTTCGGCATTCTCCATGGATGCCGTGCCGCGTATTTCCCGTGCGCAGAAAATGGATGCGCTCAGCTCTCAGGCCAACCTTGCCGGATACAAAGCCGTGCTGCTTTGCGCCGACACTATTGGCAAAATTCTGCCCATGATGACCACCGCCGCCGGAACCATTCGTCCGGCTAAAGTGGTAATTTTTGGTGCCGGCGTGGCAGGTTTGCAGGCCATCGCCACCGCAAAACGCCTCGGCGCTGTGGTGGAAGTAACCGACATCCGCCCCGAAACCAAAGAACAGGTCGAATCGCTCGGCGGTAAATTCATCGAAGTAAAAGGCGATGCCTCCATCAAAATCGAAGGCGGCTACGTGAAAGGCGTTTCCGAAGAATTCCTCAAAATGCAGCAGGAACTCGTGGCCAAACACGTTAAGGAAGCCGACATCGTAATTACCACGGCACTCATTCCCGGACGTAAAGCGCCCGTGCTGGTTACCGAAGAAATGGTAAAAAGCATGCGCTTCGGCTCTGTTATTCTCGACATGGCCGTGGAGCAGGGCGGTAACGTAGTAGGCAGCGAAATGAATAAAACCATCGTAAAAGACGGCGTTACCATTATCGGAGAAAGCAACATCCCGTCGCTGCTGCCCATGAACGCCAGCGATCTTTATGCCCGCAACATACAGACACTGCTGCTGCATCTGGCCGATAAAGATGCATTCAAGTGGGAAATGGACGAGGAAATTACCAAAGGCTCGCTTATCGTACATAATGGTGCGGCCGTTCATCCCTCGGTACAGAAACCCGTAAACGCCTGATCTCAACACACCGTATAAGTATGGAAACAATTCTCAATTTCATCAACGAGTACAAGGAAATGATCTATTTTGTGGTCCTTTCCATCTTCGTGGGTGTGGAAGTAATAGGTGGTGTACCCACCGTACTGCACACACCGCTCATGTCGGGCGCCAACGCAATTCACGGCGTGGTTATCGTAGGAGCCATTCATGTAATGCTCAATGTAAATCCCGATAATATTCTTGCACTCATTCTCGGCACGCTGGCCGTACTGCTGGGAACACTTAACGTTGTGGGCGGATTTGTGGTGACAGACCGAATGCTCGAAATGTTTAAAAAGAAAAAGTAATCTGCCCACACCAGCAAGTATGAAACATCATCTTTTAGAGATTTGTTATCTCATCGGTTCGGTAACGTTCATCATTGGTATGAAAATGATGGGCAACGCCAAAACCGCCCGCCGTGGTAACCTCGTGGGTGCCGCCGGTATGATTATCGCTATTCTCGGCACAATTTTCCTGCACGAGAATAAAGTGGAGGTGATTGACGGTGTGCCCACCGCAACGCCGGTTTCGCCCACTGTTTATGGTTTAATTTTCGGTGCTATTGGCCTGGGTACGGTAATTGGCTGGATGACGGCCAAGAAAGTACAGATGACCAAAATGCCCGAACTCGTGTCGATGTTTAACGGCATGGGTGGTGCCTGCGCGGCACTCATCGGACTGATGGAATACGAACACAACATGAATCAGACCGGTGCGCTTATTGCCATTATTGCCGGCATGGTCATTGGCAGTGTATCGTTTTCGGGCTCCATTATTGCATACCTCAAGCTCAATGGTACCATGAACAAACCTATACGCCTGCCTGCATACAACATCATCAACACCATTGTAATGGTTGGTGTTGTTGCGTTTGCGGGCTGGATGGTGTATGCCTCGCCTGCCGGACATATGATGCTGTATGCACTTTTTGCAGTAGCACTGGTGTATGGTATTTTGTTTACAGTGCCCATTGGCGGCGCCGATATGCCGGTAGTAATTTCGCTGCTCAACTCGTTTACCGGTCTGGCTGCGGCTTTTGGCGGTTTCCTTTACGATAACTATGTAATGCTCACCGGCGGTATCCTCGTAGGTTCGGCCGGTACGCTGCTCACACTCGAAATGTGCAAAGCCATGAACCGCCCGCTCAGCAACGTAATCTTCGGCGCGTTCGGTGGCGGCGGTGCCACTGCTGGCGGCGGTTCGGAAGTAAAGGGCAGCATCAAGGATGTGGGCGTTTCCGACCTTGCCGTGATGATGAACTACTCGAAAAAAGTAGTAATCGTTCCCGGCTACGGTCTTGCTGTAGCACAGGCGCAGCATATTATTCACGAACTTGAAATGCTGCTCGAAGAGCGCGGTGTGGAAGTGAAATACGCTATTCACCCCGTAGCCGGCCGTATGCCCGGACACATGAACGTACTGCTGGCCGAGTCGAATGTGGCCTACGAAAAGCTGGTGGAAATGGACGATATTAACCCCGAGTTTGAGCAAACCGACGTAGTGCTGGTAGTAGGTGCAAACGATGTGGTAAATCCAGCCGCCAAAACTGATCCTGCATCGCCCATTTACGGCATGCCCATTCTCGAAGTGGATCGCGCCAAACATATTGTAGTAAACAAACGTTCAATGAGTGCCGGTTATGCCGGTATCGACAACCTGCTTTTCTACGATCAGAAGTGTTCCATGTTTTTCGGCGATGCCAAGAAAGCCCTCACCGAACTGGTGGCCGAACTCAAAACAATGGATTAATCATTACATAACCTTTTCAAAATCCCGTCTGGTGTATATCAGACGGGATTTTTGTTGATAAGCGGGGTGATTATTGGGTATTTCTGCCTGTTTATTGTTTTCACTTTTATTTTACGCATCTGTCTGGTATCTTGCCCTCATTAACCTAAACAAAAACGAACCCAAAATGAGTCAAATTCCTTTTTGCCCCCCAAGTCAGAACCCTGATAGTGCAACTGCAGCAAAACCAATGCTTCAGGCATGGATTAATTTCCTTGCTGCCAATCCCGAATTAAAAGGTACACGTGCACTGCGCTTTGATATGGCCGATGTACAAAACCTCGGTGATCAGGCTGTAGCATTCCGGATTTATTTTGGCATCCGTACCAATAGCGATGGCTCCACACAATTTGATGGTATGATTGTGGGTGTTGATTCAAACGGAAATGATATTGTGGATGCTACAAATCCGACAGCTTCCGGAATTTGGGATTTTGCAAAACCCTGTCCCACGGTTTGCGACCAGAATAACAGCCCCATGCTGAATCCGGCGGCAGTTTCGTGCCCTGAATAAGGCACAAATAATTACCTAATTCAAACGGCACATGTACATACCTGACGAACTGGTTCGCTTTATTATGGAGCTGGCCGCGTGGTTTGTGCTTGTGCCGTTTGTTACGGCTATTTATGTCTGGGGGGTTAAACGTGATATGCGTATTGAGCAGAAAATGATTGCAGCCTATATTTTCCTGGCTGTACTTACCGAAATAGCTGCCGGTATCATGCACGAAATAAATCCCGAAAATAATCTTCCCATATTGCATATTTATACGCTGCTGCAGTTTTTACTTATCGCCCTACTGTTCAGGCAGTTTATCAGAAAAAAAATCCATCATCAGATCTGGCTTACTGTTACACTGCTCTTTTTATGTGGCAGTATAATCAACTCACTTTTTATTCAGTCTATCTGGATGTTTAATGGTTATGCCCGCGCTGCCGAAAGCCTCATTATTGTGCTGTTTGTAATTGGATATTTCTACCGGCTGCTATTCAATGAAGAAGCAAAAACACCGCTTTACAGTATTCCGATGTTTTGGATCAGCACGGCACTGATGTTTTATTTTTCAGCCTGTTTTTTCGTGTTCCTGATGAGTGGGGACGTACTGATAATGTCTTCGAAAGTGTTCACCATAAGTTGGGCATTTCATGATTTGATACTGATTATTCACTACATTTTTTTAACCGCTGCGCTATGGCCAACACGGCAGCCGACACCATTTACGTCACCCTCTTTGCGGGCACATTGATTATGCTCGTGCTTTCGTGCACGCTCATACTGTTCATTGTGTTTTATCACCGGCGTAATTTGCGCAGGCAGGCCGAAGTGTATGCACTCGAAGCCGATCATCAGCGCCGTTTACTTGAAAGTGTGCTGCAGGCGGTTGAGAATGAACGCCGCCGCTTTGCGCAAGATCTTCACGACGAAATCGGAGGGGCGCTTTCTGCATTACGTATGCAGCTTAGCCGGCTTGGCGGTAATCCGCAGGCGGTTGAATTACAGGAAATTGCCGGCACAGGAAAAGAAGTGGTTGACTCGGCTGTGCAGAGTGTACGGCGTATTGCCTACGACCTGTTGCCTCCAGGGCTTGAAGTGTTCGGACTGGGCTATGCGGCAAGTGAACTTTGCAAGCGTACTGAATCAGTAACCCGGATTAGTATTACTTTTAACGGCGATACTGATTTAACACTTAGCGATAAAACACACGAACTTATGCTTTACCGCATTCTTCAGGAACTGCTTGGCAATGCCGTAAAACACAGCGGCGCAAGCGAAATTGAAGTGCGGCTTGGGCCCGGGAAACAAGGTGTGGAACTCTATTACCGCGACAATGGCGCCGGCTTCAATCCTGACGCGATTAAGCACGGACTCGGACTAAAAAATATGGAAAGCCGTGTGCAGATGCTTGCCGGAAAATGGGAAGTAGTAACTGCTCCCGGTAAAGGAACACAGGTAACCGTTCAATTGCCAGAATAATGAATACAGCAAGCCAAAGCATCCGCGTAATGATTGCCGACGATCATCTTTTGTTTCGTCGCGGTCTCATTTCACTCATCGAAGAACAACCCGGGCTGAAGGTGGTGAGTGAAGCCAGCAACGGGAAGGAATTGCTTGAGCAGCTCCGTAATATGGAACACATGCCCGATGTGCTGCTGCTCGATCTTAACATGCCGGTAATGAATGGCATCGAAGCCATACGCCACTTGCGCAACATGGCACCCGATATGAAAATTATCGTGCTCACCGTGCATAATGAAGAACGTTTTATTATTCACTTTGTAGAACAGGGCGTAAACGGTTATCTTCTTAAAACGGTGGAACCCGATGAACTCGGCCGGGCCATTCGCTTTGTGACTGAACACGATTTTTATTTTAACGATCTTACCCTGCAAGCTATGCGCACAGGTACGCAAAGCAAAACCCGCATGCGCGAAAAAACACTGGCAGCTCCGGCCGGCTTAACCGCACGCGAAATAGAAATCCTCCAGCTCATCTGCCAGGAATTTACCGCCGCCGAAATTGCCGAAAAACTCTTCCTCAGTGTGCGCACCGTAGAAGGACACAGAAACAACCTGCTCGAAAAAACAGGATCGAAAAATGCCGCCGGACTGGTGATGTTTGCCGTGCGTAACCGTATTGTGGAGCCGGAATTGTAATTGCTGCGGGTGTAGAAAATTAAAAAAGGTGTCTGTGGGGTCAGACACCTTTTTCGTTCGGGGTTTAAAAAGCTTTACACCGGAAAGTTCAGCTTGAAGCAAAAATCCTTTTTTCCCGGTCGGGCGACATACGTATTTTTACCTGTTTTTCATTCATTGGCTCTAAGATGCTGAATTACCGCAGGTTATTCTGGCCATTACTGGTGTTGCTGCTGCTGCGCAGCGGGGCGGAGCTTTGGCACTATAACCTGCATATTACCGATAACGATCAGTCGCTTTACTGGCTTGCAGCACACGATCTTGCACGGGGAACAGGTATTCCGGCATTTGTTTACGGGCAGGATTACAATTATTTCGTGGAGCCGTGGCTGGCAGCTTTACCGGTAAAGGCAGGGCTTTCGCCGGTGTATGTGCTGCCTGTGGTTACTGCTTTTATGGCGCTGCTGCCTTTTCTGGCGTTTGCGTGGTATGCGCGTAAAGCAGGGCGCAATGGCGGTGCTTTGCTCTGGCTGCTGGTGCCGCTGCTGCTGCCTTCGGGCTGGTATATTATTACGGCCATGCCGCGCGGCTTTGTAAACGGACTGTTCCTTTTTGCACTCTGGCCGCCGTTGCAGCAACTGAAGCGCGAATGGTTGCGCTGGCTGCTTTCGGGCATGCTGCTGGCAGCGGGGTTGTGTGTAAATGCAAATACGCTCCCGCTTGCAGTGGCCGTGTTTATTGTGGAAGGCTGGCCGCATTTCAGGCGATTGGCGTTTTACCTCTGGCATGTGGCGGCTGCGGCGCCGGTTTTTGCTGTGCATTATTTCATTACGCAGGCGGCGCAGCAGCAGCCGGGCGGATTGTTGCATCCGAACTGGAGCCTGCAATGGACGGCCGGCTACTTTGCAGAAGGGCTGCAGCATGTGAGCCAGTGGCTGCGCTGGATTGTGCCGGGCAATGCGGCTTTGTGGCTGCTGCTGCCTTTGGCGGCACTGCTGGCATGGCTGTGCATATATCAGCAGCGGCGCAGTTTGCTGTTTGCACTTGCGGCTGTGGTGCTGGTGCTGGTGTGCTCGCTGGGCATCAATAAACTGCACGACGGCCGCGAACATCTGCACTATGCCTTTACGCGCATGTGGCTGGCATTGCCGCTCTTGGCCGGTGTGCTGGCCGAACGCGTAAAACTGCCGCCGCGCGCGGCATTGTCGGTGTTTAGTGTATGCACAATTGCGGCTTTTTTTTCAATCGGTGCTCCCGATGCAAAATCTCAATCGCCGGAGTTGCCGCTGCGTATTATACATATTAACACACTGCAAAAACAGTCTGATCAGCTCATTCAATTCATCCGGAAAGAAAAAGCAAATCAGGTGCTCGGCCTCGGCTATCCGGTGTGGGTGGGCGATCAGCAACTGCTTTTTCACTTCACCGAAATACGCATGAAAAGGCCGCCGTTTTTCGTCATCCCCGAATATGAACGCCGCCGGGACAGAGTGAATGCCGCTCACCACGGTACACTGTTACTGCTGGGTGGCGATGCGGAAAAATGGATGAGGTTCGGAACAGTTTTGCGTGAAGTGAATGTGGCCGGCATGAAAGGTGCATTGGTGAGAAGTAATGTGCAACTGTTGGAGTAATTGAGTAAATTTAGGGTGATGAAAAAGAAAAAAGGTAGCGGTGTGGGCGGTAAACTTACTACAAAACTGCTCGAAGGACTGGCTTCAAAAGCATCCAGAAAAGCGGTTCAGAAGGCTTTTGAGTCAGGTGAATCTGTACTCTTTATCAGAAAAGGTAAACTGATGAAACGTAATCCGGATGGTTCTCTTGAAGTGCTGGAAGAAAATGAGTCGTTGGCCGAAGAGCATATCAAACTGAAAAAAGGCGATGTGCTTAAACTAAAGTTGAAATAAGTTGACGTTCAAACTCAAAAAAAAGGCACTGTTTACCGAAAAGCCAGCTGTAAAAAGACTCCGCATTTTTGCTGACCCAAATGGTTCGGGTAAATCTACGCTGTATCATGAGGTAAAGCTGTATCTGGGCAGTAAAATTGGTGTGTGGGTGAATGCTGATGAAATTCAGCGCGAACTGAACAACGAGTTTAAGCTCAGTTTTTTACAATATGAGCTTGTGGTTTTACAGGAAATGTTTACCCGTTTTGTCAGTCAACTTTCCCGCAAATTTGAGATAAACAGATTCCAAATACAGGATAACGTACTTTATGTAGTTGATAGAGCAGTAACGGATGCATATCACGCTTCAATGATTGCCGAATTTATTCGGGAATCGCTTTTGCAACAAAATAAATCCATTGCCTTTGAAACTGTAATGTCTCACCCGTCAAAGATTGACTGGATGAGAAAAGCGCAGACAATGGGCTATAGAGTTTATCTTTATTATGTCACTACTGATAGTGTGAAAATTCAGAAAGACCGTGTGCGTTTACGTGTTTTGCAAAACGGACATTCGGTTGATGAAGACAAAATTGAATCACGCTATTATCGGTCATTAGCACTTTTGTCTGATGCAATGGCTGTTTCAACACGAGCATGGCTGCTTGATAATTCAGAAGTTTCAGGCTCCATGAAACTGATTGCTGAAATGCGCGAAGACCAGTTTCTCGAACTGAAATCAGACTTCTTTCCTGAATGGTTTTGGCACTATGTGGTCAGGAAATTGACATAAAAAACGCCGGATGTAAATTTCCGGCGTTTTCAGTTTTAACCAAAATCAATCTTAGTACGTCATTCCCAGATTGCCAAACACAAAGGCCCAGATATCAGCGGCTTCTTCAATCTGCTTTTCGGTAGGTTTGCCCGAACCGTGTCCGGCATTTTTGTCGATGCGGATGAGCACCGGGTTTGTGCCTTGCTGGTTTTCCTGCAGCGTGGCGGCAAATTTAAACGAGTGTGCGGGCACCACACGGTCATCGTGATCGCCGGTGGTGATGAGTGTGGCGGGATAGCTGGCCGGCTTTACATTATGCAGCGGCGAGTATTTGTAAAGGCATTTGAATTCTTCTTCTTTCTCGCTCAGGCCGTAATCGCTGGCCCAGTAGCGGCCAATGGTAAACTGATGGTAGCGAAGCATGTCAAGCACGCCCACCATCGGGATACACACTTTAAACAAATCAGGGCGTTGCGTCATTACCGCGCCAATAAGCAGTCCGCCGTTTGAGCGTCCCTGCACGGCTAATTTTTCCTTGCTGGTGTATCCCTGCGCAATGAGGTATTCGCCACCGGCAATGAAATCGTCAAATACGTTTTGCTTTTTGCACAGGATGCCGGCTTCGTGCCATTCTTCGCCGTATTCATTGCCTCCGCGTATGCCGGCCACCGCATACACACCGCCTGCTTCGAGAAACACGGCGCGGTCAATACGAAACTCCGGGCCGTAGTGCGACGAGAAGCCGCCGTAGCCAAACATGAAGCAGGGATTGCTGCCGTCGAGTTTCAAGCCCTTTTTATGTGTAATGAACATGGGCACCAGTGTGCCGTCTTTGCTCTTGTACTTCACCTGCTTGGTTTCGTAAGCCTCGCTGTCGAAATTAATTTGGGGCTGGCTGTAAAGCGTGGTGGTATTGGTAAGCAGGTTGTATTTGAAAATGCTTGGCGGCGCGGTAAAGCGTGATACGGTGAAAAACACCAGGCTGTCTTTGCGGTGGCCGTTGATCTCGCCCACATCGCACATTTCGGGAATGGGCATTTCGCCCACAGCTTTACCGGTGCTGTCGCAAATGGTGAGTTTCGATTTTACTTCCACCAGATGCTGTGCAATGTATTTATCGCCGGCAAGCGATACGCTTTCAAGCAGGTTATCGCTTTGCGGAATAATGGTGGTCCAGGCCGAAGGGGCCGGATTGTCGATGTTTATTGATACCAGCTTGAAACGCGGTGCGCCGTTGTTGGTAAGCACAATGAGGTTGCGGCCGCGCACATCAACCACCGAGTAGTCGGGGTCTTTGTCGGTTTTGATGTCAACAATGGATTTAAACTGCGCATTGGGCTGTGTGAGATCTTTAATGAGCAGGCCGTTTCCGCTTGTTGACTGATAGGTGTAAACAATGAGCCAGCGTTCATCGTCAGAAACCTGTGCGCCAAAGCTGCGGTTGGGATGCGCATCGTCTTTATACACCAGCACATCTTTGCTTTGCGGTTCGCCCACGGTATGGTAATAGAGTTTCTGCTTTTCGTTTCTGGCTGAAAGTTCGCTGCCGCCGGGCGCATCATAACGGCCATAGAAAAAGCCATTGCCTTTCCACGAAGCACCGGAAAATTTCGACCATTTTATTTCATCGCTCAGTGGCTTGCCTGTGGCAATGTCAAGCACATAAAACTCATTCCAGTCCGAACCTCCCCGGCTTATGCTGTAGGCCATATATTTCCCGTCTTTCGATACGCTGGTGCCGGTGAGCGAAACGGTTCCGTCTTTCGAAAGTGTATTCGGGTCAATAATCTGTTTTTCGGGTGCGTTGAGGCCATCTTTCATAAACAGCACCGACTGATTCTGCATGCCGTTGTTGCGCGAGAAGAAGTAGCGGTTGCCTTTGCGGTAGGGCGCACTCATTTTCTCGAAATTCCAGATTTCGCGCAGGCGGTTTTTTATTTTCTCGCGCGAGGGAAGTTTCGAGAGATAATCGAATGTGAGTTTATTCTGTTCGTCAACCCAGGCACCGGTTTCGGCACTGGTGTCGTTTTCGAGCCAGTTGTACGGGTCGTTCACCTTCACGCCAAAGTAAGTATGCACAGTATCCACTTTGCGCGTTTTAGGGTAGGTGAGGGCTACCGGCTTGTTTTCGGACGTGTCGGGCTTTTTATCGCCGCAGGAAGCTGCCAGAATAAGCAGACTGGCAGGCAGAACAAAACGTATGGTCATCAAGGTGAGTTTTTAATTCGGCCCAAATTAAGCCAAAATTATTGCCCGGGAATTAAAAAATGGGACGAACGGAACGGGGAACGGGAAGGACGGTTCATTATCTTTGGGCAAAATGAGGTTGTACAAATTTCATCCTTCGGCTTTGTTATGGTGAATTTTTCCCCATCCTGCGTTGCATTTCTTGTCGATACTTTCTAAGTATCGCCTGCCAAAAGCGCCTTGTCTGAGAAAAACTGCACGCATAACAAATCTCAAAAACAAAATTTGAACAGCCTCTATTACTGATTCTGCCCGTATGGAAAAAGAAGCACCCAAAAGAAAACCCGCCAAAATTCATCGCATTTACCGCAATCATGAGCTGGAATACAGTGATGATCTTCAGCTGGACAGCCTGAACCGCGATGAATTTTATCTGGTAAATGAAATCACCTACACGCCCGACGGGAAAGTTGTGACTGAAAAAGAACTTGACGACAGCGGGAATGTGATTCAGGAAATACGCAATCAGTACAACGAGAAAGGTGAACTCATTCACCACGAACTTTTTTCTGACGGTTTTCAGGCCGAAAACATTACCTATGCTTACAACGAGAAAGGACTGGTAACCGAAGAACGGCAAATGTTTGAAGAAGGCTTCCCGATTGTTCGCCGCTTTGTGTATGATGAGAAGGAACGGCTTGTTGAAATTATTACCGAAGACGACGACGGCGAACTTTCTGAACGCGAAACATACGAATACAGCACCGAGTTTCCGGATAAAGTGCTGAAATTAGTGAAGTACGACGAAGACAATAAACCCGCGCACGAAGAAGAAAGCGTGTATGAAGCGTTTACCGGGGAAGATGGTAAAGTAACACCCCGTCTGAAACAAATTACAGCCCGCGATCTGGTTTACGATACGATGCGTAAAACAGATTTTTACGATGCCCGTTCACGCGAGGATCAGATTGCACAGGTATCCAGCAACCGCGCCGGGAAAACTATTGAAATTATTTACGCGGTTTATAACGAAGAAGGACAGGTAATTGAAGAACGCGTAGAGTCGGTTAATGCGGCCGAGAACATGGAGTTTTACTACGTGCGCGATGAATACGACCGTATTCTGGAAGAAGAGCGCCGGCAGAAAGATAAAATCCTGCTCAAGGTAAACCGCCGGTTCAATGCAGCGCATTACGTGGAATTACTTTCTTACCGCTCGGCTACGGGTGGCGCCTACATTCAGTTTTCGGAGCTTGAGTATTACTGAGTTTTGTTTTTTGGAACACAGGTGAGCTGAATGTATAGCCCGGGGAGCACGTTTTATGCCGCCTGCGGAAAAGTGTTTTTTGAAGCATGCCGGCGGCATATTAGAAGCACCGGAGCAGGTGTTGTTTTATTGCACCGCAGTTCCGCTCCTCATTTTTCAGGAAATTCCCTTTTCAGCTTACTCATTTTCCACGCTTACTGCACCAATGGTTACAAGTACTTCGGTGCCCTGAGGTAAATCCTTTATTTCAAAACCGCTTTCGGCTTTGCCGGGTTCGTTGAGTTGTCTGAGCCGTTCGCGGGTAATGGACATGGCTGCCGATTCGTGCTGCTTTGTTTCGTGGCTTTCGAGTTCTGACGCGCGTTTGCGGCCCACGCCATTATCGGTAATGCTTACCCGCAGGCGATTTTCATCGAGCACAAAGCGAATGGTAATTCTGCCGCCGCTTTGCAAATGACGAATGCCGTGTACCACCGCATTTTCGGCAAAAGGCTGTATGAGCATGACCGGCAAATAGGTGGCTTCGGGCAGCTGCACGCCTGCGGTGTCCACCTCAAACGTAAAACGATTGCCGAGGCAAAGTGCTTCGAGTGTGAGGTAATGCTGCAAAAGTTCGGCTTCCTGTTCCACACTCGTCCACTGCTGCCGCGAATTGTCGAGTGTAAGGCGCATGAGTTTGCCGAATTTGGCTAAGTATTTCCGCGCCTCGGCACTGTCGTTGCGGGCAATAAAGCCCTGGATGGATTGCAGCGCATTGAAAATAAAATGCGGATTCATTTGCAGGCGCAATGCCTTTTGCTCCAGTTCCAGCAAACTCTTTTCGAGTTTCAGCTTTTCAATGCGCGCTGCGTTGCGCTTTCGTATTCCGGCCACGCGCCAGCGGAAAATAAGCACGATTAATAAAATCAACGCAGCCGCAGCCGCAATGCGGAATGCCCATGTGGCCCAGAACGGCGGCGTAATGCGGAAACGGAAAACCTGTTCGCCGCTCATGTACCCGTCGGCATTGCGTGCCTGCAGGATAAATGCGTAGTCGCCCGGCGGAAGGTTTGAATATGTGGCCTGCCGTTCGGCGTTTTCGGGCGACCAGCCCTTGTCAAAACCATCCAGCTTCCAGCGAAACCGCACACCCTCGGCATTGGTCAGATCAATGGCTGTGAAATCAAAACGCAGGGCATTCTGGTGGTAAGGCAGCACGAGCGAATCGGGCAAACCAAACCAGTTTTTTGCACCCTGCCCGTAAGGCGTTTCCTGAATAGGGTTGAAGAACAAACGCAGCCCGGTAATATGCACGGCGGGCGGAATGCGGTTGTCGCTGTCGGCATCGGGATTATAGCGTGTGGCGCCGTTTACCGTGCCAAACCAAAGTTGCCCTTTGCTGTCTGTGCACGATGCATTGAGACTTACTTCAATGCCCGCCAGTCCTTCGCCGCGGCCGTAGTGCTTTACCTGCTTAAGTTTGCCGCCCGCCTCAAACCGCATGCGATCCAGCCCGCGCTCGCTGCCGGCCCAGATGTCGCCGTTGCGGTCGGGCTGAAGCAGATAAATATTGTTTGAGGCAAGTCCGTCTTTTTTAGTAAACGTGGTTACATTATTACCTGCACGGCTTACTCCGCCGCCTGCTGTGCCTAACCACATATTGCCCTGCGCATCGCGCACCACGGCGCGCACCGCATTTGATGCCAGCCCCGAAGCATCGGTAATACGCCGCTGTACGGCTACTTTTTCGCTGTCGTAAGCAAACACATATACGCCTTCAGTAAGGCTTGCTGCCCACATTTGTCCTTTTGAATCGAGGCAAAGCTGCTGAAACCTGTCGGCTGTAACGCCTTGTTTTCGGTCAATTTTTTCGAACTGCTTTGTGGTTTTATTCATCCGGCACAAACCGCCGCCCGCCGTGGCGAACCATACGTGGCCGCTGGTGTCGGTGAGAATGTCAGTTACAAAACTTCCGCTCAGTCCGCTTTTGCGGTCGTAGTGTGTAAATGCGCCGTTGCTGAATGAGTACGCACCTTCGCCCACCGTGCCAAACCACATGGTGCCCGAAGTGTCTTCGTAAATGCAGCGCACTTTTGCAGTGGTAAAACCTGCGCCCTGGTAATAGTTTACGTAGTACGTGCCGTCGTACATGGTTACGCCGCCGTTTGACGTTGCAAACCACATATTGCCTTTGCTGTCGGCATGCACGGCGTAAACCCACGAGCCCATGTCGCCGCTTTTTTCGTTGAAATGCAAAAAGCGTTCGCTGTCGAGCCGGCACAGTCCGCCGCCCGAAGTACCAAACCATGCATTGCCGCGGCTGTCGCAAAGAATGCGCATCACCACATTGCTGCAAAGTCCCTCGCGTTCGCCGAAAGTGGTGGCGGTGTAGCCGCTGTCGGTTGGACTAATGCGCGCCGCGCCGCTGGCTGTGGCGGCCCAGAGGTTGCCGGCGGCATCGCTGCTTATTTCGTGCACCGTGTTGTTAGGCAGTCCGCTGCGCTGATCGAATCGGGTAAGCGTGTTGTTTGCATCAATGCGTACAATGCCCGCGCCGTAGGTGGCCAGCCATATTTCGCCTTTGGCGTTGCCGGTAATGCTGCGGATGCTTTTTTCGGGAAGCCCGTCGAGCGGATCGGTAATGGAAATTTGTCCGTTGCTGATGCGGATGAGCGCGTTTTCTGCGCCAATCCACATGGTGCCGTTGGGGTCTTCGTACAGCGCGTGGGTGCGGTCGGTGGGCAATCCTTTTTTGTAATGATAATGCTGTATCACGGCGTTGCCCTGCAACACAATTACGCCGGTGTCTTCGGTAGCTACCCAGAGTTGTCCGGTGCGGTCGGCTAAAATTGCATTTACCAATCCGGCATTACCGGGAAGCGGTACCGGTGTGAATTTTGTGCCGTCGAAAAAGGCTAATCCTTCGTCGGTGCCGGCCCATACTTTTCCGTCGGGCGTGGCGGTGAGGCAGCGTACAAAATTGCCGGGCAGTCCGTTTTCTTCGGAGAATGTGGTAAACGCAATGCCGTCGAACCGGCTTACACCGCCGCCGCGCGTGCCTGCCCAGAGGTAGCCGCGCGTGTCTTCGGCCAGTGCATACACCTGCGACTGTGCCAGCCCTTCGGCCACCGACCAGTTGCGGAAATTGAACTGCTGCCCGGTCAGCGGTGTGGCCGGGAAACAAAGTAAACACGCAAAGCAAACGAGAATGCGGAGCATCGGGAAGCGACGGTGGTTAAAGGTAATCTGCCAGCGGCAATCGTACAACCTGCTGTTGGTGAAAAATGTATTGCACAGAAAGTGACAGGAGTCACAGCAAGAAATGAAGTGCTTTGTTACTTTTGCACGCCAATTTCAAAAATTTATGTCCGTACAACTTTCAACCGATACTGATTTTCAAATACTGCTTGCCTCCAACGAGCGCGTAATGGTAAAATATTATGCCGACTGGTGTGGCTCGTGCAAGCTGTTTTCGCCCAAATACAAACGTATTGCCGGCGATGAGGCTAATACCGCTGTGGCATTTCTTGATGTGAATGCCGAAGAAAACGAGCAGGCCCGCAAGCTGGCCGGAGTGGACAATCTGCCGTTCTTTGCCACGTTTTACAAGGGCGAATTACTTGAAGGTTCGGCTACTTCGAAAGAAGAAAACGTAAAAGCCATGATTGAACGGCTGATGGCCAAAAACTAAGCACATGAAAATTCCCGCCATAAAACTGCTGGCCGAAACAGCTACGATTGAAGAGCTGAAACTGGCCGAAGAAGCACTTTACAACGAACAGCAGCCTGCCATTACGGTTCCCGGCGATGATGAAGGCGAACAGCTTACACATGTGCTGGCTGTGTTGTGGATACGTGAAGAAATGGAAGTGAGGGGAATTGCGTTTCCGGCTGCGTTGCGGGAATATACTTCGCGGGTCAGGAACTCGATTTCGTGAGTGAGTTGCGCGGTTTCAAGGCAGGTATTTGTCGCGCAGCATCAGTAAGGGTTTTTCTATGCCTCTGTACAGCAGATAAGCCAACAACACTGAGCAAATGCAATAACCGACGAAATACGACCATGCAATTGCGGCAGGCGGATTTTCGGGGAATACGGAAAGGGTGTATTCCCACAAGTGAGAATGCACAAGGTATAGTGAGTAGGAAACAATACTTACAAACCGGACAACCGATATGATCGTTGATTTGCGTGTGGTTTGCATGCGCGAAGCCAGAAGCACAAAGCTTGCGAATCCCATGCCCGTTAGCGGGAGAAGCAGGATGCAGGTGTAATAATTAATTGAATCGCTGGTTCCGCCGCCGAGTAAATAGACCAATGTGGCTCCGCTCATTAGTGAGAAGCTGATGGCCGCAAGTTGTTTGGTGCTGATATTTTTGATTGGAATAGCTGCGGCAAGCAAACCATATCCGATTGCATCAAGGCGATACAGTACAATTTTACGCACCAATGCATCCCAACTTCCGGCCTCTGCCGAATGAAGTGCAGGGTGAAAGAACCGGATCATTGTTCCTGCAGAAATAAGCAGCAAACTATAACGTAATAACGAGTTTTGGCCTGATAGCCGCGAGGTTTTCCCAATAATTATCAAGCCTAACGGAGTAAACAGGTAAGCCCATTCTTCCACAGAAAGACTCCATGCAATACCGAAATATTCGGGATGTGGCGTGCAGAGGTTTTGTGTGAATACAAAGTAGGATGAGATTTCAGGGAAGGGTTGATTGTGAAGTAGCCGATTTAAGAGGGGAAACAGGAGTAAGGCAAAATAGTAGGCGGGAAGTGTACGCATCCATCTTCGCCCCCAAAAATGAAGTGGATTGAGGGAAGAAACGGATGAATCTGTTTCACGAATTAAAATGCGTCCAATGAGGAATCCGCTCAATGCGAAGAAAAGCTCTACCCCAATTTGTCCCAGTGCGGGGGATATATGTAGTTGAAACCACGCACTCAACGGTGAAAACCGGAATGCATGCGAGAGCACAACCAGCAGAATAGCTGTTGCGCGTATAATATCCAGACCAACTAATCTATTCATAAAAACACCATCAATCGTGTGTTTTTATCAAACGTAAGCCGGATTAACTCAAGGGAGACGGGAGAGGGTTATTCCTTACTTTATGGAGCTTGATTATTGTAAATGTATATATAAAAATCCTGTCTTTACAGGTTAGTGTGTTTAATTAATAAACAGCCTCTCAGGATGAACTCAATTGTCATCGGTAGATTGCGACCTTATATTTTTTACCTTTTTTTATGCGTATCGTATATTCGAAACAGTATTTCACATAAGCAGCGGCCGAGGGTTCTGTAGTGTCGCGATAAGTTGTAAGATAGATTGTATCGTTAGAACATACTGCTAATCCTTTGAATGATTGTAAATCATAAACAGCTTCTGTTCTGATAATAAGAGTAGAGTCGTTACGTTTTTTCTTTGAAACTACCTGAGCTGCTATTTGAGATTTGTAAAGTATAAAGTCTTTATCACGGGGGGATTTACAGATTGATTCCGTACTGAATTTTAGTAGTCTGATTTCATCACAATTAGGAAGATTATTGATCTCTTCTATTATTTTTTTGATTCTTTGGTGTTTGGGTTCAATCGGAAATTTTTCAGTAGTAACTTGCTCTTGTACTGGCATCACAGTTTTGGATGGAGAGCTGTTTCCCGGTTTTTAATGGCACGAGATGCAGGTCAGACATGTGATGATATAAATTAATGAAAGGAATTGATTTTTGGAAAACCGTATTGTTGTATATTTTAAATTATCCCAGCATCCCCCGCAACACCTCATTCGGTCCCGAATAAATACAGGCGGCCTGCGCATCGGCAAGAAACTGCGTAAGCGCGTAGGCAGAAGTAATTCCGTTGCCGCCATGCAACTGTACGGCGGCTGAAGCCACGCGTACAAAGGCTTCGCTGGCGTGTATTTTGGCTTTGATGGCGGCGGTGTTTGCATTTTTACCGGCATCAAGTTGTGTGGCGGCTTTGTACACCAGCAGGCGCGCGGTTTCAATATCCACCGCCATTTCGGCCAGTTTAAACTGTACGGCCTGATGCTGTGCAAGCGTGCCGTTGCCGGTTTGACGTTGCTTTACATAATCGGTGCAGCGGTTGAGCAAAAGCTGCATGGTGCCGCAATGCAAAGCCGAAAGCAGCGTGCGTTCCCAGTTCATTGATTGCATGAAGATGCTTACGCCGGCGCCGGGTTTGCCCAGCAAAGCGGTTTCTTCGGCGTGTACATCGTTAAGCATGAGTTCGGCGGCGGGCGAAGTTTGCAGGGCTTCTTTTGCCAGCGACGGCCCCACATGCAGAATTTCGCGCGGCAGCAGAAAGGCGGAGATACCGCCGAAAAATCCCTTTTGCGCATCGGTAAGTGCATACACCACAAACAGCTGCGCCAGCGGGGCATTGGTGCAAAAAACCTTGTGTCCGCTGAGTGTGTAGCCCGCGGCATTTTTCACCGCGCCGGTGTGCAGCGCAAACGCATTACTGCCCGAATGCGATTCGGTAATGGCGTTGGCAATGATGCAGCGGCCGTTGCTTACTTCATGCAAAACTTCCTGCTGCGCGGCATTGCCATGAAGCCACACGGGTATTACGCCCGCGCAAAGATGTGCGCCCAGCGAAAACAGCAGGCCGGTATCGCTGCAGGTGGTGGCTAATGCTTCGAGCGCCACGGCTGCTTCTGTGGCGCTGAGTGCGGCACCGCCAACGGCTTCGGGTAAAATCAAACCGGTGTAGCCGGCGTTGGCAAGCTGCTGCCAGGCTTCGGGCGCAAAGCAGTGTGCACCGGCTTCGGGCTGCGGAAGTGCGCGCCCGAGTTCCAGCGCCTGTGCGCGTATGGCAAGCTGCGATGCGGTGTAGCCAAAGTTCATAGCTGCTGTTTCAGTGCCTGATAGTCGATTTTGCCGCTGCCGGTTTTCGGAAGCTGTGCCATGAAGATAATGCGTTCGGGAATCATGTAATGCGGCAAATGTGCGGCACAATGATTTTTCAGAGTCAGCAGCATTTCGCCGGCCGGTGTATTCAACGCTATAAATGCGGCGAGAAAGGCATAGCCGTCGGTGTCTGTGCCGCCAATTACGGCGGCTTCGTGCACATGTTCCGACTGCAGCAGCACGTGTTCAATTTGTTCCGGTTCCACGCGGTAGCCGCGCTTTTTCAGCATGCGGTCGGTGCGGCCTTCATACACATAATTCCCGTTTTCAAGCCGCACACGGTCGCCGCTGTGGTACCAGGTTTTTCCATCGGCCTCGCTGAATTTTTCGCTGTTCAGTGCATCGCGGTTCCAGTATCCCGGCGAAAGCTGCGGCCCGGCAATGAGCAGTTCGCCGTTGCTTTCGTTAATACGAAGTTCCATACCTGTACAGGCTTTGCCAATCGGGTAGGGCTGTGTGCGCGTGTCGTCAACCGGTCTTTCTATTTCGTACCAGGTGCACACATTGCTTTCGGTTGGGCCGTAGAGGTTGTAAAAACGCGCCTGCGGAAGTTGCTGCATCCACTGGTGCAAGGCTTTTGGTTCGAATACTTCGCCGGCAAAGAGCACACGTTTGATATGTGGATATTGCTGCTTTGCCGCGCCGCCAAATTGCTGCAGCAACCGCAAGGTGCTGGGTGTGGTGTAGAGGTTGGTGATTCCTCGTTGTGCAATGTGCTGCGCCAGAAATCGGGCATTACTTACTTCGTTTTGCCCATAAAGCACTACACTTCCGCCGCACACAAATGCACCAAACAAATCGAGAAGCGAAAGATCGAAATAGAGCGGAGCGATGCCTGCAAATAGTTCATCGCTGCTGAAATTAAACGTGTCTTGTGCCCAGTAGATGAATGCCAGAATATTGGCATGTGTAAGAGTTACACCTTTCGGTTTACCAGTTGAACCAGATGTAAAAAGGATGTAAGCCAGATCATCCTTGTGGGCTTCTGTTTGGGCGAGGAAATATCCTAAATAGCCGTAATCAAATTCATAAAGTTGAGTATATCCCTTGTGCGGCACAACAGGCAGGTGAGGCCAATCTTCTCTGAATAATATCAATTGTGGTTGCAGATCCTGAACAAGAAAATCTAATCGTTCGGAGCTAATTGTTGGATCAAAAGGAACTACAGCACATCCGCATTTCAATACCGCAAGCAAATGGCATATTGTAGTTATCGATTTGTCGTCCATAAGCAAAACCCGTTGCTTAGGAACAAGCCCGTTACGTGTAAGATAATCAGCAATTTGGTTTACCCCTTCAGAAAGCCAACCGTACAAGGCATATCGGTCATCACTGTGAGAAATAGCTTCCTTTTCCGGAAACTGTTTTGCTGTCCGTTCAAACAGTTCATACAGCGATGCAGGATTTACTGACATTTCTTAGCCACAAATTCAGTAATCACATTCACTGTATTCAAATTATCCTGATCCACCTCGTGCGCTTCAAATTCAATATTGAACGTGGTTTCGAGATGGCTCACTAATTTGAGCGCCAAAATGGAATCCATAAGGCGCGAGCTGATGAGCGGCGTGTCATCAGTAAATGAAGTATCCGGTTTTCCGGCAAATAAATTTTCATCCAGAAAACGGCGTACTTCGGCTTTAATGGTATCGTTACTAACGTTCGGCATACACTTATTTTTTCTTCTTTTTGCTTTGTGTTTCGGTGAGCCAGTAGTGCAGGTGCAGTGAAAACGGCTGCATGCCCAGTTCAGGATCGGTAAGGTAATGCAGGGTATAATTCCTTTTGTTGTAAGAATAGCTGCGTGGCGTTTCTTTGTTGAGGAAGAGGATAAATACTTTATCGGGTTGGATATTGTTGCTGAAATAGGGCTGGCCGAGTGTATCCACCGCCAGCGAAAAAAGTGCAGCAGTTACGGCAATGGTATCGCCGGCTTTCAGCGTTTCTGATTTATATACTTCCTGCACCACCAGCCTGTAGGTATCGGGTGTAGGATTATTTTTTTGTGCGGGAAATCCCGGCGCATTACATACACGTACCTGAACCACGTGCCCCGATTGTTTGAGCAGCTGGGCGGCGATGGTTTTTTTTGCCAAAACCGGTGTTGAAATGAACAGAAAGAAAATAAGCAGGCGGTGCATACGTTGATTTTAGGATTTGTTCTCCAAATCTATGCCGAAAATCGACACAAAAATGAGTGCGAGGCCGCTCAAAAATTATCTTTGCTGCTATGCGTATGTTTCGCCTGCTTATTTTAATGCTTGCCGCAGCCTCGTTTTCCCTTGCCGGATGCGATGATGACGATGATGAAGTGCAAACGCCCCGTCCGCGCGGCTATTTCCGTATTGCCCTTCCCGAAAAGAAATGGGTAAGCTATGATGCCGAATGCCCGTACACGTTTGAAATGCCCGATTATGCAAGGGTTACAAGAAGCATGTCGAACACTCCGGAGCCCTGCTGGCGCGATGTGCAGATGGATCGTTTCGGGGCCACCGTTTACCTGAGTTACAAGGAAATTACCAACGATACCATGCTTGAGGAGCTTATCAATACCTCGTGGCAGCTTACCGAAAAGCATCGCTCCAAAGCACAGGGCCGCAAGGAAATGGAAGTGATCCGTCCGGAGGATAAGGTATATGGTACGTTGGTGGATGTGGGTGCGAGTGCCGCCACAGCCATTCAGTTTTATTTAACCGACAGCACGAAACATTTCATTCGCGGCTCGCTTTATTTTATGGCGGTGCCCAATAAAGATTCGCTTAAGCCGGTGCTTGATTTTATCCGCCAGGATGTGGAGCATATTACGCAAACGCTGAAGTGGAAAGATGTATCGCTGCCCAAAGGCGGTGAAATACCTGCAAAGCCTCAGCCGGCGGCCGAAGCAGAGAGGAAAAGGAAATGAGCGGTACTGCACACCTGATTATTGCCGGAGGCGGTACCTCAGGCACATTGCTGGCGCTGCATCTCCTGCGAAGCGATGTGCAGAAGAAATTTAAAATTACCCTTGCCGAGCGCAGCGGTTCGTTTGGCGGTGGTCTTGCCTACGGCGCGCACAACAAACAGCATCATCTGCTCAATGTGCGTGTAAAGCAGCTTTCGTGCTTTGCCGATGTACCCAACGATTTTCACGATTATCTGCTTTCCACCGGCCGCACGGTATCGGCCAACGATTTTGTGCCGCGTGTGTATTTCGGCGAGTACCTTGCGCAACGTTTGCAGCAGGCCGTGCACGAAAGCAACGGGCGGCTGCAACTGCTAACCGCTGAAATTACGGCCGCGCAGTACACGGATTCCGGTGTACGCTGCACACTATCTGCAGGCGGCGAATTACATGGCACGCATCTGGTGCTGGCCTGCGGCAATTTGCTGCCTGCGCCGCCTGCTGCGGCTGCCACAGTAGTTTCGCATGCGGCGTACGAAAAAAATCCCTGGCACTACGATACATTTCACGGGCTGGATGCAGCGGCCACTGTGCTGCTCATCGGCTCCGGCCTCACCATGGCCGATCTTGTGTGCGAGCTTCACAGCCGCGGGCACCGTGGTAAAATTTTATCGGTGTCGCCGCATGGTTTTTTACCGGCACAGCATCAGCCGCCGCAAATGCCCTGGCTGCCTTTTGGCGAACAAATGCTGGCCGCAGCTGATCTTGGCACACAACTGCGCATCTTCCGCGGGCAGCTCCGCGAGGCCGAAAAGCGGGGTATTGGCTGGACAGCCGTTACCGACAGTCTGCGCCCCTGGCTGCAAAAACTCTGGCTGCAAGGCAACGATGCATGGCGTAATGATTTTATGCAACACGTACGTCACATCTGGGGTGTGGCCCGTCACCGTTTGCCGCCTGCCACGGCGGCTGTGGTGTACGAGTGCATTGCGCGCGGGCAACTTACTGTAGCAGCTGGCCGCATCACGTCACTTGAGGCAAAAGGCGATTTAATTACTGCGCAGTGGAAACCTCGCGGTAAAGACACACGGCAAACAATTGAAGCCGCTAAAGTGATAAACTGCACCGGCCCTTCATCCAAATGGCTGAGCGAAGGCAATGCGCTGGTGAAGCAAATGGCTGCAGCCGGAATGCTTGCCTACGACCGCTCCGCGCTTGGCCTTCATGCCACCGAAACCGGACAGCTTATTGATGCAGCCGGAAATGAACAATCCGGCCTCTTCGCGCTCGGCCCCATGATTCGCGGTGTGCTCTGGGAAATTACGGCGGTACCTGAAATTCGTGCGCAGGCAGCTGCATTGGCGGAAACACTTTGCACCTGACGAATTTCGGCTCCGCCCGATTTGACAGGGCTGTTTCTTTACGCCATCATTTATTGATGGCGCAATACATTCAGACAAAAAACATTCATCATCCGTTAAGTCCGGCGAAGCGTCCCCACAATCAAGCGCAGCGCCAATTTAAATTCATAAAAACGACGTAAGCCATCTGTCAAATCGAGCGGAGCCGAGATTTGACAGATTATGCTAAATTTGCAACTCCTCAATTCAAACCAATGAAAGAAGCCAAGAAGCCCAAATACTACGTGAAGGAATCAAAAGTGCACGGACGTGGTGTTTTTGCTGCCAAAAACATTAAAAAGGGCAAAAAAATTATTGAATACACCGGTGAAATTATTTCGTGGGATGAAGCTGATGACCGTTTTGAAGACAAGGGCGATCACTCGCACACCATGTTTTTCAGTATTGAGGGAAATCGTGTAATTGACGGGAATGTGAATGGCAGTGAAGCCCGTTTCATTAATCACAGCTGCGCGCCCAACTGCGAAGCGCTAGAGAAAAAAGGGCGTGTGTTTATTTATGCGAAGAAAAAAATAAAGCAGGACGAGGAATTATTTTACGATTACATGCTGATTTACGAAGGCAAGATTACCAAAAAAGTATTGAAGAAATACGCTTGTTTCTGCGGCAGTAAGAAATGCCGGGGTACGCAGCTTGACCTCCATAACAAATAACCATTGCTGTTTTCTGTTTTGGAGTGAAGTGGCGGGTTGGTAAAACCGGTTGAAATCCTGTTTTTTACAGTATCTGGCTGATTTTGTGCGAAGAAAGAGGTTTTCTGCGCAAAAGGTTCTGTTTATCTTTATCGCAAACGAACTTTTTACTGCAATGAAACACCTGCGCCTGCTGATCTTCTTTTTTACGTTTTCCATTACCTCTTTTGCACAACAGCCTGAATGGTCGCGGGTGCGGATTTACACCGGTTCCGATGGCTTGCTGAAACTGGCACAGGCCGGTATTTGTGTGGATCATGGCGAGATTAAGCAGGGCTATTCATTTACTACTGATCTTTCGCGGCAGGAGCTTGCGCGTGTGCAGCAGCTCGGGCTAAGTTTTGATGTGCTTATTGCCGATGTGCAGCAACATTACATTGCACAAAACGATCCGCAGCGTCTGGCGGCAGCTTCAGCAAACACACAGGCCGTAAACTGCACTGCACCTGTGGTGTATCCTACCCCAGCCAATTTTACGCTTGGCTCAATGGGGGGCTTTTTTACCTACAACGAAATTCTCTGGCACCTCGATAATATGGCCACGCTTTATCCCAATCTGGTAAAGGCGCGTGCTCCTATCGACAGCAATTTAACAACGGCAGAAGGGCGTTATGTGTACTGGCTTAAACTGTCTGATAATGCTTCTGCTGATGAGCCGGAACCCGAAATGCTTTATTCGGCCGCTCACCATGCGCGAGAACCGGCGGGTGTTTCGCAGCTTATTCTGTATATGTATTATCTGCTCGAAAACTACAATTCAAATCCCGAAATTCAGTACCTGCTCAATAATACAGAATTGTATTTTGTGCCCTGTGTAAATCCCGACGGATATATCTATAATGAAACGAATAACCCTCAGGGAGGTGGTATGTGGCGGAAAAACAGGTTTGATAATGGTGATGGAACCTACGGAATTGACCTAAACCGTAATTACGGTTATAATTGGGGTTATGATAATAACGGATCTTCACCTGTTTCAAGTGATGATACCTACCGTGGGGCTTCGGCGTTCTCAGAAGCGGAGACACAATTGATGCGGCAGTTTGCCAATGCGCATCAGTTTCGCATCGCACTTAATTATCATACCTACAGCAATCTGCTTATTTGTCCGTGGGGCTACGAATACCAGACATTTACGCCCGATTCGGCCTTGTTTTCGACCTGGGGAGCTTTGCTTACCGCCGATAATAATTATGCGTTTGGGACCGCCGATCAGACTGTAGGCTACACGGCCAACGGAAATTCCGACGACTGGATGTATGGCGAACAAAGCACCAAGCCCAAGATTATGGCGATGACACCCGAAGCCGGCGATCAGGCCGATGGTTTCTGGCCGGCGCAGAACCGCATTATCGACATCTGCAAGCTGAATATTCCGATGGACTTGTATGCTGCTCGTTTACTGCTGGCTTATGGCATTGCACACGATCGCGGCGACCGTTACCTGCGCCAGACTTCAGGCTATCTGCACTACGATTTTCAACGGCTCGGACTTGACACTACGCCGGTTTATACGGTAAGCATTACACCGCTTTCGCCGTGGATGACTGCAACCGGCCCGGCCCGCACGTACAATGGTATTTCGCTGCTGCAAACAGTGCAGGATTCTATTTCCTATACACTCAATGCCGCCACGCCGCAGGGAACATCTATCACTTACATTCTTTCCATCAGCAATGGCAATTTTACGTGGAGCGATACGCTGACCAAAATTTACGGCACCACCACCATATTGCTTGCCAACAGCGGAAGTTCCATTACCGGCTGGACGGCCAGCGGCGGCTGGAACACCACCACTTCACAGTTCTGGTCGGCGCCGTCGTGCATAACCGACAGCCCCAACGGAAATTATCCGCCCGGCGCCAACTCACGACTAACTACAGTGAGTGCACTTGATCTTACTACGTCAATAAGTGCAAACCTCACCTTCTACACCCGCTTTGAAATTGAGCCGGGCTACGATTACGCGCAAGCGCAGGTTTCAACCGATGGCGGTGCTTCGTGGACTGCACTTTGCGGCCGTTATACCACCAACAACAATAACATCGACAACGGCAATGCGGCGTGGACTGGTTTCCAAAGCGGCTGGGTAAAAGAGCAGATGCCGCTTGATGATTATTTGGGTCAGCAAATTCTTCTTCGCTTCCGCCTCCGCGCCGACTTTGGCGTGGAATACGACGGATTTTTCTTTGATGATTTGCTGGTGGAAGTAATTGATACCGCCTCTGTAGGAATGCCAGAAATGCAGGTCGCCACACTCTCACAAAACATGCCTAATCCGGCCGATAATTACACGTATATCAATACCGGTAATTTGCAGCAGAACGGTGTGCTTGAAATTTACAACAGTGTGGGACAGCTTGCCATGAGTATGCCGGTAAATGCAGGCACACAGGCTGTACGTATAAATACAGCGCAACTTATGCAGGGCGTGTATTTTTACCGGTTGCAGGTGAATGGTGTGGTTTCGGAAACGAAGCGGATGCAGGTGGTGCGGTAGTTATTACGGTTTTTCGGTTACTGCTATTTCCTTTTCATCCGCAGCAACAACCAAAACTGCAATCCAAACACCACCGTGGCTATAACCACGTGCAATGGTTGCAGGCTGGCGGGAATGCCTGCGCGGTGCAGAATTACGCCTATGGCATATTCGGCAAGCAGCAGCAGGATAATTGCTGCAGCACCGCGTTTGAGTGATGCAAGGCGGCGAAGCATCCAGTAAAGCATGCCGTTGAGCGCCACCACAAGCAACGCCAGCAGCTGATGAATGCTGTAGGTGCCGCTGAGTTGCGAAGTCCAGGTATCGCGGCCGGTGTTGCCGGTAAGTTTGTAGAGCGTATCTACTTCCTGCCGCACCTGTGTGCCGGCAATAATCTGTGCAAGCGTTAAGGCTAGCAGAAACACCAGTCCGTACATAACCAGATTGCCGGTAACGGCTGGCGTTTGTGCATACACCTGTTTGCGCAGGCGGTTGTTTACCACCAGCACAATGGCCACAATGGCCAGCGCGCTCATCATGTGCATGGTGATTTTCAGCGGCGCGAGATTATTGTCAACCACTACTTTGCCCAGCCATGCAATGTAGCCCAGCACCACCATGCCCAGCAGCAGCCAGAGCACAGTTCCCTTATCGCGTCTGAAACGTGTGAGGGCGATGGCCAGCATGATGAGCATGCCAAAACCACTAAGCGCACCGATGAGGCGATTGATGTATTCGACCCAGGTGTGCAGGGCGTTGAATTTGGCGTAATTGTGCGTGGGGTATTTTTCCCACTGGCTGCGGTTGAATGATGTGCTTCCGGTAAAATCAGCCGGTGCGCGCCAAAGCGTATCATTTACAATCACCATGTGGCCTTTTTTATAGTCTTTGCCCGGATGATAGGCCACAAGGTTACTGTCGGTGGGCGGAATGTAGAAGCCAAAACACTTGGGCCAGTCGGGGCAACCCATGCCTGAACCGGTGGCGCGTACTACCGAGCCGGCTACGATTACAAGGTAAAGTAAAACAAGTGTAACCAGACCGGCGCGGAGCAGCAATCGGTCGCGTTTGGCGGTTGAGTCAGGCGGCTGCATCATTTCGGGTACAAAAATACGTATCTCTGCGGGCGCTGAATGGTTAAAAAACAGACATAAATCAGCTATTTTTACGGCTTCCGTATGAAACGCAGTGTTAAGGGCAAGATTTTTAACGATCCGGTTTATGGTTTTGTAACCGTGCCCACCGATCTTACATTCCGCCTGATTGAGCATCCCTACTTTCAGCGTTTGCGCCGCATCCGCCAGTTGGGGCTTACCAATCTTGTGTATCCCGGCGCGCTGCACACCCGTTTTCATCATGCTATGGGTGCCATGCACCTTATGGTAGAGGCCATAAGCGAAATACGCAGCAAAGGCACCGTCATTACCGACGAAGAAGCTGAAGCCGCGTACATCGCCATTCTCCTGCATGATATCGGGCACGGTCCGTTTTCGCATGCGCTTGAAACAAGCATTGTGCATAATGTAACGCACGAAGATGTTTCGGGGCTGATTATGGACAGGCTGAATGATGTGTTTGAAGGCAGACTCACCCTTGCCATTAAAATCTTCCGCAACAAGTATCAGAAGAAATTCCTGCATCAGCTGGTATCAAGTCAGCTTGATATGGACAGGCTTGATTATCTGCGCCGCGATAGTTTTTTCACCGGCGTGTCGGAAGGTATTGTAAGCAGCGATCGTATTGTGAAAATGCTGGATGTGGTGGATGATGAGCTGGTGGTGGAAGACAAAGGCATTTACAGTATTGAGAAATTCATCATTGCACGCAGGCTCATGTACTGGCAGGTGTATTTACACAAAACTGTGCTCAGCGCCGAGCACTTGCTGGTGAATATTTTGAAGCGGGCCAAAGAACTTGCCATGAGCGGCGAGGAGCTTTTTTGCACACCTTCGCTGAGTGTGTTTCTGCACAGCCGCATCACCAAATCATCATTTGTAAAGCAGCCCGAAGTGCTGGAAGCTTTTGCCGAGCTTGATGATTACGACATTATGTCGTCGATAAAAGTGTGGGCAAAACACAAGGATAAGATTCTCTCGCAGTTATGCAGCCAGATGGTAAACCGCCAGCTTTATGCGGTGGAATTGCAGAACAAGCCTTTTGATGGGTCGTATGTAGAGAATTTGTATGAAAAGGCCACAAAGCAATTTAATATTTCAAAAGCTGAAATGCCGTACTATGTGTTTACCGGTGCGGTGCAGAATAATGCCTACAGCAGCGACGAGAATATAAGTATCAATATTAAGTTCAAGAACGGGCAGATAATGGATATTGCCGAAGCTGCGGATATTTTCAATATTTCTGTGCTGTCTAAGCCGGTGAAAAAATATTTCCTGTGCTATCCCAAATCATTACGCACTACTAAATAACCGCGCTTAATGAATCCACGTCAAAGCAAGCAGGCCCTGCTTTTTATCTTCATCACAATTTTTGTGGATGTGATGGGATTGGGCATAATTATTCCGGTTTTACCGGGTCTGCTTGAAAAAATGACCGGTCTGGAAGCTAACGAGGCTGCGCAATGGGGCGGTGTGCTGGCGCTGGTGTATGCGGCCATGCAGTTTTTGTTTTCGCCGCTGCTGGGAAGTCTCAGCGACCGTTTTGGCCGCCGCCCGGTGCTGCTGATGTCATTGCTTGGCTTTGGTCTTGATTACCTCTTGCTGGGTTTTGCGCCTACGGTGTGGTGGCTGTTTCTGGGGCGGTTGATTGCAGGGGTAACGGGTGCAAGCTTTACCGTGGCAAGTGCTTACATAGCTGACATAAGCCCGGAAGATAAGCGCGAACAGAATTTCGGACTGATTGGTGCGGCGTTTGGTCTTGGGTTTATTGCCGGGCCTGCAATTGGCGGCTGGCTTGCAGGTTTAGGTGAACGTGTGCCGTTTTTTGTAGCCGCCGGGCTTTCACTGCTTAATGCGTTGTACGGTTTTCTGGTTATTCCTGAATCGTTGCTGCCCGAGAACCGGCGCAAGTTTAGCTGGAAGCGCGCAAATCCGGTAGGCGCATTGATTTCATTGGCTCGTTATCCGCTTGTGCTGCGCATGGGTGTGGCGTTTTTCCTTATCAACATGGCCGGGCAGTCGTTGCAATCGGTTTGGAATTTTTACACCGAATACCGTTTGGGCTGGGAGCCGGGCATGATCGGGCTTTCGCTTGCCTTTGTGGGGATAATGGTTGCTTTGGTGCAGGGCGGATTAAGCCGTGTGCTTATTCCTAAGTTAGGTAACCGCCGTTCCATTCTTATCGGAATTTCGATGTACGGACTGGGTATGTTCATTGCGGGTATGGCAAACAGTAGTTTCTGGATGTTTGCCTGTGTGGTGCCCCTTGCGTTTGGTGGTTTGGCCGGGCCTACTATTCAGGGTATTCTTTCGAAGAAAGTGGGTAAAGATGAGCAGGGCGAATTGCAGGGATTTATTACAAGCGTAATGAGTTTAACGGCAATGATTGGTCCGGTGCTTATGACTACGCTCTTTGCATGGTTTACCGACGGCACGATCAGTACAAATCTTCCCGGCGCACCTTACTTTGCATCTGCGTTGTTTTGTGTGGCGGCTTTGGTGTGGATGATTTATGTGTTGAGGAAATTTAAGGTGGAGTAAGTTGACGCTATTTTTGTTGCACAGGTGAATTGATTTTCCAGCCCCGGCTGCAATGGAAAGCCCGGAAGGTTTATAACGTGTTTCGGGTAAAAACTACTGAGGACTTGTAATGGAAGACGGGAGCCAACGGTTTTTTAACGCACCATCAGGTTCGCTCCACCTCAATTTTCATTTATATATACGGAGATATTGCTGGCAGCCGGCAAGCTGAAAAAGCTCTTACGCATTCCACTGCATGAGCAGCTGCGCGAACACGCCTTTGCCGGTGAGATACATTTTGCGCAGCGGATTTTGTGTACGTGAGGCGCCCACGGCATTGTACACCCAGCGCACGGCATACTCGTAATACTTGCGGCTGTAAGTGCGCCGGAAGTCGATTTCGCGGTCGGTGGATTGTGCCCAGTTGAGTGTGGTGGTGAATTTATCTTCCACTTCCTCGTACAGCCGTGTGCCTTTAATGGGATAGGCAATGGTGATGGTGTACTGATCGGGTGCCGACTCTACAAGGTGGCGGATGGTTTCCTTAATATCTGCGCGGGTTTCGCCGGGATAGCCGAGCATGATGAAGGTGCCGGCTTCGATGCCTTGTTTGCGGCTCAGCTTAATCATGTTGCGCACCTGCTGCACATCAACCCGGCGATCCATTGCATCAATGATACGCTGCGAGCCGCTTTCGGCGCCGATCCACACACGGAAACAGCCGCTCTGGCGCAGAAGTTCAATTACTTCTTCGTTCATGCGATCGGCGCGGGAAATGATTTCGTAGCTTACCCTGAGCTGGCGGCGTTCAATTTCGTCGGCAAATTCCTTGAGCCATTTGTGGCTGATGGTAAACACATCGTCCACAAACCAGATTTTATCGGGCTTGTAGTTTTGCTGAATGCTTTCGAGTTCATCCACCACCAGCGCAGGACTTCTGCGCCGGTAAGTGCCGCCATACACGGCGCGGCTGCACCACTTGCAGGTGTAAGGGCAACCGCGCATGGTGCTTACCGATACCATGCTGTAGCCATGCCGTTCTTTCCACGCATTGAGGTAAAGATGCAGATCAACCTTGTGGCGGTTTGGAAACGGAAGCTCGTCGATGTTGCGCACGAGTTTGCGTTCGGCATTCATTTTCAGCGCACCGTTGTGCCACACGGCAGTGCCATCAATATGCAGCGGAATTTCTTTTGTTTCGCCAATGGCTTTTACCACCTCAAGCATGGTTTCCTCGCCTTCGCCCACCACCAGCAGGTCGGCGCCGTGGGTGAGAAATTTTTCGGCGTGGTTGCGCACTTCGGGACCACCAAGCACCACGGGAATGTGTTTGAGCTGCGCATCGTTTTTCACTGCATTCACCAACCGAAGTACATTGAGTTTGGTCATGAGGTTGGTGTACACGGCAATTACATCGGGCCGGAAGCTGCGTATTTTATTTAGCTGAAGTTCGAAAGTTTGAAAGGTGCTGTCGAATACTTCATTTTCAATACCGTGTTTTTCGAGCCAGGCCGAGATGTACAGAATGCCCAGCGGTACATACGGTTTCATGATGGCCTGTTCCTTAGGGTCATCGGCCAGAAAGTAGCCATGAGTGAGCAGTACTTTCATACGTCGCTTGGTTCAAGTGTAATGAGAAAATGATCGGCTGCATTGGCGCACCAGCTGCCGCGCGCAAGCAAACGGTCGAGGGCAGCAAGTATTGAAAATAAGAAGCTTTTGCGTGCAAAAAACGGGTCGAGGTATGAAGGTGGAACAAACAGGCCCACCGCGGCCGCATTTTTAATTCGGAAGTGAGGCTGGAAGAATGAGGCAAATTCTCGCGGGGTGTAATACCACGTGTTTACTTCTCGGCCTTCGATTATGGCTTTTACTGCTGTTTTGCTGTTGCGGCGTGTGCGGCGCGCATCGCGCTTGAGCAGGAAGTAGAATCTTTCCCACCAGCAGCCACGCCCCATTACTACCAGTACTGCTTTTCCGTCAGGTGTCAGCCGTTTGGCAAGTGCGGGCGCAAGCTGTCTGAGTTCATCGGGCGAGAGGCAGTTGAGCCCGCCGAAGTTTGAAAACACCAGATCGACCTGCTGTTGCGGGAGTTGTTCGGGCATGCGTAAATCGGCCATGCTTACCGATACATTTTTTTCCGCAGCATTTTTGGTGCGTGCTGTGTGTACCATGCCTTCGGCCGCATCGGTAGCAAACACGGTGCAGCCTTGCCGGGCAAGCCAGTGTGCATCCTGTCCGGTGCCGCAGTTGAGTTCGAGCACGGTGCAGTCTTTTTTCAATTCACGCGCGAGCAGGCTGTACACGCGGTTGCGTTGTGCCATGCCGGTTTTGCTGTGCGTAAAATGCGCATCATACAGCGGCGCATACTCGTTAAAGGCTGCGTGCTGCATCGGGTTCGGTGCTTATGAGTTTGCGTTTTTCGGCCAGTGCCGAGAAGTGATAGTATGGCAGTGCCAGCATGCGCCGCAAGCCTGCACGGCTGCGCAAACTTTTTACAGGCGCCCGAAGCAGATGCAGCGACTGGTGTTTGCGGTACGACTTGTGCACATAACGGTGCAGCTGCTTGTAAAACGCGGGCTGATAGGTGTTGCTGAACATGAGTGCAAGCTCATCGCTGTCTGTCCAGTTTGTTTTGTGTTTTAGTTCGGCTTTTACGCGTTCGTAAAATTCGGTGCCGGGCAGGGGATAGGAAACGGAGATGCCGATGTCGTAAGGCAAAAGTTCGTTTACCATAGCGATGGTTTTTTTAATATCGTCCATCGTTTCGCCCGGATAGCCGAACTGCAGGAAGAATGCGGGTTTGATGCCGTGTTTTTTGAGCAGCCGGGTGGCTTCGTGTATCTGTTCCACCTTTGTGCCTTTGTCCATGGCATCGAGAATTTTCTGCGATCCGCTTTCGGCGCCCATCCACACCATATCACAGCCGGAGGCAGCAAGGTGGCGGATGTTGTCTTCCTGCAAAAGCAAATCGGCGCGCGACTGAATTTTGTAACTGAATTTTAGTTTGCGTTGCAGCACGGCGGCGCTGAAATCGCGCAGCCATCCGGGTTTAAGGCCAAAAATATCATCGGCAAACCAGATGTGAGTGAAGCCGAATTTTTGCTGCAGCTGCTCAATCATGCCCGCAATATTTTCGGGCGAGTGCGTGTTGTATCGGTTGCCGTAAATAGGTTTGGCGCACCAGTTGCATTTGTACGGACAGCCGCGTGTGGTAACCATGTTGAGCGAAAAGTAGCCGTGGTTTTTGAGCCACATTTCGCGGTAGGGTGTAATGTTTACGAGATCCCACGCAGGCAGGGGAAGAGTGTCGAGGTCGCGGATTACTTCGCGTTTGGCTGTACGTTGCAGTTCGCCATCGAGGTAGATGAGTCCTTTGATATGTTGCGTGGGCTCGTTTTTATCAAGCGCGGTGATGAGTTCAAGCAGCGTTTGTTCGGCTTCACCGGCAATAATAAAATCGGCACCGTGCTTGAGGTAGCTTTCTGCGTGGTCGGTAGAATCGGAACTTGAAACGATGACTTTGCAGCCGTATTTTTTAGCCAGCTGCTGCATTTTCCAGGCGGCCTCGCGCATGTTGGTGAGGCACATTTTGGTAAGGTAATTGAAGCCGTCGTCGTAAATAACCAGCACATCCGGTTTTTCTGCGGCAAGTGTGTGTTCAACGGCATCGGGAGTTTCTTCAAACTGCACATCATGCAGCAGTACATGATGCCCGTTCTGGCGCAGGTAAGCCGCGGCATACAAGGTAGCCAGGGGAGGGTAAGGTGTGGCTGTTTCCCATTGTTTGGGATCGAAACGCAGAAAGTACGAATGTGTAAAAAGTAACTTCACGTATGGCGATGCTGCACAGGTTATTTACTCAGATTTAGGCTTTCAGGCCACAACCAGTTTGGGTTCATCCTCTACCATCAGGTGGTTAAGTTTTTGCCGGTAGGTGCTTAGTACCCTGTACTGGAAGCCGCGCGGGTGATGTTTGGATACATTGCGGCGCGAACGCAGATTAAGCTCAAACTCTTCTTCTTTCAGGTGCGGGAACTTTTTCTTCCAACGGTTGTAGGTAATGCGAAAACAGAATTCGTCAATCGAGTCACCAACCTTTCCTTTAAGCAGAAACTGAATCAGGCGCGACAGTATTCCTTTGGGGGCGGTGGCCGGAATAGTATTTGCAGTATGTAAAAGCCGGTTGGGTAAATAGCTTTTGGCCCAGGTATTCTGCCGGATAAATGCAGCGTACATTTTTCCGCCCGACATGGGTATAAGCGTGAGGATTTCGGTGGCGGTGAAAATATTTTTATCCGGAATTTCGAGCGAGTTGCTGTCGATCAGATAATTGATGCAAAAATACCTGCGCGAATTGAAAAGGAATATTTTTTTGAAAAGGATAAGTAATGTGCGTGCAATCCAGAGCCGCCCGGGTTTTGCAATGAGGAAATAATCCACATCGCCGTAGCGGTCGAGTACGCCTTTGGAGAATGAACCTGAAATACAAACGGCTTCAATAAACGGGAAGCGGGAAATGAGTGTGCTGAAACGTTTTACCTTTTTTAGTGCGGCATCGGCCCGGATCTGATTTACTTCGCGGGCTTCCACATGTGAAGTGCAGGTATCGGCAAGAAAATAATAGCCACGCATTTCACGTACAATGCCGGTAATAAGCAATGCATTCAATTCGCGCTGTAAATCGTCTTTGGTTCCGGTGAAAGTGCCGAACGTAAGCAGTTCGTAATCTTTCAGCGGAAACCGGAAAACATCGTAATACGCGAGTGTACGCAGAATGGATTTCTGCAACTCATTCATGGGTTTTGGTTCTATGCTCAGCTACGAAAATATAGTTTTTTTCCCATTTGATTTTGCGTTCTTCTACCCGATTCAGGCTAAAGCCGTATTTCCCAGCAATTTTAATTATTCGATCAATTTCGCAGTTTTCGGCCAGAATGATGAATACTTGTGAGTTCTTACGCAGGCGGGCGGGGAGCTGCAGAAACAATTTTTCAAAAAACTCGCCCTCACTTCCACAATTCCAGGCAAGTTGTTCGGGTTTTTCCTGTGGTTTAAAAAAATAGGGGGGATTTACAAGAATTACATCAAAACGCAGCTGCGGCGGATATTTTTCGAACAGATCAGAATGAAAAACCCGCCAGGAGCCGGTTTCGGGAAAATGTTTAGTATTGAGTGTGTGATTTTTTGCGGCACAATTTACTGCCCGTTCATCAATATCCGAACAGCTCACATGAGCACCTTTTTCCCGTGCAATCAGCCCGATGAGTCCGCTGCCGGTGCAGGGCTCGGCTACTGTTTTCCCTGTCAGATCAAGTCGCTGTGTAAATTCGGCAAGGTATTCGGAACTAAAAAAGTAGCGCGGATGAAACACCCCCGGGGCAATTTCGAGATTCAGATTTCCGAATGTATAGTGCGAAGTATATCGAAGCCGGCGCCTGAGCAGCGGTTTGGTAACGTAACTGGCAAACAATCGTTGAAACGCATCCATCAAAATCCTTCGGTTTCAGGTTGACGGTATTTCCACATTTTCTGAAGCACTTTTATTTCGTAGGGATGGCGATATACCTTGAGCTTATAGCGCAGCGCACTAAGTGTACGTATTGTTTTGCGCTGCCAGTTGTTCAGGCGTACATCAGAAACGGTAGGGTAATAGCCGTTCAGCACCGTTTCAAAATGACGTATTTTATCAATCATGTAGGGCTTCAGCCATGGTGTGAGCGGATTTTTGCGCAAATCGAAATTCTCCCATTCTGCATTAATCCAGTCTTCCAGTTTTTCCGGAAAACGGAAACCGGTGGCTGATACTTTTTTAAACAGTTCGCTGTCTTCGGTAGGCACCGGCGAATAGACGTAAATAATTACTTCCGTATCGGGATTGGCTTCTTTTATTTCGCGGATGAAGGCAATGTCCTGCTCGATGAGTTGGTTTACTTCTTCTTCCGTATCGGCCGGAAAGCCGAGTACGAATGAGTATTCGGGAATGATATCGAATTTGCGCAGGCGTTTGGCAAAGCGCAAAATCTGCTCGCGTGTTTGTGTGCCGCCTTTGTCCATTTTCTTCAGCATGGAATCATTGCCTGTTTCGGCGCCGAAGAAAATCATTTTGCACCCTGACTTCCTCATCAGTTCAAGCGTTTCATCCTTGTAGCGGTCAATGGTATCAATTCGCCCCTCGCCCCACCATACGATATTGTCGTTCATAACGAGCTTGGCAAATTCGGCAGTGCGTTTTTCCGAAACGAAGAAATTATTGTCGTGAAATTCCACCGCATTGCCACCAAATTTTTCGCGCAAAAAACTAATATCCTTGTATATCAATTCGGCTGATTTACCTTTCCATCGTGCGTTATAGATAGGTACAACTGCGCAAAACGAGCAGGTAAACGGACAACCAAAGCTGCTGTGATAGGCAATGGTTTTTGAGCCGAGATACGTTTTGGCCAGATACCGGCTCATCGGGTATTGTGCGTTTAGTTTTTCATACGGAAATGGCGGCAGCGTATCCTGATCGTAGATTTCGTCTTTCCGGGTATGCGTTATTTTTTCGTTGCGGCGGTATATCAGATTGGGAATTGCATCAAGATCGCCGCCGTGTTCAAGATAATTGAGGAGTTGAGGAAAAGCCCTGTCGCCGGGGCCATTTACAATATAATCTACAAAGCCGCTTTCAAGCACCGGTTTCGGATGGTTTGACGGGAAGTATCCGCCCCAGATTATGGTAATACCGGGGAATTCGTTTCGGATGGCTTTTGATATGGGAATGGCCTGCCGGAGTTGCGGGCCGGGCATTACGGTAGAGGCAAAATAGCTGAATTTCCCTGTTTGCAGGTGTTTGCGGATTACCGGCCAGGGATCCTGATCAATGTTGCCGTCCACAATCTGCCACTGGTGGCTGTGGTCAATTGACGAGGCAACCTGCAGTACACTGTTCGGAATGCGAGGTTTGGTGGGCGTTGCAAGCGGGTTGAAAAGTAATACGTTCACAAAAATAGCTTGGTTTTTGCCTGCATAAAATGCAAACAGGCTCTCAAATATCCGTTACTTTCTGCAAATTCGCTAATTACTTTACCGCCACCCCTGTTATCTGAACATGAAATCTGAAAATGCCCAAGCGCCGCCTAAACGATTGCTGAGACTTTTAGCAATCTTACTTTTTCTGCTGCTTAGTTTGCCCGGCCTGCAGCGCTGGCTGCATCTGAGTGAGGAGCGTGAGCTTGACGGGTACTCGCCGCGTGTAGCCGAAAATCCGGAGTTTACGGATACCGGGTGGTTTGCAGGCTCGTTTCAGCAACAAAAGGGCGAATGGCTCAATCAAAATTTCGGATACAGAAATACGTTGTTGCGGCTGCACAATCAGATTGGTTATTCGTGGTGGAATCATTCCTATACCAATGCGGTGATTGTGGGGAAGGAAGGTTATCTGTTTGACCAGACCTACATTGATGCGTGGACGGGAAAAGATTTTGTGGGTGAAGAAAAAATTAAACGTCAGGCCGGAATGCTGCTGGAAGTACAGCAAAAGCTGGCGGCACGGGGTACCACGCTGCTGATTGTGATGGCGCCGGGCAAAGCGTCGTTTTTCAATTCTTTTATACGTGAAGAGCCTGAATTGCGCAAGCGTAAAACGATACGTAATTACGACACCTACGTTGCGCAATTCCGTAAGCGGGGCATTGAGTTTATCGACGGGAGAAACTGGTTTGAGCAATGGCGGCAGACTTCGCGGTATCCGCTGTTTCCGAAATGTGGCATACACTGGAGCACCTATGCCGCCACGTTTGTAGCCGACAGCGTGAGCCGCCGTCTCGGGCATTTGCGTGGTACAGTGCTGGCGCCTTTGGTGGTTGACCGGATCGTGTTTGGCGATTCGGTAAATCTCGTGGACAGCGATGTGGGGCGCGGGATGAATCTGCTTTTCGAGCCAGAAGGTTTTCCAATGGCTTATCCGGTATATCATTTTGAGGAGGCAAAAAGCACCGAAAAGCCTTCGCTGCTTGCTATTGGCGACAGTTATTTCTGGACACATGATCCGGGCCGTTTCAATGGTACGGTGTACAGCCAGACTGATTTCTTTTATTACAACCGCGACTGGCATCCGTTTGGTGGTGCACAGCGAAAGGTGATTGAGGCAGATGCACTCAGGCAGGCGCTGGCACATGACGTGGTGGTGATTTATTGTACGGATGCCAACCTTGATGAATTCGGCTGGGGATTTATTGAGCAGGTGTATGCACAGCTGCAGGCCGCACCCGCGCTTCCGCAAATTGCTGAAAAAGAAAAACCGAAAGGACTTTCGCCTGCTTTTGCAAAAACTATTCCGCCCGATGTGGCGAAGATGATGATGGCCATCAGAGGCAACCCCGACTGGTATGCTACAGTAGCGGAGAAAGCAAAGCAGAAAGGTATTGCAGCCGATTCAATGCTTTATCTTGATGCGCGGTTTATGATTGACGAACAAAAGAAAAAGAAGTAGCATGGATTTTCACAAGGCGCTTTTTCTTACCGTCTTTCTGCCGCTGTTTCTGCTGCTATACGGCATTGCTGACCGCAAGTTTAAAAATGCGCTTTTGCTTGCTGCCAGTTTGTTTTTTTATGCCTGGTGTGAGCCGGTTTTTGTTTTTGTACTGGTAGCCACTACATTTTTCGATTTTGTGCTGGTACGCATCATGGCACGGCAGGAAGGCGTGCGGCGAAAAGTTGTGCTGGCTGTTTCCCTGTGCATGAATCTTTCGCTGCTGGGCTGGTTTAAATACCGGCTGTTTTTTGTATCGCTTTTTGGCGGCACAGTTACTGCACAGGATGAAGCGTTGCTGCTTGTTGCATTACCACTCGGAATTTCGTTTTATACGTTCGAAACAATTACCTATCTGCTTGATGTTTACCGGCGCGAACAACAGCCGCTGAACCGTTTCGGTGATTATCTGCTTTACATTCTGCTTTTCCCCAAACTACTTGCCGGGCCTATTATCCGATACGGCGAAATAGCTTCGCAGCTTCAGGAAAGAAGTGCGCAGGAAACACTCGAAAACAGACTTGGCGGATTTTACAGGCTTTGCATTGGTCTGGGGAAAAAAGTGCTTATTGCTGATCAGCTGGCGTTGTATTATACCGACTACACACTTACCGGGATTGATTTTCATACGCTTGGTGCGGGAAGTGCCTGGCTGGCGCTGCTGGCCTGCTTTTTCAGAATGTATTTTGATTTTTCGGGTTATACGGATATTGCGCTGGGGCTGGGGCGGATTTTCGGATTCAGGTTACCTGAAAACTTCAATAACCCGCTGCTTTCGCCAAATATTACGGAGTTTTGGAAACGCTGGCACATGACGCTCACGGCCTGGATGCGTAATTACCTCTATATCCCGCTGGGCGGAAGCCGTGGAGGAAAATGGATTACCTACCGGAATCTGGGAATTGTGTTTCTGGTAAGCGGATTGTGGCATGGTGCGCACTGGAATTTCCTGCTCTGGGGCGTATTTCACGGCTTGCTGATTATTGGTGAGCGTGTGGTGAAATTTCGGATGCCGCGTGTTTTGGGAGTTGTGTTTACAATTGCAGCCGTGTCTTATTCCATGTCGTTATTCTTTATTCAGGACTTGGATAAAATGCTTCAGTTTCAGCAGGCCTTGTTCGGGTTTAATTCGGCCACTCTTTCACACTGGCCCCGCACCGAATTCTGGCTGCCTTTTGCAGCTGCAGTTTGCTTTTCGTTTTTTGCCTGCACGCCGTTTACAAAACGTGTGCAGGATACGGTGTTTACAGGTTATCCCTCTTCGGCCGGACATATTTCACTTGCACTGATCAGCGCGGTTTTGTTTGTGCTTTCGCTGAGTTACAGTGCTTCGGTAAATTACAATACGTTTGTTTATTTCCGTTTCTGATTCACGTTTCGTGTAACTGCAAATACTTTTTGCTCCTGCGCATCATAGGCATGCGTATCGAAACGGGTTGACTGAATGACTTTACCTTTTTCATCCACAACCACCGCATTAAATCCGCGGGCATTGAGCGAGTGTTCGGTGCCGTTTACTTTAATCACCGACCAGTTTCCGCTGTTGTTGCCGCACGAACGCAGAGCTACATGGTATGCGCCGGTTTGAAGGTTGACAGCAGCAGAGTCGTTTTGCTCGAATTTTTCGGCAGCTAATTTCCCCTGTCTGATGATAAGCGTGTAGCCCTGTCTGAACTTCAAACTGTCGGGCGATGCGCCGATGCTTTTCAGGTATGCTTTTGTTTCTTCTGAAAGGCTGTTCATGCCTTCGTCGCGAATGCTGAGCAGAATGGTTTCCGTGGTATGCGCCTGAAGCCATTTTCCAAGCGTGGGCTGGTTTTGTGGCTGCAAGATGCTGTAATAATCCATACTGCGTATTTGCTCGTAGTTTTTCGGTGTAATCCAGAATGTATCAATTCCGGCACTTTCAATGCTGTACAGATTATTGTGGAATTTTGTATCGGATGAATAATTCCACCGCTCGAAAATATTTCGCGTGATATTGTCAGGCTCACCGAAAAGCACGTGGCTGCCGGGTTTGATAAGTTTCAGATACGGATCCAGTTCCCCGCCGAGTTCAATTTCACGTTGCTTTATTTTATTGCCGGTTTCGCTGGCAAAAAGCTGGCTGTGTTTCCAGTTCCAGATATAGTAACCGGGCATATCATCAATATTTGGCGAATTGTTCCAGAGCAGTGTTTGCGGGTTATACATGCCCTGTGCGGTATGAATAAATACGCTAAAAAATCCAAACACGGCCAGACCGGGAATAAAGCGCCTGAGTTTACCCTGTAGTTGCCATTCGTGTATGGTTAATGCCAGCATTACAGCCAGTGGTGGCAAGGCATCGGTAAGCAGGCGGGGCCCAAAACACCAGCCGCCCCACCAGTTCCGCTGTGTGGCCGCCAGTACAACCTGAAGCAGTAGCCAGCCTGCGGCCGCCAGATAGAAACGGTTTTTTCGCAACGATGCATTGAATAGTCCGCCAAAGGCAAAGAGCAGAACCGGCGTAAATACAAACAATCCCCGCGCCGGACTGAAAAGCATTGCCAACAGTCGTGTGGTGATGGAGGAATTTGCAAACGAATAGCTTGTCCAGAAAAACGGATTATAGTAAGGAGGTACAAACAATTCGAACGTGCGCTCAGAAATAAGGACAAAAAGCAGGAACCAGGCCAGCAGCACACCGGCATATACAAATATGTTTTTGCGGCTGCGCCAGAATACCCATGCTGTAACTAATGCCGCCAGTCCGATTGCCGAAGGCCGGCAGATCCAGGCCATAAATACGAGTGTAGCCAGTAGGGCTGGCCGCACTTTTTCAAGGCCATTCAGTTCGGCTTTTACAATGATGTGTACCAACAGCAGTACGGCAATAATTTCGTAGTTGAAACTCCACAGTGCCGTACCCACACTGCTCATATACGCAGTGCCGAAGGCAAAGAATACGGCTACTGTAAAAGCAATCATTTCACCAGTAAGCAACGCAAGCAGCCGGTGAGTAAGCAGAAAAATGAATACTGCCGTAATCGCGGCCAGCCACGTTTGCAGCCACGCATCATGCGCCGCAATGCTCATGTCGAGCCCGAATACATTGGCTGCCGCCACCACAGGCACACTGATAAATGCGCTGCCCAGCGGATAAGAATAATAAATGGTTTCGTTGCGCTGGCGGTTGGTATATTTCCAAGTCCCGTTTGCAAACTGCTCAGGTGTGGAAGAAACTTTATAGCGGTATAAATTGATACTGCCGTGCTGCGCAATCGACTGGGAAGTAAGTAACGTAAGCTGCGAATCGCTGAAGGTATAATTGAGTTTCGCGCACCAGATGGTGAAAAACAACAGTACCGATGTGAGTATGCGCGCTATGGTAAACGCAGGAACAGGTAGCGACATGTTTCAAATGTAATGGAAAATTTTTTCCGCAGATAGTTTCCCGTTAAATGGCCGTGCAGTGCTACTATACCTGCAAAAAAACGACCCGGCAGATTTTCGGCCGGGTCGTGCAGGTATGGATTTGTGTTTTATTTTTCAATCAACACTTTCTGAACGGAATTGCCTATGCGTACAAAGTACATGCCAGCCGGCTGGTTTTCGAGATTGATTGGTACAAGGCCCTGATTGGTTTCACGCGTGCTGTACACGAGATTGCCAAGCACATCGGTTACTTCAATTGTGGTATTGGTTTGACTGAGTTGTACGGTGAAAATGCCCTGACTTGGATTTGGCATAATTACAAACGAAGCGGTGTTGTTTTCGGTAAAACCAATGCCTGAACATATTTCGACTATAATAGTAACGGAAGACGTTCCAGAACAGCCGGCGCTGTCGGTATAGGAATAGGTTAATGTATAGGTTCCTGGACCAAATGACGGATCAAACTGGTTTCCAATAACTGATGTTCCGCTGTATATTCCGCCAGACGGAGTACCCACAAGAATTACATTAGAATCACTTTGGCAAACAGTATCTGTGCTTGAGGCACTGATGGTAGTAAGTGTTACCACCGGGCTGTTGTTGATGGTGATAAATGTACTGTCGGTATTCGAGCAGCCGTTGTTATCTGTGATGGTAAGGTAGTAGAGGCCGGTGGTATCCACAAGCAATGTATTGCCGGTTGAATTATCGCTCCACAGAAAATTGCCTGATGTGGCGTTGGTGGCAATCGTAAAGGTATCGCAGGCTGTGGTGTTTGCACTGATACTGAAATTGGGCAGCGCATTAACCGTAATGTTTACCGTGTCCGATCCCGCACAGCCATTGCTGTCTGTAACCAGCACCGATATGCTTGCGCTTGCAGTTATGAGTGCTGTTTGCGTGGTATCACCGGTGCTCCATGCAAATGCTGCGCCTGCGTTTCCTGCATCAAGTGTACCGCTGTCGCAGAAAGCAGTATCGTTGCCGATGTTTACTGTTGGGTTGGTTACATTAATTACGGCAATTCCCACAGAAGCGGAGTCGGCACAGCCGTTGAGGTCGGTTTTGATCATGTTGTACACGCCCGGTGCGGCTACAGTAATACTGTTGGTTGTAGCCGATGAAAGCGCCACTCCGTTATAATACCACTGGCTGCTCCCGCCCGATGAGCCGGTGAGTGTGGTGGTACTGTTTGGACAAACCGCAGCATTGCCTGAAAGAGAAACCACCGGTGCATTTTTCACCACAACAGTAAACTGAAATGCTGTGTCGGCAGCTACACCATTATCCAGTACTACATGCACTGTGTACGAGCCGGGTGTGTTGTAAATGTGCCATGAGCCTGAGGCTGTAGCCGCTTCGGTTGTTTGTGTGGCATCGCCCCAGTGAAAGGTTGCTAAATCGAAAAGCTGAAGATTACCCATGCCCACAAACATCGTATCCACACGCTCACAAATTGAATCAGTGCTTTGTACAAAGCTCGGCGGCATTACTATTCCGCGAAGATCATCAGGCAGTGATGCAATGGAGGGTGAGTAAACACCCGAAGTGCTTACCCGTGCAAAGGTGCTGTTGATGCTTGAGTTAATAAACTTGGTGGGGGCAACGTACATGGTGCCGAATGTTTCGCCTCCAGGTGTTCCGGTAATCGGAATGTTCACGGGTGTGTAGGCTACATTTGTAGCGGCCATTTTTTCAAACACCACAGTACCGTTTCCAGACCAGTGATAAATGAAATCATCAGCGCGGTTGTAAAGAATCACTTCGCCGTCGGCACCATTACCCATTGCATACAGCAGTGTTTTGGAGGCCGTGTTTTTGTCAATCAGATACAATGCTTCCGGTACCGTAGCACCGTCACCGGTGGCGCCCAGCAATTGCCCGTCGGCACGAAAGGTGATGGATGAAAAATTATCGCCAAGGTTTCCGATAAAACTGCATACCCCGGTAACCGGATTAATGGTAGCCAGCACGCGGCCGCTTACTGCTGAGAGTTTCAGGATGGCGTAGGTTTGATAGGTGGTCGGGTCGTAGGCCATTCCGGTAATTCCTGTGATGGTAAAAGAAGGAATAGAAGGAGCAACACGATGAACTACCGTCCACGAAGTGGTATCAATTCCCCAGAGCGAATCCTGAAACGGACTGGCTCCATAAATAATGTGAGGTGCCGAAGGTGCCTGTGCCTGGCATTTAGACGTAAAGGAAAAAAGAGCAAAAAAGCCCAGTAAGATGGCAGGTAAACATTTTGTCATGGGGTAATGGATTAGCGGTTCAAATTTAGAGCAATTGCCCGGCTTAACCACGATTATTGCCGAACAATCCATCAATATCAGGCAAAAATACCCGCTAACCAGTACGATCTCTGCGGCTAAAGTTCCTATGAATGCTGAAAAATAGCTATCATTGACAAATAATTACCCTACTTATGAATGTATTTGAAGAAGAGCGAGTTCACTCGTCCGTTCTCGCCATGTATTTTCGTTATTGGAAGCTAATTGCAATAACGGTGTTGTGTTGTTCGGTGCTGGCTTTTGTGGCGACAATGTTTATGAAAGAACGTTACCGGGCAAAAGCATCATTTTTTATACCCTACGATATTTCACTTGAAAAAACAGTTGATGATCCTAAACTTGGGTATGATACTGAGGCCGATCGTATGCTGCAAATTCTCAACTCCGAAAAACTGAAAGATTCGGTGGTAAAGAAATTTGATCTGGTGACGTATTTCAAAATTGATACTTCGGAATATATCTGGCCGCAGAAACTTACGAATAAGTACCGGCAGCGCATTTTTGCCAACCGCACAAACATTATGTCAATTGTAATTGAAGCCGAAACCTACGATCCGAAGTTTTCGGCCAGAATTGTAAATTATATTGTAGAATGCAGCGGACGAATGCGTCAGGAAATGTACAGGGTAAATACACGTCTTGCTGAAGAAGCGTTCAGGAAAGAATACGTGGCCAAACAACAGGTGGTTGACAGCCTGGCCCGTATGATTGGCGATTTGCGTAAAGACGAGCACGGTAATTATCCGCTGCTGGAGAATCTGGTTATTAACGGCAACAGCAATTCATCAAGTACGCAAAAGGAAATACTTACTCAACGTTTTATTTACGAGAATGCGCAGCTAAATGATATGCGTACAAAATACGAAACAGCACGCAATACATCTGCCCGCCCCATTCCCGGATTTTACAATATTGATCCGGCCTATCCGATCTATGAACCAAGCTATCCGCTTAAAGGATTTAATATTGCAATCGGCTTCTTTGGTTCGTTGTTTATGATTCTGGCAATGCTCTATGGCCGTTATGTGCTTCTCAAAATCCGCAAACGCGATTAGATCTTGAAACAGCTTCGCGCCATTCGATTTGAATACTGGGCTTTCGCAATCTGCATATTGCTGAGCGCAGTTTCGATGTATTCGATAGCTACGGGGCGATATGTGTGGATTTATACCTCGCTTTTTTTAGGATTTATAGCTTTTGTACTCGGTTTTTTTCTGTTGCATCGTCAGCAGTTAATCAAACTCTTATTTTTTATGGTGCCGCTTTCGGTAGGTGTGGCACTCATGGAGGAAACCGAGATACAGTTGCCCACTGAGCCTATGATCGGGCTGCTGATGATTCTGCTGGTGGCTACATCAGCCGGTTTTGCCGGATTACGGAAAGATTTGTGGAATAATGCTGTAAGCAGGCTGCTGATGTTCGAACTGCTCTGGCTTGCCGCCTGCACCATAACCAGTGAGTTGAAGCTGGTTTCGTTAAAATATACATTTATACGATCGTGTTATGCAGGTGTGTTTTTCTTCCTTGCGCTGCAATGGATGCGCAGCGAAAAGAAGCCCGAGAAATTTTATATTCTTTACCTGCTGGGAATGATATTCCCGATTATTGTTACGCTTATCAGTCATGGTCAGTTGGGTTTTTCACCCCGCACGGCCTACCACATGCCTAAGCCATTTTACAACGATCATACCGTATTTGGAGCCTGCCTTGCATTTGTGATTCCCTTTGTGGCTTTACAGGCGCTTACTAAAAGAGAAGAAGGCGAAACGCGGCAGGGAAAATACATCTGGGTATGTGTGCTTATCGCACTGCTCATTGTTGAATTTTTATCATACTCGCGTGCGGCATGGCTTAGTCTTGCGGCCTCGCTGGGCTTGCTGGTGCTGGTAAAACTGCGTACTACGGGGTTTGTTTTCCTGTTGCTGCTTCTGTTGGCTGGCGGCATTACGGTTCTGACCAGCGACTGGATTTATGAAAAAATTGCCACAAGAGAAGCTGTTAGCGGAAAGCCTGGTGATGATGTGGGGCAGCATTTGAAATCGATTACCAATTTCGAAACCGACGCATCGAATAAAGAACGTATCAACCGCTGGAAATGCGCCATACGTATGGGGTTTGATAAGCCGGTGTTTGGCTACGGCCCCCGTACATATAAGTATTATTACGGTCTGTTTCAGTTGCGCGAAGACATGACATATACCAGTACATTTAGTGGCACCAAAGGACATGCGCATTCTGATTATCTGGCGTTTTTTGCCGAGGCAGGCTGGGTGGGGCTGCTGCTTCATATTGCGTTGTTTGTGGGGGTTGTAATGAAAGGGTTGAATGTGCTTCGCCGTAATATTGTTTCGCGGCACCGGAAAATACTGCTGGCCGCATTGCTTGGGTTTTTTACCTATTTCGTACATGGTATTTTCAATGGATTTATGGAAGATGATAAAATGGCCTCACTCGTATTTTTCAGTATGGCTGTGATTGTGTTCGTGGATGAGCAAACCCGTAATCCTGAAAAGAATTATGGCGTGGTCGCAACTTGATACATTGCTGGACGGCCGTTCGCTGATCGTGGTGGATGCCGGGGCGCGAAACGGCTTTACGCTTATGCCGCAGCTGCATGCATATATGAATATGTATGCGTTTGAGCCCGATACACAATCGGTGGATACACTGCGAAAGCAGTATGCTTCGGCTCCGTTCCGGAATTCAGCTGTTTTTGATATTGCGCTTTCCGATAAAACAGGCAAAGCCCAATTTCATCAGGCACTTCATCCCAGTATGAGTTCGCTGCTTCGGTCAGCCCCTGAGAATATGCGCCGCTACACCGGCCGGATGAAAGATAGTGCGAAGTGGGTGAAAAGTATGGAGCGGGTGGCAGAAGCAGAAGTACAGGCCGAAACACTTGATAATTTTGCGGCTTCGGCCAATATCAGTTACATCGACTTTCTTAAACTCGATACGCAGGGCAGTGAACTGCGCATTCTGCACGGTGCTGCCGGTTTACTGCAGCGTAAGCAGGTAGGCATTGTTTTCACCGAAGTGATGTTCGTGCCGGTGTATGAGGGGCAACCCTGTTTTACGGATATTGACCTGTGGATGCGAAACTGCGGGTATATGCTGGTTGATTTGCGCATATACACAGACGTGCACGATTCACTGAACCGTATTACTGCCGGACGGGTAAGCGAATCGCCGCGTATTGGAACAGGTGGCGATGCCGTGTATATTCCTGCAAATGATGAATCCGTAATACAGCCGTTATCTACAGCCATCATGCTTGCAGCGCTGGGCTATTTCAGTTTGTCTGAACACATGCTGCACACGCATACACCACTTTCAACGGCAGAAACAGAAACATTGTTCCGCATCATGTCAAAGCAGCCTTTTCGTGCGCGGGTAAAGCGGGTGCTCAAACGTTTCACGCCGCCCGTTTTTCATTACTGGTACAGCCGCATCACACAATGATTCAGGAAAAGAAAGAAAACAATACCGCTGTTCTGCTTCCGCTCTGTGTGCTGCTGCTCGGGCTGGCGGCAGTATATTACTGTTACCATAAACCACTTTCCGATTTTGGTAACTACTACTACGGCGCGGCACTCATGCAAAAAAGCGATTACCGTTTGGTGTATGATGTGCATCGGTTTAATGAAGCGGTGAGTATGGCCGGCGGGAAGGATTTGTTTCTGAATCATACTACGGTTCCACCGCAAACGCCCTTGTTTTATAAACCATTCAGCTATGTGCCTGATCCTTTCCTGGCGCGTGGTATATTTAATGTGCTGGGCGTTTGCTGTTTCGCGTTTATGCTTTACAGGCTGCTCCGGCAGTATGCGGCACTGAGCTTTCCGCGCAGTATGCTGTTGCTGGCAGCAATGGCTTATCCGCTTTATCAGAATATTGCTTTCGGTCAAACTTACTTGTTTATCGCATCGTTGCTTATTGCGGCCTGGCTGGCGAATTTGCGTGGACGAGCTATACTTACCGGCTTATGGCTGGCACTGGCTGTGATTTTGAAAGTTACGCCCGTAGTGGCGCTTCTTTACTTTCTGGTGCGCAGGCAGTGGAATGTGTTTTGGTCTTTTCTGGCAGTGTACGCAGCTATTACCGGAATAGCGATTGGGCTTTATGGCACGGAGGTGTTTGAAATGTATTATTTGCATTTGCTTCCGCGTATTGCAGACGGATATATTAATGATCCGTATTCGGCCAGTTATCACGGGCTTATCGTGTTGTTGCGGCATCTGGGGCAGTATGATGCTGTGCTCAATCCGAATCCTGTTTTTACAATTTCGCCGGCAATAATTGTGCTTATTAATCTGGCGGTTTTACTGCCATTGCTGGCTGTTGCGCTTTTCAGAAGCGGTATTCAGAAGTCTGGCGAAACCGGGGCGTTTGTATTGCTGCTGTTGTTTTTGTTTCTCGGTTCGGGCTATTTCTCTACCTATTCGCTGCTCATTTTGCCGCCGTTTTTCATCTTGCATCGCCGCGGAGCAGCACCGGTTATGCAAATGCTTTTGTTGCTGATTATTTGTGCGGTTCCGCCCCGTATGTTTGAACACGCACCGGTTGCATTACAGCATTTCAAACTTTATGCGCTTGTGCTGCTGTTTGCCCTTACTGCTGCCCGCCCTGAGCGCGGTGTGCGCATGAATGCGGTAGCTGCATTGCTGTTGTTGAGTTTTGCCGCTGTGCAAATTGTCAAAGTCTTTTTACCGCACAGTGGTCCGCAGTTTGCTTATTTCAGCCGCACAATTTCTCAGCATTATGTAACTGATTATATGATTGAAGGCAATGCACTTCGAGCTACTGTTTACAACAAAGCGGGTAAAGAAAAGATTACTCTCCCGCTTGCAGCCGCAGCACACTGTGAGGTGAAATTACCAGCAAAACCTGAGTATGCAGGGCCGGGTAATGTATTGTTTAAAAATATTGTTTGTCGCAACGATTCTGTTATTTTTATGAGCGATGCAGGTCGCGGGGCAGGGTTATATCACCTTTACGCAATGCCGCGCAGTAAATTTCCGTTTCATCAGCTGAAATGAAAAACAGGTATCTGGCTTTTATGTTGCTTTGTGTGGTTGCTGCTGCTGTGCATTGTGCGCAGCCTGTATCCAACGCATCAGTGCCTGATCATACCCTGCGTTTGAAATGGATGAAGGCTTATCCTGATGAACATTGGGCCCAGGTACGCGAAGGCTTGCGCTGGACATTTTCATTTCTCGGTGCAAATTTGCCTCAAGGAAGTTTCGATAAAGCCATTCCGGTTAACGATTCGCTTGGCTTTGTGCTTGATCTTTCGCAGCTTGGTTTTTCGGCACCGGCATTAACTGTGCTCGATTCCATTATCACGAAAATAAAAACAGGCGAAGAATACCGAAAAGCCGGGAGCATTGATTTATCAAGGTTTGTAGTCTTGCTGATTGGAGTTTCTGAAAATTATTATGCCATAACCGGAGCCGAAAAAACGCTGAATGCGTTTATTAAAAAACACCAACTCGAAAAACCATTGCAGTTTGGCGTAACGCGTTCAGCAGTTGCCGCGCATCACCGGCTGGTGGAGTTTAATGGTGATACCAGCGATGTCCTCAATTTTGCTTTTCTGGCTGTGGAAAGCGAGGGCGATTTGGAGAAGGGGACTTTCAGCGCCAATGTTTTCGAGGCATTCGACATTATGCCCAACGGGCAGTTGCGGTTTTCGGTATATGATGCAAAAGGCAATTTAATAGCTGGTTCGCCCAAACATTTAGGCGAAGCCGGTAAGCCTGCAAAATGCCTCTGGTGCCATGAAATACATATTGCAGGTTTGTTTGTGCCCAATACCGCTGTAAACGGAATGCTGAGCAATGATAAATTTACGGCTTGGCGCAATGCGTTTCAGCGCAATCTCGATAAATACCGCAACACGCTGAAAGACGATCTCGACTATTCGAAAACACAAGACCACACGTTTATGGAATTGCTGTACATCAGTTTCATGGAACCATCGCTCATGCGGTTGAGCAGCGAGTGGCAATTATCGCCGTCAGCTGCACAGCAAAAAATGGGTGCTGCGCCCGATCATGTGTATGAGGAGTTTCCGCATCTCGGTGAGTTGTATTACCGGTATTATGCGGATAGTGTGGCGGGTGTGAAAGAGCTTAACGTTCCGGTTTCGGTAAGGGAATACTTGGGGGAGAAGTAATATTTTTTTGGAAAGGTCTAATTATGTAACTTTAAGTATGTTGATATCACCCTAAAGTTAATTACATCATTAGTTAATGATTAAACGGCTGCTTATTATCCTGCTCATCCTTGCTCCTGTAATTGCAGCGAGCCAGAATTATCGCCCGCTACCTGATTCAAGCGCCCACTGGCAACTTTACCGGTATGTATCTTCCGCCCCTGGCAATTGGTATATAGAATATTCATATTATCAAACAGATTCACTTGCCAGCGATACGCTGATTTCCGGAGAGCAATATTCAAAACTGTTCATACATACTTCATCAACACCATTTACAGCTTACGCGGGTTGCTACCGTACAGACACAACTGGTAAAACATGGTGGATTAATGCCCAGGACACCCTGCCTTCATTGTTGGTAGATATTGCTGTACAGCAGGGTGATACGGTGTTTAACGTATTTGGGTATGATATTACGGGTTCGCAAACTTACTATACACTTGTGGTAGATACTGTTAAGCCTTATGTGGCGTGGAATACGACGTTGAAAAGTATTTATTTAAGAAGTATTTCTCCATTTGGTGGTTACCGGTTTTTGTGGATTGAGTCGGTGGGTAGTGCGAACAGTTTTTTAAACCGAATCGGAACAGGATTGCCATCCACTGATTCTTGGTTGATATGTGCAGGGAATAATGATACGACGTGGTTTTACCGCGACGAAATGTATATCAGTCCATGGTTCGGAGATATTTTTGATACATTACCCGCAATTTCGGGGCCTTGCAGTTTGAATGCTTCTGTGTTTGTTGGTGTTGATGTGGTTGAAACGGATTATTTCCGTACTTACCCCAATCCGGCCACAACAAATTTCATCGTCGAGCCAGGCTCCGGCACACCTTCCACATTACGCATATACACACTCGCCGGCCAGCTTCTGTACGGGCAGCGCATACAAGGCCGCTCGGAAATTGAAGTGAGTGATTTGCCCGGAGGCATCTACCTGCTCGAACTGGAAACGCCGGATGGAGTTGCCCGGCAGAAACTCGTGCTGCAACGCTGAGGGGCGGAAACGTATCAAAAGGCTGCGCGAAGGGTGCGAAAACCGGCCTGAAATGCATGTTTTCCAACCGGTTTTTCTCGTATTTTTGGGGCGATGCAATTTAAAGCCGAACAAATTGCGGCACTTACCGGTGGCACTGTAGAAGGTGATGCCGGTGCAGCCGTTTCCAAACTCGCCAAAATTGAAGAGGGCGAGCCGGGTTCCATTACTTTTCTCTCGAACCCGTTGTATGCGCAGCATATCTACACCACCCGCGCCACCATTGCCATTGTAAACGCCGATTTTACGCCCGAACAGACCCTGCCCGAAACGCTTACGCTGATTCGTGTGGCCGATGCCCGCCAGGCGTTTGCCCAATTGCTGGATGCTTACAACCAGTTCCGTTTCAGCAAAACGGGCGTGGATGCTTCGGCAGTAGTGTCGGGCTCGGCCAAAATTGGCAACAACGTGTACATCGGGCCGCTGGCCGTAATCAGCGACCATGCCGTAATTGGCGATAATGCCCGCATACACGCCCATGTATTTGTGGGCGAAGCCGCACGTATTGGCAACAATACCTTGCTGCACAGCGGCGTGCGCATTTATCACGACTGTGTGGTGGGCAACGACTGCATCATTCAGGCCGGTGCCATCATCGGCGGCGACGGATTCGGCTTTCAGCCCAACAGCACCAACAACTACCAGAAAGTACCGCACATTGGCAATGTGGTTATTGAAGACAACGTGGAGATAGGCGCCAACACTACGGTTGACCGCGCCACACTCGGCTCTACAATTATCCGTCGCGGCGTAAAGCTCGACAACCTCATACAGATTGCCCACAACGTGGAAATTGGTGAAAACACCGTAATCGCCGCACAAACCGGCGTGGCGGGAAGCACCAGGATAGGCGCAAATTGCATGATTGGCGGGCAGGTGGGCATTGTGGGCCACCTCAACATTGGCAACGGTGTTAAAATTGCCGCACAGTCGGGCATTGGCGCACACATTGCCGATAACGAAATTATGCAGGGCTCACCCGCTTTCGGCATCGGCGATTACAAACGTTCGTATGTGCTTTTCCGCGGGCTGCCCGCGCTCAGCGACAAAGTAAAAGCCATTGAAAAGCTTCTCAACCTCAACGGAAAATAACAGCCTCTCACACTATACTTCATGAGCATTAAGCAACGCACACTGCAGGCATCATGCACCGTTTCGGGCGTAGGTTTACACACCGGAAAACCCGTAAACCTCACCTTTCATCCCGCCCCCGAAAATCACGGCTTTAAATTCCGCCGCATCGACCTTCCCGGACAACCGGTTATTGAGGCTGATGTGGACAATGTAACCGACACCGCACGCGGCACCACGCTTGAGAAAAACGGTGGCCGCGTAAGCACCGTGGAGCATGCACTGGCCGCTCTTATGGGTTGCGACCTCGATAACGTGCTCATGGATATTGACGGACCCGAAGTACCCATTATCGACGGAAGCGCATGGCCGTTTGTGCAGGCGCTCGAAGCCGTGGGCTTTGTGGAACAGGATGCAGAACGTTATTACTTCGAGCTGAAGGAAAACCTCACCTACGAAGATCCGGTAAAGAAGGTGGAAATGCTGGCCGTGCCGCAGGATGAATTCCGCGTAACGGTAATGGTTGATTACAACAGCGAAATCCTCGGTACGCAGCACGCCTCGATGTACAAGCTGAGCGAGTTTAACGAGAACATAGCCCGCTGCCGCACGTTTGTGTTCATTCACGAACTTGAGGCGCTGCTGCAGCATAATCTTATTAAAGGCGGTGATCTGGACAATGCCATTGTGCTGGTGGATCGCGAACTGCCTGATGAAAAACTCGACCACCTGCGCAAAGTATTCAACAAGCCCGATGTGGAAGTAAAAGGCCGTGGCGTACTCAACAATACGCAGCTGCATTACTACAACGAGCCCGCCCGCCACAAACTGCTCGACATTGTGGGCGATCTGGCGCTGGTGGGTGTACACATGAAAGTGCATATTCTGGCCGCACGTCCGGGCCACGCCGGCAATGTGGACTTTGCCCGCAAGCTCAAGGCGCTGGTGAAGAAAGAGCGCAGCAAAAAAGCAGAACCGAATTTTGATCCGCAGGCACCGGCTATTTTTGATGTGCGTGAGATCATGAAAATTCTTCCGCATCGTCAGCCCTTCCTCATGGTTGATAAGATTACCGAGATCAGCGAAACGCATGTGGTGGGTGTGAAAAACATTACCATGACTGAGTTCTGGACACAAGGCCATTTTCCCGACGAGCCGATTATGCCGGGCGTGCTGCTGGTGGAAGCCATGGCGCAAACCGGTGGCGTGCTTTGTTTGAAAACCGTGCCCGATCCGGAAAACTATCAAACGTATTTCCTCAAAATGGAAGGCGTGAAGTTTAAGCAGAAAGTGGTGCCCGGCGATTCGTGCGTGTTCAGGCTCGAACTGATTGACCCGATCCGTCGCGGACTCTGCCACATGAAAGGCACTACGTATGTAAACAACAAAGTAGTGGCCGAAGCCGACATGCTTGCACAGATTGTGAAAGTGCGCGGCCTTGAAAAGAAAGAAGCTCAACCCGCCGGTGTATGATTTCTCCGCTCGCCTACATTCATCCCGATGCTAAACTGGCAGCCGGTGTAACCGTTGAACCTTTCGCCTACATACAGGGCGATGTGGAAATTGGCGAAGGCTCCTGGATAGGGCCAAACGCCACAATTATGGACGGTGCACGCATTGGCAAAAACTGCCGCATCTTTCCCGGTGCGGTAATCAGCGCCATTCCGCAGGATCTGAAATTTGCAGGCGAGAAAACCACAACCGAAATAGGCGACAACACCACCATTCGCGAATGCGTAACGCTGAACCGAGGCACGGTTGACAAATACAAAACCGTAATCGGCAGCAACTGTCTGCTCATGGCCTACGTGCATGTGGGGCACGACAGTATGGTGGGTAATCATGTAATACTTGCCAATTCGGTCAATCTCTCCGGCCACGTAACCATCGAAGACTGGGCCATACTGGAAGGTTATGTGGGGGTGGGGCAGTTTGTGCGTATTGGTGCGCATTCGTTTATTGGCGGACAAACAGGCGTGCGCAAAAACGTGCCGCCGTTTGTAAAAGCTGCCCGTGAGCCGCTGGCTTATGTGGGCGTGAATAGTATCGGATTAAGTCGTCGCGGATTCAGCCGCGAAAGTATATTGGCCATTGAAGATGTTTACCGCACGCTGTATGTGAAAGGGCTGAATGTGTCGAATGCGGTTTCGGTAATAGAGAAGGAAGCACCGGAATCGGCGGAGAAAGAGCAGATACTTACGTTTATCCGCAACTCGAAAGACGGCATCATCCGCGGCCTTGTATAAACAGCGGGCAAAGTCCGCGGTCAAAAGTTTACATCGCCGCAGGCGATAACACAACGCTGCGGAAAGTTTATATCGCCGCAGGCGATAATAACAACGCTGCGGAAAGTTTATATCGCCGCAGGCGATAATAACAACGCTGCGGAAAGTTTATATCGCCGCAGGCGATAATAACTTTTCGCTAATCTTTCGCAAGTCTCCAGACTTGCGAATACTACCCATAGCACATCCCCCCCCAAAAAAAACTAACAGGCTCTGATAAATCCCCGCATCCCCCCCATAAACTCACTCCAAAACCTCTCACACCCCCATTATTTATATCCCGTTCGTTTACCATCCTGCTTTTATATTTGCATGGTACCAAATTGTTAACCCATGCGCGCCACACTTCGCATATCCCTTTTAACAGCTCTTCTTGCCGGTTTCACGGCCTGTTCATCAAACGGCGATACATCACTTACTGATTCCGTTACCGGACCACCGGCAATTACCGACTCAAAGCCGGCAACAGCCAGTCCGGAAAAGAAAAAAGCAGAATTTACCTGCACCCTCGGCGGCACACCGTGGAGCGGAGCCGGTTTTTTCAACTCGCACCTCTATTATGCCGGTGGCAACAGCATGTTTAATAAGCCCTATCCGCATGCCATGATTACCTTCAGGTCGGTTGATGAAAAAGACACCCGTCAGCTCAATATCGTCATCAATAATTTCGATGGTAAAACGGGCGTAGTGCCTCAGAAAAACCTCGAAATCCTGCTCACCGGCAGCCCCGACGGCGATTCGAAAAACTCCGTAATGCTGGGCAACGGCTTGAAAAATGCGCCCTCGCCGTTTACGGTTGAAATCACCAAATGGGAAAATGTGGACGCCAAAAAAGCTATTGCCTCCGGCAAAGTGAGCGGAAAATTAACCGGCTACATGGGCGATAAAGGTTCGGAAATTGCCAACGGTGTATTTACCGATATTGAAGTGCAGGTGTTTACCGAGAAATACTAACACACACAACCCGAGAAGATGAGGCCACCCCTGAAAAGCTGGCCTCATCTTTGTATTTTAGAGGGAAATTAACTCGCATGCGCCACTATACGTTTTTCGTACTTCTTATTTTCCCCTTTCTTTTTCAAAGCAGCAATCCGGCTCCTGCCCGCGTGCAAACCTGGCTCAATGGCCATGTGGAGCGCTGGGACGTGGAAATAGGCGATAAAAAAGGGGAGTTTGAAATCGGGTTTAAGAACGATCCCAACTCATGGCGTTACATTAGCGAGGGGAAAGAAGTACTGATTGAAACGTATTTCAAAGATCATTTCAATCACTGGCAGTTTACGATGGGCAGTCAGCGGTTTTATCTCGAAACACAGATGCCCGGATCGTGGACACGCTGGCAGCTTAGCGGCGATTCATTGAAGATGATGCGTATTGAAACATTTTACGGTCAAAGCTGGGACAACTGGAATTTTAACGCCGAAGCCGGGCGTTGCCAGATTTCTACGCGCATTCACAACCGGTTTGAAGACTGGGAAATAAGCGGGCCGCACGATAAACTGAGTGAGGGGGAGCGCGTGGCCGCGTTGTTTCTGCCGGTGCTCATCGGGCGCATTCAGCAAAAGGGATTGTTTACGAATTAACTGATCCTGCTTACCTTCGCCTGCGTATGCAAATTGAGTTGCAGGCCGTTGGGCGCAGGTTTAACCGCGAGTGGATTTTCCGCAATGTGAATTACACATTTGCCGGAGGCTCGCACACCGTGCTTACCGGCGGCAACGGCTCCGGAAAATCTACACTGCTTCAGGTAATTGCCGGCAACCTTTTGCCCAGCGAAGGCAGGGTGCAGCGGCAAAATACCGACGAGGCCAGTGTGTACCGCCACCTGAGCATGGCCGCGCCCTACCTCGAACTCATGGAAGAATTTACGCTGGCCGAGAGCATTGCGTTTCAGCAAAAGTTCAAGCCCTGGCGCGCACAGCTTTCCAATGCCGATGTGCTCAAACTTTCGGGCCTCAGCCACGCCGCACACAAAGCCATACGCCACTATTCATCAGGCATGAAACAACGCGCGCGGCTTACACTGGCCATTCTTGCCGATACGCCCCTGCTGCTGCTCGACGAGCCCTGCGCCAACCTCGATCAGGCCGCCATGCAATGGTATGCGCAGCTGGTTACAGCACATATCGGCAACCGCACCGTAATTGTATGCTCCAACCGCCAGCAGGCCGAGCATTTTTTCTGCACCGCCGAACTGGGCATCGAACAATTTAAACACGTGTAAACATGGCTGCCACGCCACTTACCGATGCCTGGCGCATAAACTGCCGCCACACGCTTTTCCTGCTGCACGAACTCACCCAGCAACAACTTGAGTACCGGCAAACGGCCCGCGGAAAAACCGTGGCTTCACAGTTCCGCCATCTGGGCATGATACGCAAAGCCTGGCTCGAAGTAATTGCCCCGGCTACCGGCAAAAGCATCACACCGCCCCATGCCGAAACTGTAAATGCTTCCGAAATAGCCGGTTTCCTCACTGAAACAGGCAATTTGCTGGCCGTACAGCTCGAAACTGCCGAAAAAACAGGCACACTCAAAGGCTACAAACAAGGTCCGGCTTTGTTTCTGGCTTACGCCTGCGCACACGAGGCGCATCACCGCGGACAAATACTGCTTTACCTCAAAACAGGCAAGCTGCCATTTGATAAGGTGAAAAGCTATAAACTCTGGGAATGGAAATAGCCCTATTTTGCTATCTTTGCGCCTCATTCCTATTAACGTTCAACTGATTAAACTCAATTACAATGGCAGATACCGGTGATGTAAGCCTCGGTACGTTCCTCCGCTACAATGGCGAACTCGTTCAGGTTGTAGAATGGCAGCACAGAACGCCCGGCAACCTTCGTGCTTTTTATCAGGGCAAAATGCGCGTGCTCAGCAACGGAAAACTCGTAGAAAACCGTTTCCGCTCCGGCGAAGGCGTTGAGATTGTGTATGTAGAATATCGCAACCTCCAGTTCATTTACCCCGAAGACAATAATATTGTCCTCATGGATAAAGACACCTTTGAGCAAATTTATCTGCCCAAAGACATGATTACCAGCGGCCTCGAATTCCTCAAGGAAGGTATGGACGTAAAAGTATGGTTTGAAAGCGAACAGCCCATTTCGGCCGAAGCACCCAACCATGTGGAACTCCTCATCACCTACACTGAGCCCGGCCTCAAAGGCGATACCGCCACAAACACCCTCAAGCCCGCTACAGTAGAAACCGGCGCAGAAGTACGTGTGCCGCTCTTCTGCTCAGAAGGCGACATGATCCGCATCGACACCCGCACCGGCGCGTATGTGGAGCGTGTAAAACAATAATTGCGTCGCACCCCGCATAAAAAAGTCCGGCCACAAGCCGGATTTTTTTATGCAACAATAGTTCTCATCGCCGCAGGCGATAGAAAACCAGCTGCCCCAGCTGCCCCCCGGCTGCGCCCGGTTTAGTTGCCAAAGGCAACCAAACCGGGCGCAACATTTTGTCAAGTCTCCAGACTTGACAACACCAAGCCTGCGCAGCAGCATTATGCTGCAAAAAGTTTACATCGCCGCAGGTGATAGAAACTTTTCGCTAAAATGAAGCAAGTCTCCAGACTTGCGAAACGGCGCATGTGGCCTGGCTGGCATTTTGGGGTGGGTTTGTTATTTTGTGCTTTTTGTCCTCAATCTCCGCCCTGCATCATCCATCGTGCAGATCCGGGAATCGGAGGCTGGGAGCGGCCCGCCTGAATTCCAAAATTCCGTTCGCTCCGGTCTTCACTGCAAGGCTTCGCCGGCATTTGCCACAAAACAGCATCTATACAGGCTCAGGCTTTCCGTTCAGCCCGGGCTATAAATTCATACCGCTTTCCCTCCGTTCAAACCTTCCGGCTTCGTACCTTTACCTGCAATGAAAATTACACCGCACACCCTGGCCGATGTGGCCGCACTGCTCAGCGCCGAGTATGCCGGCCCGGCCAATTTGCCCGTTACCGGTCTCAACGAAGTACACATGGTTGAACACGGCGACCTCATGTTTGTCGATCATCCCAAGTATTACGACAAAGCATTGAGCAGCGCAGCCACCACTGTGCTCATCAACAAAAAAGTAGATGCGCCCGAAGGCAAGGGGCTTATTTTCTGCGACGAGCCGTTTACCGCCTTCAACACGCTGGTGCGTCATTTTCAGCCGCTCAGCTACTCGCTCAAACCCGTAAGCGATACCGCAGTAGTGGGCGAGGGCACCGTGCTGCATCCGGGCGTGTACATTGGCAACAAGGTAACCGTAGGCCGCAACTGTGTGCTTATGCCGGGCGTGGTGCTTTACGATAATGTTGTAATCGGCAACGATGTAATTATCCATGCAGGCGCCATCATTGGCGGGCATGCGTTCTACTATAAAAAACGCGCTGATCATTTCGAGAAACTGCAAACCTGCGGCCGCGTGGTCATTCACGATCACGTGGAAATTGGCGCAGGCTGCACCATTGATGCCGGTGTTACCGGCGACACCGTAATTGGCCGCCATACTAAGCTCGACAATCAGGTGCATATCGGCCACGATACGGTAATCGGCGAAATGTGTTTGCTGGCTGCGCAGGTGGGCATTGCCGGTGTGTGCCGCATTGGCAACCGTGTTACACTCTGGGGCCAGGTGGGCATTGCCAGCGATCTGGTGATAAACGACGGAGCCGTGGTTATGGCACAGTCGGGTGTAACAAAAGATATTCCAGCCGGTTCCGTGCAGTTTGGCTCGCCGAGCGACGATTCGCGGCAGCGCCTGCGCGAAATGGCCAGCATGCGCCAGCTGCCGGGGTGGATTGAGAAATTCCGCAAAGCCGGACTGTAATCCGGCCTTTTCTGAATTTATTCCGGCCATTTGTCGGTTAAACTCAGGTATTTGTCTAATTTTAGCATCTCCCCTGCTCAGAAGCTGGTAAATTTAGCATGATGGTAAAGAACAGCAGAGGCAGTGTTGGGCTCAGCGCCAAGCGTATTAAGGATTTTAAACTTAATGCGCTGCTTGAAGTTACCAACTCCATCAACAACAACGTTTCAACCTCCGAACTGCTCACCACGTTCGAGTCAATTGTGCGTGATAATCTGAACATCGGCAAACTGGTGCTGTTCAGTTTCGACGGACAGGGCTGGCGTTGCCTGCTTCAGTTCGGGGTTGATAATTCGTTTGCCGATATTGATGTGGCCAGCGAATTTGCCGGTATTACCGATATACGTACCATCGACATTGCCGCGCATCCGCTTGAACGTTCGTTCGAAATCATTATTCCGGTTTACCATAAATCGCTGCCGCTGGCTTATGTGCTGGTGGGTGATATTGATGAGGATGAAAGCGGAATGAGTGCGGCCATCAAGCATTTGCCTTTTGTGCAAACGCTTACCAACATTATCGTGGTAGCCATTGAAAACAAGAAGCTCGCCAAAGACAATATCCGGCAGGCTACCATGCGCCGCGAACTCGAACTGGCCTGGGAAGTACAGCGCCAGCTTTTTCCCGAAGAGCTTCCCAACGACGAGCAGTTTGATATGAATGCCGTGTATTTGCCCCACCTTCAGGTTGGCGGCGATTACTACGATTTTGTGCGCATCAACGAAAACGAGGTGGCGCTTTGCGTAGCCGACGTGTCGGGAAAAGGCGTGCCGGCCGCGTTGCTTATGTCAAACTTTCAGGCAAATATCCGCGTGCTGCTTCAGTATATGCCTGATCTTACCGAGCTTGTGCGCGAACTCAATACCAAAGTAAACCACAGTGCCAAAGGCGATCGTTTCATTACGCTGTTTGTAGCCAAGTACAACCTGGTTACACGCGTAATGCACTACATCAACGCCGGGCACAATCCGCCCATTCTCATCGCGTCCGACGGTGTTACGCAGCTTACCATTGGCTGCACCGGTCTGGGCATGGTTGATGAGTTGAGTAAAGTGAAAGAAGGTATTCTCAACATCAGTCCTAACTCCATGCTGTGCTGCTATACTGACGGGCTGGTGGAGCAAACAAACGAGGCTGGTGAAGAATTTGGTATAGAACGTCTGCAGTACCTTGCATGGGAGGAGCACGAGCTAACGCCCAAAGATTTCAATGCCATGCTGCTCAATCAGATTGAAGCGCACAAGGAGCATCTGAACTACGTAGATGATATTGCGCTGTTTACCTGCAGATTGCACTAACGGGCATCGGTTTCCGAAACCTCATTCTCTTTTTTCTCAGGCACCAGCCAAATATCAGCTGCCACCAGCATGGCTGCAAAGGCCCAGAACGGAATGGCCGCTTTGTCGGTATCCAGAAAGTTGTTGAGCGTGCCGTGAATGAAATACGTAACCAGCCCCAGCAGCACAGCCAGCAGCACCGAACGCATTTCGCCGGGCTGCATGCGGTGGTAAAGCCGCCAGCCGGTCCATATTATTGTAATCACCACACCCAGCATCGACAAAAGTCCGAACACACCGCTTTCGCAAAGCGGGCCGATGTATTCGCTGTGTGCATTACCGAGGTCGCCGGCGTTGGTGCTGATGATTGTTTTTTCGCCCGAAAGCTGAAACGGAGCATACTGAAAACTGTATGTGCCCGGTCCCCAGCCGAAGAACGGACGCTCATCGAACATGCGCATGGCCGAACTCCAGCGGTTGAGGCGTTCGAGGTTGGACGCGTCGGTAGAAATGTTGGAAATGGATTCAATGTGCTCGGCCAGATCATCGGAAGTGTCCTGCCTGTTTTTTTCGAGCTTCATTACAATATCCGTCCACGAAAAAAGCAGAATGGCAATGGCCGTAATGACTACACCTGCAATGTATATAAACCGGATGCGCAGGCGCAGAATAATAAACAGAAAGAGCGCACCGATAAGGCTCACCCACGCTGCGCGGGTATAGGAGAATACAAGTGCCGTAGTGAAAATGAGCAGCAGCAGCCCGGCAATAATGCGCAGGTTAATTCCGTAGCGGCGGCTCATGGTAAATGCAATGATGGCCGGATAAAACATGGCCAGCGCCGCGCCGTATGCGGTGTGGTCGTTGTAGAAGGGCGACATTACCCAGTGTGCGGAATCCTGATCGAAGCCGTAGAGCGAGTGGTTGAAAATGGTGTAGCCGATAACAATGGTAAAAGGCAGAATATAGAGCCAGAGAAAACGGCGCACATTGCTCATGTTGCGGAACAGCTGCACACCAAGAAAGTAAAACGGCACCACAAACCACAGGCGGGCAATGAAAAATTTGAGCGATACAAGCGGCATTTCACTGGTCATAGTGGTTACCGCAATCCAAGCCAGATTAAACAATATGGCCATTGTAACCGGATGCACAAGGAAACGCCGGTCGAATTTGCCCTGCTGTATAAACTTCAGCAGCATGAGCATGAGAATGCCCGCCAGCAAAGGCTCTACCGGCAAGCTAAGCCCGATACGGATATCCTGATCGGCCAGCACAACCGAAAGCGGCGTAAGAAACACGCAGATCAGGAGCAGTTTATCGAGTGCAAAAATGGCCAGAGCGGCCACCAGTAATACCGCCGGAAGCAGGTTTAGCCAGTAAAATTCATTGAGCATGCAAACCGTATTGGCCGCCAGAAAAATGGCACACCAGCCATACACCCACCAGAGCGTGCGCTTGTTGGCTATGTGTGTATCAGGCTGCATGCGCGGGTGCTTTTGTTTTTTTATCGAGCAATAGAAAAAGCAGGAAGCCGAAGAAAAGTGCCGAGCAGGTGGTTACAACCACAATGAGCCAGCGCACGGGATAGGATTTCGAATCGGCCGGGTAGGGCGAGGCCACCACGTTTGAATAGGTGAGCTCTTTGGTAAGGTCGCTCAGTGCGCGGTCGTATTCGGAGCGTACATTACCATAATCTTTGCGAAGCTGTGCAAGCTGGTCGCTATACCAGAGCAGATCACCGCCTTTGCGGCGCAGGTTGTTGTAAAGCGTATCAGCCTTGGCATTGCGGCCGTCGTTTTTAAGAATGCCGCGTGTTACCTCGCGCGCCTGTCCTTTATAATCGAGCAGGCCGTAGTTTTCGCGCAGCAACTGCATTTCTTTTTCCATCGTGTCAATCTGCATCTGCTTTTGCAGCAACTGACCTTTAAAAATGTTTACTACTTCCTGTGTTTTTTCGCGCTGCAGGCTGCGTGCTTTCACATTTACAAACCCGATCAGCGCCTTCACCATTGCACAGGCCGAATCGGGATTGGTATCGTAAATGTAAATCTGTACCGATTCAAATTCTGTTTTACGCACTTCTACGTTTTCATCGTAAGCAGCCAGCAAACGGGCTTTCCCGGCCTTTACAGTGGTATCAATAGAATAGGCTTTCGAAAGATTAAAACGCCGTACCATCATCTGGCGCACATCGGTAGAGTTGAACAATTGCAGCAATTGCTCCGAAGGAGTTTCGCTTGAATAAGGGATAATATTTACCGGATAAACCACCGCCATTGATTTATAGCGTGGTTTGATAAATGTTTCTCCCGAAAAAACAAAGCTGCATACGGCTGCCAGAGCACCAATAATGCTAAGGTGCAAAAAACGCTTACGGGCTATCTGTAGCAGGCCGGATTGCTCGAAAAGGTCTGACATTTTTGGATCAGGAAGGTTGTTGAGTTTGCTTTCGGATGCGTTGGATATTATCGAAAAGAATAAGTCCCAGTACACCGAAAATTAAAGTTGTTACTGTGCTTACCGCCACAATAAGCCAACGTACCGGATACGATTTACGTTCGGCCGGGAAGGCTTTGTTTACGATAAACTTATAGGTAAGCGATTGTTCGTTATCCACTTTGGCCTCCTCGTACTTTGTTTTGAGCAGGTTAAGCTGCTGGCGCTGGATATAGAGGTTTTCACGAATCGACATATAAGCCGAACCGTATGAGGCAATGATGTTAAGCTGTTCGCGCAGTGAGGCAAGCGCACGCTGATCGCCTTTGGCAAGGGCAATGGCATACTGCTCACTGGTTACTTCCGATTGTGATTCGTAGTCATATACACCTGCTTTGTTCAGCTTGGCCAGCGAATCCTGCATGCCTTCCACTTCCGCTTTTTTCGAAAGGTATTCAGCCTCCACAATACGGAAAGCCTGGCCGGCACGGTCGCGCTGCATACGTGTTTTAGTGGAGTCGAGCAGCGCCGCAATGTCGTTGGCAATAGCCGCAGCCATTACACGGTCTTCATCCAGCACTTCCACTTTAACCGACATAAACTCCGTGCGCTTGAACGAAATGTTATCGTTATACATCTCATACAAACGGGTGTTTTTGTACTTGTCGGCCGTGTCAATCCGGTAATGCTCCATCAGGTTGTATTTCTTGCAGATGGCAGAACGGATTTCGTCTGAATTCAGAATCTGCATCATTTGCTCGGCCTGCTCTTCTTCACCAAACTGAAGTACGTCCTGTTTGCCGGTTACGTCTTCCGTAAGAAGGGCCTTTGAAATGGAGTTCGATTGTACAGGGAACATGATCACCGACGATTTGAATTTTTCGCGGATCATGAGTGATACCACCGATGACAAGGCTGCTGCTGCAATGCCAATGATAATTAACGGTTTCCGCCAGCGCCAGAGAAAGTCGAGCAGACTGGCTGAATTGAATGAATTTTCGTTGCTTCGGGTTGTCATGAACGAAAGTTGTGTTTCCTGATGTGTGTGCGCCTCCGGCAAAGTGGTATGGGGACACCCCGCTTCGGGCAGGGGCAAAAGTAACAAAAAACCGTTGCCAGCCCTTCAAAAGGCCGCTAAACGGTTTTCAAGGCAATTTATTGCCACATCCCCCAAAAAGATTATCCGTATTTCATTATCCGGAACATCCCCTTCACGCTGATCAGCCTTGTGGCAAATGCCCAGGCCAGCGAAGTGCCGGTCATTACGATAAATCCTAAAATCCAGCCTGATTTGCCCGGCTGCATCAGGTAGGTGTGACAAACCTGTGCAATGGCAATGACCCCCGCTGTATAAACCACCAGTGTGGTAAGCAGCCGCCAGTTTACGCGGAATTTAAACCAGCGTTGCACAATAAGTACCTGAGCCACAGCTGTAAGCACTTGTGTGGCAAGGCTGGAAATGGCCGTGCCCCGTGCTTCCATCTGGAAGTGTTTGATAAACAGGTAGTTCATGCCAACGTTGAAGATCATGCCCGAAAGCGCCACCACGTTTAATTGTCGCAAATTGCCATTGGCCGTAAGCAGTGTGCCGAAAATATAGGTAGTGGAAATGGCTACAAAACAACTCATCAGCACACTGAACACAAAAGTCACATCGCCCAGATGTTCAGTGCCATAAAGCATGCCCATCAGGTTCTCGCGGTAAAAGGCACATCCTACGGCAATCACCACGGCCGGGGTAATGAGCAGGGTAAATGAAAGCTTCACCAGCGGCTCCACCGATTCGCGGAACTTGAGCATGCGCGAGAACATGGGCAGCAGCAGCACCGAAAACAGGTAGGCAATCATGTTGGTGGCATCAAGCAGGCGATAGGCTTTGGCGTAAATACCGGCCTGCTCCGGTCCCGAATGTTCGAGTTCGTCGGCCAGTGCATCGCGTTCCCGCTTTTCGGCCTCGTTAAGCACCAGATCAGGATCGCGCAGCACTTTCAGGCGTTCGGCCTTCACCGCATCGCCCTGCGGCAGCATACGCTCAAGCATTACCGAGTCGATACGGTTGTAAAAGGTCATCAGCAGCACCAGCACCGCAAACGGAAAGCTCTTGCGCAGAATCATTACCGAAAACGGCCGGCTCCACCGCAGTTTAACGGTATGCGTATGCCGCGCCACCGCAAAAAACGCCACCGCAGCCGTAATCAGGTAGCCCACCGTTTGCGCATACACAAAGTCCATAATATCCACCCGGCGCGGAAACAGGTTGGTCCACAGCATCGTTCCCACAATGGCAATCATCAGCACCCTGTCGAGCACCGAAATCAACGCATCCGTCTTAAACAAATGCAGCCCCTGCAAATTCGAGCGCAGGTAAAGCACCATCGAAATCAGAAACTGGTTAAAGCCCAGCATCAGCAGCAGTTTGAGCAGCCGCGTATCGTATCCGATAATTAGTCCGACCACAATAGTGGCAATAATATAAAGTACTGCAAGCGCCAGCTTAAGCACAAACAGCGCCGAGAAATGCTTGGTAAGCAGGTGGCTGTTCTGGGCAATATTCTTGTTGTTGAAATTGGTAATGCCTACATCAAGCAGGATGTTGAGCAGAAACGAAAAGTTAAACAGCGCAAAGTACTCGCCGTAAGCAGCGTTGCCCACTTCATTCTGCACATTTGGTTCAATAACCAGAATCCAGAACGGCTTTATAAGCAGGTTCAGGAAAAGGAGAATGACTAAGTTGGTGACGAAACTTCGCTGCATGAGTTCGGATGAAGGCGCGAAAATATGGAAAATTTATGGAGTGGACGTGCCTGAGACTCATTACAAACCTCAGTCAAACCGCCCGGTAGGGCTGAGAAATGAGAAAAGTTTAACATTTCGGTGTTGGTTAGCGTACAACTTGTTTGGAAAAACCATTTACTTTTGCTCTGATGAAGATGCACGGATTAATACAAAGAAGTCTTGCAGCAATACTGCTGCTGCTTTTCTGCGCGCTTCAGGTTCAGCTTTCTGCGGCACAGGTTTCAAAACTGCCGCAGTTAAAGCAAAACGGCTTCAATGCCGCACACAGTCAGACGAATACCAATGGTGGTTTTGAATTTCTGACCGATACCGAGGATTATGAAAACGAAGAGCATCTCGAAGCTGTACAAACGCTTCCGGTGCTCGAACTTTTTTATCTGCTTTTAGCACCGGCACCGCACACTCCGGTTGCATGGGTATGCCGCAATGAGATAACGGCAGGTGCCGTTCCGCTTTTTGTGGCGCAGCAGAATTTCCGTATTTGATTTCTGATGTTTTCGTGGCCTTGCTGCATTTTTTGCGGCAGGGCTTTTTGTTGTGCCTGAAAAATTAAGTGCCACTGCCGGTGCATGCCGGTTAAACGTGTCGCACACCGGTACAACCTCTTTCTGAAGTGAGTTAACCGAAAACATCATTCATCCGATTTTTATGAATCAGTTAAATAAGAAACTGCTGCCCAAAGACGGGCTGGCGGGCTTAAAAGAAAATTTCACGCGCGATGCGCTCAGTGGCTTTCTGGTATTTCTTATTGCCATGCCGCTTAGTTTAGGAATTGCCAAAGCCAGCGATTTCCCTCCAGTAATGGGATTGCTCACAGCCATTATCGGCGGAGTAATAGTAAGTCTGGTGGCCGGGTCAAAACTCACCATTAAAGGGCCGGCTGCGGGGCTTATTGTTATTTGCTCAGGTGCTGTGGCTGCTTTCGGCGGAGGCGAAAATGGCTGGAAAATGGCGCTGGCGGCAATTCTAGTAGCCGGTTTGCTGCAAATTGTTTTTGGCTTTCTGCGCTTTGGCAAACTTTCCGATTTTTTTCCGGCCGCAGCCATTCACGGTATGCTGGCAGCCATCGGACTCATTATTATTTCCAAGCAGGTGCATACGTTGCTGGGTATTGATCCCTCGCTGCTTAAAGGAAAAGAGCCGCTCGAATTGTTTGCCATGATTCCCGAAAGCATTGCACATGCCAACTGGCATATCGAAATAATTGGTCTGCTCGGGCTAAGTATTCTCTTTGGGCTTTCGGCAATCAAACATCCGCTGGTGAAGAAAATTCCGGTGCCGCTGCTGGTACTCGGTATTGCTATTCCGCTTGGCATACTCATGAATTTTAAAACCGACGAGCCAGCCTACGCGCTGGTAAAAGTGGGCAGCCTGTTTGATAAAATCGGGTTCAACGTTGATTTCTCTGCCATCACCGCACACCCCGGAGCATTTGTACAATATGTAATCTTGTTTGCGCTCATCGGCAGCATCGAATCGTTGCTTACAGTCAAAGCAATAGACGGACTTGATCCGTTCAAACGCAAGTCAGACACCAACCGCGATCTGGTAGCAGTGGGCCTTGGCAACACCCTTTCGGCTGTACTTGGCGGTTTGCCCATGATTTCGGAAGTGGCCCGCAGTTCGGCCAACGTGGCCAATGGTGCGCGCACGCGCTGGGCCAATTTTTTTCACGGCCTGTTTCTGCTCATCTTCCTTATTGCTGCCGTGCCGCTCATCGAAATGATTCCCAATGCCGCACTTGCAGCCATGCTCATTTTTGTAGGCTTCAGGCTGGCTCACCCGCGCGAATTCATTCATACCTGGCACATCGGCAAAGAACAGTTTTTAATTTTCATCAGCACCCTCGTGCTCACACTTGCCACCGATTTGCTCATCGGTGTTTTTTCCGGTGTACTTATCAAGTTCATTATTCATCTCGTAAATGGTGCCGGTTTACGCAATATGTTCCGCTCCGATTTCGAAGTATTGCAGCCCGATGGAAGGACTTATATCGTGCGTATTAAAGGTTCGGCAGTGTTTACCAATTTGCTCGGATTGAAAAAAGCATTGATGGAAATTCCGGTTGAAGGTGATGTTACGGTTGATTTTTCGAGGGTGAAAATGGTTGATCATACCACTCTTAAAACTATTCAAACCATCAAAGATGATGTAGAAGCGGAAGGCGGTTCATTTTCCATTCTCGGCCTTGAAGGAATGAAAGCCATGTCGGCCGAGCCTACTGCTACACGTATTTCGGTATTGAATTAATTCGGGCAGCTATGAGAAAAATTCTTTTGTTGCTCAGCGCAGTAATTATACACCTCTTGTTGCCTGCACAGAATACGAAGCGAACCAAAGATGGTCTTGCGATGTATCTCAGTGCTGATAGCTCGTTATACCTTAAATCAACCGTGTGTTTGCAAACCTGGGTGCGCTACAATCAGAACAATCCGGGCAGTACCTTTTTCGGTAAAAGGCAGAGCGATGTATTTGATATCGGGATACGCCGGTTCAGGATGCAGTTGTTTGGGAAAATTGCTCCACGGGTGTTTGTGTATTCACAGTTTGGTATTAATAATTTCAATTCGCTTTCGGCACGCAAATCGGGCGCTTTCTTTCATGATCTGGTTACCGAATATGAAGTGTTGCCAAATTACCTCAGTATTGGTGCCGGGCTTACCGGCTGGAGCGGACTTGGTCGTTATGCATCGCCTTCGGTGGCTTTATTCCTGATGTCGGATGCACCGTTGTTTGAGCAGGCTACCAATGATGTAACGGATCAGTTTCTCCGGAAACTTTCTGTTTATTCAAAAGGTAAGATAGGACGTATTGATTACCGATTTGTCCTCAGTAAGCCTTTTGCGATTGAAACCATGAATGGTTTTTCTGTTTCCGATACATCGCTGGCTTCGCGTGCATATTATAATCCGGCTCCGGCGCGTTTGCAGGAGCAGACTTATGTGCAGTATCAGTTTTTTGATAAGGAAACTAATGTTACTCCTTATACTACCGGGTGTTATCTGGGTAAAAAGAAAGTGTTTAATATCGGAGCAGGGATGGTTTATCAGCCTGATATGATGCGCTACCGCAATTCGGAAGGAGCTGTACTTACGCACCCGATGGCTTTGTTCGCCGCCGATGTATTTCTTGATCTTCCATTGAATAAAGAAACCGGAACCGCATTAACTGTGTATGGCGGCTACTTTCATTACGATTTCGGGCCCGGCTACTACCGCAATGTAGGGGTGTTTAATGTGGCCAACGGGCTTGAGGCCGGTAGTAAAACGGTGTCAGGCTTTGGTGATGCATTTCCGATGGCGGGCACGGGTTCGGCTGTTTATGTGCAAAGCGGATTTTTACTCCCGGCAAAGTTTACAGCCAGTCACGGAAAACTCCAGCTGGTGGTTTCGGTGTTTAGTGCAAAATGGGATGCGTTCAAACAACCGGTAAATGTATTTGAAGGTGGAGTAAACTGGCTGATCAACGGACACAATGCCAAGCTCAATCTCAACTATCAGAGCCGTCCGGTATTTGCGCTCAATGCCGCCGGCGAACCCGCTACCGGCAGTGCATTGCGCAAAGGGATGTATTATATCCAGTATCAGATTTTAATTTAACGAATGAAGCAAAAGAAAGGGATAATCTGATGAAAAAGCAGAGCGATTTTAATGAACACAAAGTGCTGCACAGACTTAGTCATTACCTGCCTGCGCAGGCACCGCTTAAAGATTTTATTCACCACAATACACTTCATGCATTTCAGCATTTGCCGTTTGATGAAGCATTGCGTCAGGCTGAAGCTGTGTTTGGCTACAAAACCTCGTTGTCGGTAGCCGAATACAGGAATTATTATCAGGCCGGTGAAATTGATCACAGTGTATTGGAGGATGTGCTGCTTGCCCGGAAAGGTTCGGGTGAGCTTGACAGGTGGATGCATTGCATGCTTGAAAAGCATTACGAGACTAATGTATGCGCACGTATCGGGCAATTGCGAAGCCGCTGGCGCGATGTGTATCGCCTTGATCTCGATTCGCGTGTACATCCGCGTTTGTTTCGCATTCTCTGCAGCTATCTCGATCAAGGTATTGCCATTCACAATTTCCCGGTGCATGAAAAAGGATTGCTTAGTTCATTGCGCATTCTGGAAAAGAGCAGTTTTACCAGTTTCTTTTCCACAGCACGAGTACGCAGCATGCTGCTCGAAGGACATTGCGGACTTGCGCATCTTTTGAAAATTGTGGTGGGTGATGCAGCGTATTACGAACGTTATTTGTTTGATCAGCAGTTTGCGCATCAGGGCTGGTCGGGCATGGTGGCCGCAATTGAACTGCAGCCCGAAACACTTATCGACCGCAAACCAATCACACTACACGATTTAATTGTGCTCGAGCTTTTGCTGGAGATTGATTGTCTCGATCAGGAATTTGGCGTGGTGTGGGCTCCTGTGGCCACCGGACTCGATAATCCGCTGCCTGATTTGTTTGCTTCTGTTCCTCAAACCGAGGCCGGCGAAGTGCTCAGCATGTGGCAGGAGGCGCTGGAGTGGACGTATTACCGGAAAGTGCTTGGTGGAATAAAATCGTTGCCTGCTGTGGCGCCCGATAAGCCGGCTGAGCGTAAGTTTCAGGCTGTATTTTGTATCGACGATCGCGAGTGTTCGCTGCGGCGTTACATTGAACAGCAAGAGCCGGCCTGCGAAACATTTGGCACACCGGGCTTCTTTGGTGTGGAGTTTTTCTATCAGCCCGATCATGGCAAGTTTACCACCAAGCTTTGTCCGGCCCCGGTTACACCAAAATTTCTGATCAAGGAAAACGGCGCAGCACAAACACGTAAAAAGGAAATTCACTTTACACGGCACACTCACCGACTACTGCCGGGCTGGCTCATTTCGCAAACGCTTGGCTTCTGGTCGGCATTGCAGTTGTTTGTGAGTTTATTCAGGCCGCGTATGACGGCTGCGGCAGCTTCATCGCTGCGGCACATGGATCAGTTCTCGCAGCTTACCGTAGAGTGTACGCACCCCGAACATCATGAGCATGGTTTGCAGGTAGGCTTTACTGTGCCCGAAATGATTCAGCGAGTGGAAGCTCAGTTGCGAAGCATCGGACTGATTGACAATTTTTCGCCGTTAGTGTATGTGGTAGGACACGGCTCAAGCAGTATCAATAATCCGCACTATGCAGCCTACGACTGCGGTGCATGTTCGGGAAGGCCGGGTTCGGTAAATGCACGTGTGTTCTGCTTCATGGCCAACCACCCAAAAGTGCGCGAAGGACTTGAGCTTCTCGGTATCCATATTCCGGCGCATACCCGTTTTGTGGGTGGCTTACATGACACCACGCGCGACGAAACTTTGTTTTACGACGAAGAACAACTTTCGCCTGCACAGACGCAGTTGCATCAGCAAAATCTCCTCGTGTTTGAAAAAGCACTCGATGCCAACGCAAAAGAGCGTGCCCGTCGCTTCGAATTGGTAAACAAAAAGATGCCACCGCATAAAGTGCACGAACAGATGCGCCTCAGATCGGTTTCACTTTTCGAGCCGCGCCCTGAACTTAACCACGCCACAAATGCGCTTTGCGTGGTTGGCCGGCGAAGCCTTACCCGCGGACTTTTTCTCGACCGGCGCTCCTTTCTCAATTCATACAATTATCAGATCGACCCGGAAGGAAATTACCTGTTCAATATTCTTAAGGCAGTAGCGCCGGTATGTGGTGGTATTAACCTCGAATACTATTTTTCGCGGGTTGATAATCAAAAACTCGGCGCTGGTACAAAACTTCCACACAATGTAATGGGGCTTATTGGCGTAGCCAATGGTATCGACGGCGATCTTCGTCCCGGCCTGCCTTCGCAAATGATTGAGGTACATGATCCGGTACGGCTTCTGGTCATCGTGGAACATTTTCCGGATGTTGTGCTTAAAGCTATCAGCCAGAATGCCGACACCTATCAATGGTTTGCAAACAACTGGGTGCATCTTGTGGCTGTGCATCCGCTCACACGTTCGTTTTACATTTTCAAAAACGAAACGTTTGTACCGCTCAGTCTCGATTCCATGCCTTCGCTTCCAGTACGCAATCTCGAATTGCTGCTCGAACAGCATGCTGATAATTTCCCTGTGTATATGCTGCAAAATTTAAATTGATATGGATCACCTGCTTCATTTGTTTATCCTTCTGCCACTTGCCGGTTTTCTGGTAAGTCTGGTTTTGCCGCGCGGCCGCGAATCGCTCATTTCTGCAGTCGCTTTTGGTACAACGGGCATTCACCTGCTCAGTGCGCTGATGTTCGTGGTGTACTGGTTGTTTAACGGCCATCCTACACTTAATCTGAAAGACATTTCACTCTATCGTTCCACCGATTATGAGTTCTTTCTCGATTTTTGTTTCGATAAAGTGACAGTTGTTTATCTGCTGGCAGGATCGTTGCTTGCCACTATGGTTACACGTTACAGCCGTTACTACCTGCATCGTGAACCGGGATACCGCCGCTACTTCAATACCATTTTATTTTTCTTCACCGGTTACAACCTGGTTGTATTTTCAGGTAATCTCGAAACTTTGTTTATCGGCTGGGAAGTGCTTGGTATTTCATCGTTCCTGCTCATTGCATTTTACCGCGACAGGTATTTGCCGGTGAAAAATGCCATGAAGGTTTTTTCGGTGTATCGTATTGGTGATGTGGGTTTGATTCTTGCCATGTGGATCAGTCATCATCTCTTTCACGAGAACATCACTTTTCAGCGGCTTAGTAATTACGATCAGGTACATCATTTACTCACCACACAATCGTGGGTTGGCTTTGCCCTGTCAATAACCATTCTTATTGCAGCAGCAGCAAAATCGGCGCAGTTGCCGTTTACCTCGTGGCTGCCTCGTGCTATGGAGGGGCCGACGCCATCGTCGGCTATTTTTTACGGTTCGCTGGCTGTACACATGGGTGTGTTTTTGCTTTTACGCACCTTCCCGTTTTGGGAGCATCAGTTTTCGGTGCGTATTTTAATTGGTGTGCTTGGGGCCGTAACCAGCTTCATAGCATCGGGCGTGGCGCGTGTGCAGTCGTCGGTAAAAAGTCAGATTGCCTATGCTTCTGCAGCACAAATCGGACTCATTTTTATTGAAGTGGCGGCAGGGCTGGAAACACTTGCGCTTATTCATTTTGCGGGCAATGCATTTTTGCGCACCTATCAGTTGCTGGTGTCGCCATCGGTAGTAAGCTATCTCATCCGCGAGCAGTTTTACAACTTCAAGCCGCGCGAGCATACATTTGAAGATACGTTGCCCCGCAAAATTGAATACACGTATTACATGCTTTGCCTTAAGGAGTGGAACCTCGATTCGTTTTTACAGCGCATTATCTGGGAGCCCTTGCGCCGTGCCGGGAAATGGATGAATCGTATAAGCGTAAAAAATCTTATGCTGCTTTTCATTCCGCTTTACATGCTTGGCTGGCTGCTGCACCTTGCCGACGATAAACTGCCGCATTACATCCAGCATAATTTACCCATTGTGCTGGCTGTGGTGGCTTTGTTTATGGTGCTCAAAGCCTTTGCAGAACGCCGCAATATTATGCTTGGCTGGATACTTATTGTAATGAATCATTGCTGGATGGCGCTGGCCGTTTCGTTCAATGAGCATTTTAGTTTTTCGCATCTCATGCTCTATCTGAGCGGTGTGGGTATTTCCGGACTGGTTGGTTATCTGGCGTTGCGCCGGCTTTCGTTGTTTGAGAAAGCCGACCTGAATCATTTTTATGGTCACGCCTGGGAGCATCCCAAAATTGCACTTGTGTTTTTAATGGCCTGTTTGGGTATGTCGGGCTTTCCCATTACCAGCACTTTCATTGGCGAAGATTTGTTGTTCAGTCATATCCACACCAGTCAGGTGCTGCTTGCCGTAATAGCTTCCTTATGTTTTGTGATTGATGGTATTACGCTGGTACGTTATTATGCGCGCATTTTCCTCGGGCCGCATGTAAAAACGTATCACGAAGTGGCCTACAAATCGTCTTAGTTTTTTCCCGGGGGAAAGAGGCCTGCTGTGTTCCCCGCACAGTATCGCAGTTCGGCGGCACAGAATCCGGATAAGGGTCATGTTTGCCAACAGTGTGCCGCCGGCTGCGTTTGGCTTTACTGTTATTCACCGCAGGGAATTCGCATCTTTGTGCATGCTTAAACTGCCGCCTGCTGCGCCGCTGCAAGTTGTACAACCGCTTCCCGGCTGGCCTTCTGACATGGAGGTGGCACTGCTGCGTATGGATCTGGTGCATGCGCGCTATGGCGGCAACAAGTATTACAAACTTTATTACAATGTGCTGGAAGCGCAGCAGCTTGGTTTACCCTTGCTCACGTTTGGCGGCGCATATTCCAATCACATTGCCGCCACCGCAGCAGCTGCGGCCGAAGCGGGTATTCCGGCCACGGGCATCATTCGCGGCGATGAGTTGCATGCGGATGCTAACGATGTATTGCGCTTTGCAGCTTCGTGTGGCATGCAGTTATATTTTGTAAGCCGCAGCGAATACCGCCGCCGCTACGATGCCGGGTATCACAGCGAACTTAAGCAACGCTTCGGTGCATTTTACAGTGTGCCCGAAGGCGGCACTAATGCACTTGCCGTAAAAGGTTTTGCCCACGCGCTTCCGCCCGAAGCATACAAGTATGCACACATTGTATGCGCTACAGGCACCGGCGGCACACTGGCGGGGTTAGCAGCAGCTGCAAAACCACATCAGCGTGTAACCGGCATTGCAGTGGTGAATGATTCGGTGCGCATCAGGGAGCGGGTGGGCGGGTTGTTGCGGCCTTACCCGGATGCGGCGCAGTGGGAGCTGGAGGAGCGGTTTACGTTTGGCGGGTATGCACAGGCGGATGCGGAGCTGGAGGTGTTTTGCAGGGAGGTTTCGGCGGTGTGGGGGATTAATGCGGATTTGCAGTATGTGGGGAAGATGTTGTTTGGGGTGAATGCGATGGTGGGGGAGGGAGAGTTGGGGCGTGATGTATTGATAGTGTGTTCGGGGCGGGATAGTCAGATCTAAGGATATTGTAGTGTATTATAATTGAATTATTTTTATTGTTATGGATTATTTATATTTTAGAAAAAAAATATTAGCGAAAAATGAAAGATGTTCTTGATAGTATTAGAGAAAGAGTAGCGAACCCCCTGATTTTCTCTTTTTTAGCATCTTGGCTTATCGCTAACTGGCGAATAATTGTTGGTTTGTTCTGGTTTGACAGCAACGATATAAATAGTGCAGGCTACTATTCATTGATTGATTTTATTGAAAAAACAATAAATCCCTATAATGGATTCTTGATCCCATTTTTTTGTGCTATCGGTTACGTATTGTTGAATCCAATAGTCAAGAACTGGATTCGTGCTTTTCATGCGTGGACAACAAAATGGGGTGAAAAAAGACGATTAAAAATTCTTCAAGATGCGTATATAGGGATAGATAAATATTTTTCTCTTAAACAACAACTTAATAGAAAAGTGACTGAATTGACTGAGCTCATCAATAAAGAGTCCGAGACTTTTGAAGAAGTCAAAAAGGTTAAAAGTCAGTATTTGAAAGAGAAGATGTTAAGTGATGAATTGCATTTGAAAATCGAGCAGTTGGAGGCATCTCAAAATTTACTTTTTAATCACCGGTTTTTAGATGGGTATTGGATAAATAGTTATCAATACCCTAATGGGAAAAAAGGTAAAGAAGAGGTAGTTATTCACGCTGGTCAATATTCGATAACAGGTACGTTTAATGTACAACAAAAAACTTTTGACATCTCTGACTTTGTCTATAATCCCAATACGAAACAGATTTTTTTTATCAAAACAATAGTTCCTGAATTAAAAGATAAAGTACCTGCTAATGATCGCATTCATATTAATAGACTTGAGTTGGTTAATAATGATTTATTAGTTGGCTTGGAAGACGGGGAAATTAAAATTGAGTATAGAAAGAAGTTAGCTCTTGTGGGTTAGAGCGGGCAATATTCACATATCAACTAATCCCCCCTGTTAAAATCCCGCTTTCCCCCACCTTCATTTGCACACCCCGGCTCAGCATAGTTTTGTAGCATGCGCCTTGAACCGAGTCGGCTTATTCTGTTTCTGCTTTCACTTCGCGGCTTTGCACAGCCTTCTGAGCGGAAGTTGTTGACTGCCCATTATATTTCGCGTTACAAGGATGATGCGGTACGTGAAATTGTTGAACGCTTTTTGGATCAGGTGTTGATTGTTTGTTTGAAGTGATAATTATTTTTGAAAATGACTCTGAAGCAATTTCAAATATTCGTGCTAAGATTTCGGAATTAGTTATTTGGGTTAAATCAATCAACTTGAATTGATAGGCTCATAATTTTCGGAAAAGGAAGGAGAAATCAGTGCGTATGAAAATTGCACTTCCACTATCAACACCCCCCTGTTAAAATCCCGCCTTCCCCCACCCATTTGCACACCCCGGCTCCGCATAGTTTTGTAGCATGCGCCTTGTACCGAGCCGGCTCATTCTTTTTATTCTCCTGCTTTCATTTCGCGGCTTTGCACAGCCATCGGAGCGGAAGCTGATGCCTGCCGACTATATTTCGCGCTACAAGGACGATGCGGTGCGTGAAATGCAGCTCTCGCGGGTGCCAGCAAGTATTACGCTGGCGCAGGGCATGCTTGAAAGTGATAACGGAAACAGCGCCCTGGCTGTGTATGCCAATAACCATTTTGGTATTAAATGCCATACCGAGTGGACAGGCGAAACCTACATTCAGGACGACGATGAGAAGAATGAGTGCTTCCGCAAATACAAATCGGTTTACGACTCGTATCAGGATCACTCCAATTTTCTCAGCACGCGCAAACGGTATGCAGCGTTGTTTGAACTCAAAACTACCGACTACAAAGGCTGGGCACGCGGACTGAAAGAAGCCGGCTACGCCACAGATCCTAAATATGCCGATCGTCTCATCGACATTATCGAACGCAACAAGCTTTATGAGTTTGATGTGCAGCAGCCTTTGCCCTCGGTTATCGTGCAGTCGCAGCCGAAGCCGCATACCGTTTCGGCCACCGCAAGCGGCCGCGAAATTTTGCGCAACAACGATGTGAAATGTGTGGTGGTGAAAAAAGGCGATACCTTTTACAAACTTGCGCAGGAACTCGGCCTCGAAGTGTGGCAGCTTTACAAATACAACGAACTCGATAAAAACGCCGTGCTCAAGCCGGGGCAGATGATTTACCTGCAGCCCAAACGCAAAAAATCGCGCAGCGAAATTTCGCATACCGTAAAGCCCGACGAAACCCTGCATCAGATTGCACAGCAGTATGGCGTAAAAATCAGTGCGCTTTACAAGCTCAACAACCTCAAGCCCGGTGCAACCGTAAAAACGGGCGATGTAATTCTGCTGCGACGCAAAAGATAGCTGTCGCTACTTTTCTCTGAATGCAGCCAGCTCAGGCTCAAGTCCGGTAAGCGTTTTCCCGAATCGTGCAAACTTCAGTGTCCGCTGTTCATCATACACCAGCAACGCCGAAACACCTTTGCCTTCTTTTACCTGCGCAATCGCGTCGGTAAACAGCGTTGTGTTCCACAAAATTTTTACATGGGCTGTATCGGTTTGCTGAAATACCGATTCAAGTATGGCCGGGCGCTCAATACTGCGCACCTCGTTAAACAACGCTACAAGTTGCACGGTATCGGTATTGCGCATGCTTTGCCGGCGGAAAAACTGACTGAATATGCGCATGCACGGAATGCAGTCGTTGGCATTCATGGCAAACACGAGTGTATGTTTGCTTCGTGGCTGTGTGTTGAGCCATTGCTGCAGTGTGTTTATTTCAGGCGTTGTGGCTTCCTGTTTTTTCACAGCTTGGTGGCAACCCCAGAGCAGTGCCGGAATCAGTATCAGCAGCATTCTCATTGTATGGAAAGTTGATAGGTATCAATAAAATACTGCTCACCGCTGCGGTTGATGAAGTAATACGTGTTTGCATGTTTACCAAAATACGCACCGCAGTTCATCGCTTTTGTAAACACAAGTTTCCCGGCCTCTGCATCGTAAATGCGAAACTGTATAGCGGTGTCGGCCTTCACTTCTTCTCTGTACACACTGTATAACAAGAAATTTTCCTGTACATCGAAATCGGCAAAAAGTTTTTCCTTTTTGCTGTACTCCGGTTGAGGCGAAAACAGTTTTTTCTCCGGCAGCAAATACCAGCCGGCTGCAGTTTGCAGCAGTAATTCATTGCCAGACTTTCCAAATGCGAGGCGGTGCCGCGTGTGTTCGCGTATGTCGGATAAATAGCCGGGGATGTCTGATGTACGAAGGGCAACCTGTTTCCAGCCTATGCTTTCGTTCATGCCAAGTTGTGCGGCAAGCAGCAGGCTGTCGGCAGCCGTAATTTGTTGCGTTTCGGGCAGTGTAAAGAGTAACGGATAATCGTATGCTGTGCCGTAAATAGTATTCTGATGCACGGTAAAGCCAAGTGCAAGGCTGCAAAATGCATAACCTTTGGTTTTGCGTACAGTATCCTGCTCGTTGATGTAGCGGATGCGGCGAATCTGAAAAGCAGTATCGGTTTCAATCAGAAACTGGGCATTGCCGAACGACTGAAAGTTTTCGGCGGTGAGTCCGGGTGTTTGTAAAAGTTTTTTTGTTTGTTCGGCGGCATCGCCCGCACTTCCGAACAAGGATGCTGCCGCAAGTTCGAGTGTGCGGTAATGCCAGTCGATACTGATTTTATACACAATGTAAAACGTACCGTTGCTGTAGTCAAACGCTTCCACACCAAAAAATGGTTTGAATAAATCGTCGCCTGTTAGTGTTGTGGCTGTGTCGGGAGGCAGATACACAATACCGCGCGCCGAATCAAACGGCCAGGAAATTTTTCGTAATGCGGTATTCAGCGAATCGGCCGAAGAAAAACTACGTACCATTTTTCCGCTGCTGCAATTGTACACGCCAAGTGTGCCCGACGATACAAAGGCAATTTGATCGGGCCCTGTGGCTGCAATATGTTGCGGCTGGCTGCGGATAATGAGAGCCGATTCATCAACAGCGGTATGACCGGTTTGCGTAAATTTTACGGCACTGCTGCCGCCGCCGCAACTGCAAAGCAGCGCGGCGGCAAACAACAGCCCCCATGAAAAGAGTCCGGTTCCTCTCATACATTACAGTTCATCAAACGTAAACGTGAATCCGCCTGCATCGCTCGAAATATCACGGAATCCGCGAATGAGACGAATAACCGGCGACGGTTCATTGAGAATCAGGGCGTCTTCGCCGGTGCTTGCACTTACATCGGCAGCCACGGAGATCAGGTCGCTCGGAATTACATTAAGCGAATTATCGCCGCTTCGATCACCGATAATAATTACACCACATACACCTTGTGTCCCTACACAACGGTTGTTGTAAGTAATAGTGGGGAATCCCTGACCCGGTACAAACACCCCCGGCACGGTTTTTACAATCGGTCCGCGATTGTTGTTTGCCGCATCCTGCAGCTCACGGAAGTATTCGGGCGATGCCGCTTCAATTACTTCCAGCGCCGTGCGTTGCTTGTAATCATTCATTGCAGGCTGTACAGCTACATTTGTTTCTTTTGTGCAGCTGCCAAGCAGCAACGCAGCACCCAACAGCGCCGCTCCGAAAAATTTCTGGTTCGTCATGTGTATTGGTTTTTGGTTCAGCGCAAATGTATAATTGAAAATGAAAAATGATAATCCGTAAATCAAAAATTGTATCCTAAAGCAGGCTATTTTAAATGTCCGCGTTTTTTGAAAATGCGGGCTGAATTACATGTTTTTTACACGTAAAAAGCTGTTTTTAAATGGTGTAAACGAATGTCTTGGCAGGGTAAATTTCTCAATGTTGGTGGAGCTTATCCAAACCATCGTTACAACTATGCAAAAAACAAATACCCGGCAAAAATTGCGGCTACAATGCCCGCCAGATCAGTAAGCAGGCCGAATGCTACTGCATAGCGGGTTTTGGTTACACCGGCAGCGCCAAAGTAAACAGCCACGATGTAAAGTGTAGTGTCTGCAGCGCCCTGCATGATGCAGGAGATGCGGCCGGGCAGGCTGTCGGGGCCGTATATTTTCATGGTTTCCACCATCATGGAGCGGGCGCCGCTTCCGCTGAGCGGTTTCATAAATGCAGTGGGCAGCGAGGGCACAAAACCTCCGTCGCCACCCATGCTGTGTACGAGGGCCAGCAGTCCGTTTTCCATGAGTTTCATGGCACCCGAGGCGCGGAATATGCTCACGGCCACCAGCATGGCTACTAAATAAGGAATGATGCTTACAGCTGTTTTGAATCCGTCTTTGGCGCCTTCCACAAACACTTCAAACAAATTGAGCCGCGCCCGCCAGCCCGCCAGCAGAAAAGCAATAATGATGCTTATGAGCAGGCCGTTGCCCACCACCGAGGTGTATTTTTCAATCACTTCGCGCGGCTGGCCGTAAAGCATGGCTACAAGGCCGACCACCATCAATGTAAGTGCGCCAAGCCAGCCCAGCAGCACGGCATCGGGGCGAATGCGCTGGCGAAACATGCAGAGCAGAATGCCTGTGAGTGTGGATACATACGTAGCCAGCAGAATGGGCATAAACACATCGGCCGGATTGGCTGCGCCGGCCTGTGCGCGGTAGGCGAGAATGCTCACCGGAATAAGCGTAAGGCTTGAGGTGTTTATCACCAGAAACATAATCTGCGCATCGCTGGCGGTGTCTTTTTGCGGATTTATTTCCTGCAGCCGCTGCATGGCTTTAAGCCCCGACGGCGTGGCCGCATTATCAAGCCCAAGCATGTTGGCCGAAAAATTCATCAGAATATGCCCCATGGCGGCATCCTGCCTGGGCACACCCGGAAACAACCTGCTGAAAAACGGTGAAGTGATGCGCGCCATAAAGCCAATGGCTCCGGCCTGTTCGCCGATGCGCATCAATCCCAGCCAGAGCGTCATTACACCCGTAAGGCCCAGCGCAATTTCAAACGCCGTTTTGGCTCCGTCGAAAAGTCCGGTGGTGAGTTCGCCAAACACGCCTGTTTCACCAAATACAAACAAACGCACCAGCGCCACCACAAAGCCAATGAGAAACAGGAAAAGCCAGATGTAATTGAGCAGCATACGGCCAAAGTAGCACAAAGCCGCCGCTGCCGGTTGTGAAGGCACGTTAAAGTATTAACACTGCATTGTGTTTATTAAGGCTAAACTGTATTTTTGAACTACTAACCTCTACATTTCGATGCGTATGGCGCCTGTCGTAATCATTGTCGTTATCCTTTTCTTCTGGATCTTCATTAAACCGAATTTGTTTGGCCGCAACACTGGTCATACGTCGCAGCAAAGCAATACGGATAACAGTTTCATGGATGCTTCTTCATATCATCATCCCCCGCATTCCCACTTGTCCGATCACTCACACAATCATTCGCATTCCAATCACACACATTTCAATCAGCACGATTCAAATTCCTCGTGGAGCGGCACCGACAGCAATTCCTCGTGGAGTGGCAGCGATACATCGTCGTTCAGCAGCGACTCCTCATCCTTTAGCAGCGATAGCGGGAGCAGCAGTGGTGATTAATTATATAAATGTATCATGTATCACTTGCTTTGGATAATTCCGGTTATACTTTTTCTGGCGGTGGTTGGCTACGGTATTTCTCTTATGTATAAAGAGGAGGGCCGCCGTTTTTCAATTGCCGATCTTTCAGAGTTGGTGATTGGATTATTCACCGGATTATTCAACTAGTAATAGGTTTGCGCGGTATTACTGTACTACGGAAAAGAAATTCCTGAACAGCTTCAATCCAATTTCCCCGCTCACTTCCGGATGAAACTGCACACCAAACAGCGGCAGTACCGGATGGCGCATGGCTTCAATCAGATAATCGGCCGAAGAGGCGAGATGAATGAACGACGAGGGCAGCGTGATGCCTTCGGTGTGATCTTCGGCCATGATTGTATGTTCGCCAAGGCCTTTGAAAAGCTGATCCTGTTTTACAATGCGGATGGGAACAGAAGTGCGCACGGCCGGGCCGCGATAAATTTTTGCGCCATGCAAAATGCCCATGACCTGATGGCCAAAGCAAATGCCCAGCACAGGCAGTTTCCCTTCTTTCGCCCAGCCAAATTTTTCGTGATACGGTGCATGATCCACTTCGGTAAGGAAGGTAGGCGAACCACTGAAAATTACTGCTTTCGCATCACGCAAATCGCTTTGCGAAAATTCGCGCCAGTCGGTGATGTGCGTCTGAAAGCCGCATTGAATAACCATTTCCGCGATGTGCGGTGTTTTGGTGCTTCCGAATTGAATGATGTGAATCATGCTGATGAGCTTGTTGTGGGAACGATAAGATGAACCAGCTAAAAATACAAACTGCGGACATATTGCCCGCAGTTTGTAGTTGTGTTAACTGGTGAGATGCTTATTCAATGATGAGCATTTCCACGCGACGGTTGCGCTGACGGCCTTCCGGCGTGGTGTTGGGCGCAATGGGACGTGTCTGGCCAAACCACTCAGTCTTGAGTTGCGACTCCGAAACGCCTTTCTTCATCAGATAGGCTTTAACGGCTTTGGCGCGTTTCTCAGACAGTTTGAGGTTGGCGGCGGGTTTGCCCACGTTATCGGTGTGGCCCGAAATCTTCAGCTTCCAGTTCGGCTTCTTCTTGAGCAGTTCGGCAAGTTCGTCGAGCGATGCGTAAGAAGTAGCGCGGATGATGTCTTTACCGCTTTCGAACTCGAGGTTATCGAATGCTTTCTTGAGGATTTCGGCTTCCTGCTGGGTGAGCTGAACAACTACATCAGGCACTTCCATGGGCTTGAGGTTGTTTTTCACCGGCTTCGGAATATCAAAACGGAACAGGCCGTCGCTCAGGCTGCGGATGGCACGTTTTGAATTGCCGTTTACAATTACACGTACATCGTTGGTGCCTTGTGTATTCTCACCGTCGAGACGGAACACGCATACAGAGTCAGCCGGCAGTGATTCGAATGTAAACGAACCGTCTTTGGCCTGACGTACAGAGTTCATGCTCTGACCTGCAATGTTTACGAGGTGCAAACGAATTTCGGGGCAGCCTTCGTTATCAACCGGACCTGCTTTCTCAGGGCACAGATCGAGTTTGTCCATTACACCGTCGCCGTCTTTATCCGGGCAGCCTTTAAATTCGGGCAGGCCGGCTTCTTCGGGACAATCATCTTCTTTGTCGATGATTTTGTCGCCGTCTTTATCCGGGCAACCGTTAAACTCTTGCGGACCGGCATCATCCGGGCAGGCATCCTGTTTGTCGGTAATGCCGTCGCCGTCTTTGTCAGGACAACCATTAAGTTGTTTCAGGCCGGGCTCATCGGGGCAAATATCTTCCGAATCCTGCACGTGGTCGCCATCTCGGTCGGGGCATCCGAGGAATTCCCATACGCCGGGTACATCTACGCACTTGTCTTTTTTGTCAGATACCTTATCCTTATCGCGGTCGCGAACGGCTTTGTAGTGGATGGGTACTTTCAGCGCCATATAGAAATCCGCACCGTACAAAATTTTATTGCCGTGTTCGCCTTTCTTAATGATAAACGGACTGAGGTTGGTGGTACCCAGCACCAGCGGCCCAAGTCTTACACCGGTACCAATGTTGAAGTTGCGGTGCTGATCAAAAGTCATCGGTACCCATACGCCGAACCATTTATGATCCCAGCGCGGCGAGAGGCTGATGCGTGAAAGCTCATGCACTTTCTCGGCATTTTTACGGAACTGGAATGCGTAGAACGGAGTAAGGTTCACATAAAAATCTTTCCAGATGTTATAGTCAATCTGGAAGCTGAATGCCAGCGGCAGATTCATGCGGTAGTCGCCGGCAGAATTTGTGGTCGAGCCCGCTCCGAAACGGTTGCGCAGTGTATCGTCAAATGCGCGGATGGGAATTGAATCGAACTCAAGGTTGTTTACATTCCACGAATTTACATCGGCAATAAAGTCGTTTGCAAATTCGCCTTTCTGGAATTTAATTGAACCCAGATCGGTGAGCGATGCACCTACGCGGAGCTTGTATTTGTTTTTATGGCGCATCCACAAATCGGTTTCGCCGTCCATGTCGTACTTGTACTTCTGATAATCGGGTCGCCATTCATATACAAAACCAAGATCGAGACCAATGCCGGGGCTGTTGAAGTTAAGTCGGTAGTTGGGCTGCTGGCCATCGGGGAATTCAAAATTGTCGGAGTGGCTGTAACGGATTTCAGAACGGAAGAAGGTAAGTGTCGAATCGTTCTGTACGAGATATTGCAGGTTGTCGGCAAAGAAATAAGCCGAGCCAAGACCAAGCAACAATTTCGGGCGCACACCAATTTTCATGAAGTGCTGTTTCTGATCAACCAGTGTGTGGCCCCAGGTTACACCAAACTCCGCCCAGGTCATGTACTGGATGCTGAGTTGTTTGTTTTCGATGCGCTGCAACCAGTTCTGGCTGTTTTCCAGACCGGAGTAGGCCAGTTCGGCAAGCGGTTCACCTACACCATCTACATTGAGATAGGTGCGGATGCTTCCGGTGAAAGCCAGTGCATTTTTCTCATTCAGTGTAATCATGAATGACGGAAGGTGCACACGGTTGCTGAAATAAACCGATTTATTGTAATCGCCCGTGCGGCGAAACAAATAACGATCGGTAAAGAGCGAATCCTCAAAGTTGGGGAATGCGCTGGTGCTGTCGGGCGGAAGCAGCGGCCCCACACGGTTGTCGAACGCTGTTTTGCGAAGACCAATGTAATTGTTGCTAAGACCAAAGCTGACACCGGTAAGCATAATGTCAACTTTGAAACGGCTGTCGGCAATTGAAGCAGGGTTCAGGTCGATACCGTTTACACCGGCATAATTGGTAGCGGTGTAGCCTATGAAATCCTGCTGGGCATTTACCGTAAAAGGCAACAGACCAAGCAGCAGCAGAAGGAATGCTGTAGTGCGTTTCATAACTTAGGTTTGGTTAAGTGTGGCAAAGATAGTTAAATAGGGCGTTGTGAGCCAGCTTAACTAAAAAGCGATGTGTTCGTTTTATCTGTAACAACATCAAGTTTAGTCAATGTTTACCGGCCATGCGCAGATGTAGCGCCCGTTTGCGCCGCATACCAGCGTGTAGGTGGTGGTGCTGTTAAGTCGGCCAATGCTGCAAGGGGTCTGCCCCGTAACCGGGCTTCCGGCTGATTCGGCACCGGAATTATGAATAAGGTGTAAGCGTGCTGTTTGCTGACTGTTCACTACAATACGCACATTGCTGTTTCCGAAATTGAATACCTGTGCCCGGCCATTGAGTTGGCCGTCGAAACTCTGATTAAGCATGAGTTTTTTGCTTTGGTCGAATACCTGCAGGCGTTTTCCGTGCGTGAAAATGTATTCGCGGCTGCCATCGCCGTTCGCATCGCCATAACTGAACTCCGGGCGGCTGTCGAAATCGCTCACATGCAGGCGTTCGAGGTTGCCGCTTAGTGAAAGGCGCACCACATTGCCAAGCGTATCGGCTGTTACCAGCCGTGTTTGTGCAAGGTCGCGGCCGGGCTCCAGCGTAAATGCATCGAGCGGCGCGGGCAGCTGTTCTTTCAGGTTTATACGAATCCCGCCCTGCCTGTCGCACACATACACGCGGCCGCTGCGGTCGGCAAATACAATGTAGTCTTTACCGCTTACGGCGCAGTGTTGTGCCGGTGTAACGATCACATCGGCTGCCGGGGCAAACTTCCAGCCTTCTACTTTTTCGCCTTTTATTGTGTAATTGTAAACGCGCTTATCTGTGCAGGCAATAAGCAAACGGTAGTTCCGGTCGTTGTCGTAATCCATTACCCGCAATGGTGAGCTGGCTTTGGCTGCAAGTTTAAGCGGAAATGGTGCAAGATTATTTCCGTTGCGGTCAATTACATGTATAGCCGATGCGGTGGCGAAGCAGATTTGCAGTTTGCCGTTCTTCAGCGCATCTACCTGCTGCACTTCTCCCAGAATCCGTTCGCCGATATTTTTCTTCCAGAAAATTTTCCCCGTGCTGCTGATCAGGTAAATGGTGTTGGCCTCATCCTGCACAAACACATCAAGCCCTTCAGTATTGTGGTTCACGAGCAGTTGCGGGCGCATGCTCACGGTTGTATCGAGCGGAGTTTCCCAAAGCGAGGAAAGAGTTTGTTTCGACTGCGGATTGTGGCGAAGCTGTGCGCTGGTGAAAAACAGGTTTTGTTCGGTGGCGCTGAAGCGCAGCATCACGCCGTCGAATTTATCAAGCAGCAGCATATTGCTGCGCAGCAGGCTTTCAAATTCATTATCTGCTTTGCTGCGCAGCAGATCGCTGCAACGGCCGCCGGCGGCGTAAATGGCAAGTGTGGCTTCTTCGCCGAGATTAGAGGCAAAGTCGGTGTAGGAAGGATCGCGGGCCAGTGTTTTACCGCTTTCGTTGGCCGCAGTAATGCGCTGCAATACTTCTGCACTGCGTGCAAACACCACGTATTGCTGCACTACCGTGTAGGAACAGGTGTGCAAACTGCTAAACAAGTGCCCGAATACGGCGGGCAGCATGCCGTTTGCACGCAGCATGCTGATGTTGTTCCCGCTGGTGTCGGCTTCGGTTTCACCGCTCAGGCGGGCGAGGCTTTCGCGTGCCAGTCCGGTGCTGCTGCTGCTGAGCAGCGCCACCGGTTCGGTGCTGCCGTCGGCATTGGGCAGCAGGGCAAGTGTTACTTCATTACCCAGCCAGGTGCCGAGGTCGTTTTCGGCATCAAAGCCATAGGCGCTGTGCAGCTTGTCGAGTGCTTCGCGGCGGGCAGCGGCACCGCCGGTTTTTTGCTGCTGTTTGTCAAACTCTTCGAGCCAGAGGCTGAAGTTGCTGAGCGCATAGCTGGTAAACAATACCGTGGTTGCAGGCAGTACGCTTTGCACTTCGGTGCGTTGCGGTTCCTGTCCGGCAAAGGCCGCAAGGAAATGCCCTGCCGAATCGCTTGCATTTGTATATCCGTTTAACAGCAGCAGGTTGGGGCGCAGGGTGGCATCAAGTTCCATCCATCCTCCGGTGTGCTGAAGCAGGTCAATTTCGGCCTGTGCGGATTCTCCGGCCAGTGAGGCCAGCACATCGCCGGTGCGGGCGCAATGGAGGTAAATGTTGGCCGGTACATTTTTGCCTGCCGTTTCAAGCACGGCCGCAAAACCGTCATCGTTCAGCAGCGAATGTTTGCGTTCGAGCTGATCAATGGCGGCGTTTACCAGTGCAGGCTGTGAGGAAATAAGCACAATGCCCTCGCATACCGCAGCCGTCCATTTAGGGTGCGTAAGCAGCCTGGCCTTGCCGCGCACGGTTTCAGTGGCAGGTGTTTTGCCGGCGGCTTTTTGGAGAAACTGAAGGGCATCGCTTTCGGCGGTGGCGGCAGTAAGACTCACAGCCACAAGGGCATCCGTACCGGCGGCGCTGTGGTGCAGCGAAAGCCACGTGGTGTTGCCGCTGAGCCAGCTTGACAGGCCGGCATCCGCTTTCAGCAATGAATCGGCAGTAACGGCTGCGCTGGTGGCGCTGCGGCTCCACTGAAGGGTTTGAATTTCTTCCCAGATGAGGTTGCCCCGGCGTAGTTTTTCCCAAAGCTGCTGCGGATCGCGGCTGGAAATGATGCACCACGCATTTTCGGGCACGGCCTCAAGCGCATTGCGCACCGGCGTTTTAAGCGCGGCCAGCCGAAGCCAGGCAAACACGCCGCCGCCCAGCAGCAAAACACCCAGCGCAATTAGCAGTATCCGGTTACGCTTACTCATTTTCCAACCCGAAAAATACAGGAACGCCTTTTACGGCTGCCCGCCGGTTTGGGAACTTATGAATAAGGAATTGTTGATGCTATTTTACATTTTTCAACTTCCAGGGTCCTTCCGGCTCTTTCTCATTATTAATTCTTAGCAAATCATCGGAAGTAATTACATCTGAATCAAACAATTCAATAAGCAAGTTAAGATCCCTTGCCGATGATTTATTAAGGTTGTTGATTTTTCTCATTGTATAATATCCAACCGCTATCAGTATCAATCCACCAGAAGTAAAAACACCACCATTACTCATCGACATATAATTTAATATCGGAATAACCAGAATACAAAGCAGAAACAAGAGCCAGCTTAAAATCAATACAATTCTGTCGGCAGAAACAAGACCAAATCTGAGTGTAATTTTGGATTTATCATCAAAGAGTTCGATTTTACCTTTAATATAAGGCTGCATATCCTTAATATCCGTATCACGGTTAATCAGTTCGAATGAATTACCTGATATTTTTCCTTCTAAAATTTTATGTGCATTTTCCTTGCGCTTCACAACGTTAAAAGGAAGCATTTTTTCACTTAGTTTCTCTTTTATTTCGTTGGGACTGAGCGGGCTGATTAATATATGGGTGACGTGCAGCATATATGCAGGGATTAGTATGATTCTGGGTTAAGGTAATAAATTCGTGATATTGGTCACATCGCGCAAGAATAAAAACCCCTTACTTTTGCGCCGCGAAACCGTGAAATGCCGCTGCAAAATTGCATCCGGTATCAACCACGTGAGCCAAACACAATTCAAGTTCACACAATTATGGAAGTATTAGTTGGAAAAAAGGCACCTGCCTTCAACGCCTCTGCTGTGATCAACGGCGAGGAAATTGTAGAAAATTTCAGCCTCGATCAGTATCTGGGCAAAAAGTATGTGGTATTCTTCTTTTACCCGAAAGATTTCACATTCGTATGCCCCACCGAGCTTCATGCATTTCAGGAAAAACTGGCCGAGTTTGAAGCCCGCAACGTAGCCGTGGTGGCCTGCTCTACCGATACCGAACAGTCGCACTGGGGCTGGCTGCAACTCAGCAAAAAACAAGGCGGCATTCAGGGCATCACCTATCCCCTTGTGGCCGATACCAACAAAACCATCAGCTACAACTACGGCGTACTTAACGGCGAATTTGATTTCGATGAAAACGGCCGTTTTAACGCCACTTCAGAACTTATTGCCTACCGTGGCCTTTTCCTGATCGACAAAGAAGGCAAAGTACGTCACCAGCTTGTAAACGATCTCCCCCTCGGCCGCAACGTTGACGAAGCCCTGCGCATGGTTGACGCGCTTCAGTATTTCGAAGACAAAGGCGAAGTTTGTCCCGCCAACTGGCAAAAAGGAAAAAGCGGCATGAACGCCACACACACCGGCGTGGCCGAATACCTTTCCATGAACTAAGCGTGCCACGCATAAACAAAAATCCCCGGTACAGACGTGCCGGGGATTTTTTTCTGAATGAAATTTTATTTCACAGGTTTCCAGAGGTGCTTATCAATATCATGATCTTCGAGTTGCAGATAGTAGGTTTTGTTGCGTGCTAAAATTGCGAGGGTCATACCGGTAAAAAATGCACCCAGTCCGGGCACGGCTACGTTATAATAGCGCCTCTCGTTAATTTCAAAATCGTGCCTGAATCCTATTCCTGCCAGCGGAGCTGCTACCAATGCGGCAGTTGCGCCTATTGCCATAAAGAAACCACCTGTTGTTTTCCACATTTCACGCCTCATCGTATTGTTCGTTACCGATACTAAATTACTGATCAGATATTCTTCAACCGTGTCTTTACTTGTTGTGTATTCCCACGAATTATTCGTTTCATCGTTCGTATATCTTTTCGAACTGAAATTGATATACACAGTAGAGTCTGTGGCACGATAAATATAACCGGTGAATTCGAGATAAATGTATTCACCCTCGCTCCGGAACTCGAACGAAACTTCAGCTTGCTGCCACGGATCAATCGTATAGAATCTGCCGGTATCGCGTGTGTTTTGAAGAATTAATGGCTCGCGTTTTTTTGAAACCGGTTGCTGATTGCTGTTGCCATTTATGTTTAACTCAAAGTCTCTCACATACTCAGTGGCAATTTTCCGAAATTGTAATTCAATCGGTGTGCCACCTTCTGAGGTTGTAAGTGTAAGCTGTGAATCGGTGAGGAGTTTGATGCAATAAATGTGTTCGGGTCTGAAATTACTGCTTACCCAGGTAGCCGAATATTCGTAACCATGTACCGCAATAAAGCATGAGTCATGTATAAAACGATACATTTCGTGCCACTGCCGTGTTGACTTTGTGACCGAGTCGCGCATGGTGTGTGTGATGCTTCTGTCGGTAAAAGTGCGCTTGTGTACTTGTCCCGAAAGGGATTGCGACTTTCCGTCTATCCGCATATCGGTACGCAGCCAAGTGCCGTTGATAAACGGAAACGGTTGCTGGGCAAAATGCTGTAAAGGAATAAGCAGCAGAAGCAGTAACAGGCGTGTCATGTTTTTGGGGTGTTTGGATGAGTAACGCCTAAAAATAAAAAAGATACGGCCATCCATACTGACGGCCGCATCTTTTTACCGGTTCCCAGCAAATACTAATTATTTTTCATCCACCCCAGCATATTGCTGTGCAGGGTGTTTGCATCTGCCACACCCTTCCGGTGTTGTGCAAGTGCTTCGTTTGAAAATGCACCAAACTTTATCAGCCCCTGTTCTTTTTCCATGCTTTCAATCAGCATTGCATACGTGCTTGTAAAATCGGTGGCGTTCATGTGGTCGTTCATGTAGAGTGCGAGCATACCTGCAGTTATGTAGGCATTGAAGGTTTCGTTGGCCGTGCGGTTGTTACTGCCGGAGTTCCATTGCGCGGTATTGAGCGAGGTAGCTTCGGCTACAGGTTGTGCATACGCTTTGGCCAGCTCGGTAAAAATCATTTTCCAGAGGTTGTAGCGCGTGGCAGCTGCGGTTTCCTTGCGCAGGTTTGCGGCATCTGCTGAATAAGTGAAAATAACCGCCTCAGTGAATTTGTTGTTGTCAAAAGTGTGTATCTGGTGGCTGTTTCCGGCCAGCGGCGAAAGAATAACGCGGTAAGCATTGAAACGTGCCGGGTAACGCTGTTCGAGCCAGCTTTTCATGTCTTTCATATTTACCCACTGGTTGTGTGTGGCAGCAAGCTGATTGTAATATTCTTTATGCCGCGCATAAAACTTGCGGAAGCCTGATCGTTTGGCAAAATCTTCAATCTGCAGTTTAAAATCGCGTATGCCCAAACGGCCGTTGAAGTTTTTGTAATCGGCTGTTTCCACAAGCTCATCGAATTTGAATGTATAGCCAAAACCCGAATTACGGAATGAAAGATACATGCCGGGATCTTCGTCGAGCGCCTTACTCAATGCATCTACCAGCGGCGAGCCTTCGAACATGGCAAAATGAGTTTGTACTTCCTTGTAGTAGGCTTTCTGCATGTCAACCAATCCGGCATTACGGCGGCAATGCGGCGTAAGCGAAAGCAGAATATTGGTAAGCTCATATACTTCGGGCACCTCGGCAAGAACCTGATTGTTGAACTGAAGTTTATGTTCCTCTGTAAATTTTGCTTCAGGATTCATAAACGCGGTTAGATATACGTTTACCATGCGCGAACCGTTGCTTACTTCCACCTTTACCCTCGGTAAATCGCTGTGGCGGAAATTGATGGTTTCCCTTCCGTTGCTGATGCCGAATGTATAAGGCATTTGTTGTGAGCCGAAGTTGAAACGCAGTACTGAGTCGGCCTCACTTACACGGTAGGCCTGTTTCAGATTGAGTTCGGGCGATTGAAGCCAGAGCGTGTCGTTCAGACACACCAGACGGCCGGCGGGTTTGATGGGCTGGGGAAGTGGGGCGGCCAGACTGGTCAAGGCTACGCCAGCCACAAGCACTGTGGTAAGTATCAGCGTTTTCATGGGAATGTATGTTTGTAAATATGACGGCTACTTATGCGGAGAGGTTACAGCCGGATTAAAATTTATAGTTCGTTAACATATCAGCTTCTATGTTAATAACCGGTCGATGAAATTGCCTGTTGCATTTCAAAAACAACTTACGGCTGATTTATTTTTGTGTAAATGAATATGAATCAAACCGAGCGCAATCAGGCCATTTTGCGGAAGTACATTCCCGAAGCGGCTGTGCCCATGATGGCGGAATGGATTGTGCAGTTTGATTTCAAACTCAAAATTAAACGCAGCCGCCAGTCGAAATACGGCGATTACCGCGCACCGCTGCCGGGGACCAATCATCAGATTACCATTAATCACGATTTGAATCCGTATGCGTTTTTGCTTACGCTGGTGCATGAGGTTGCGCACCTGCTTACGTATGAGCGGCACGGGCATCGCGTAAAGCCGCATGGCGAAGAATGGAAGACGGCATTTAAAGACCTGATGCGGCCGGTAATTCGGCTCGACGTGTTTCCCGCTGATGTGCGTGCGGCCATTATCAGTTACATGCAAAACCCGGCTGCCACCAGCTGCTCGGATTTGCAGCTCATGCGCACATTGCGCCGGCACGACGATGAGCAGGCAAAATACATTCATCTCGAAACGCTTCCCTTTGATGCCGTGTTTATGTACAACGGCCGCCGGTTCCGCAAAGGCGAAAAACGCCGCACGCGCTATCTCTGCATAGAGCTTGATACGCGGCGCAAATACCTGTTTAGCGCACTGGCCGATGTAGAGCCCGAGCACCGTGAGGAGATGCCGCCACGCGTGGCCGCACACAGTATTCCTCCTCCTGCGCGGCCACTGCACACATCCGCAGTTCCCGAAACATCCGCAGCTCCCTCACTGCCTCCGCCTGCTGAAGAGCGCGTGCCGCTGGCAGCTTTGCCCGAAGGCGCGCTGTTTGAACTAAACGGTATCGTCCACAAAAAAGGCACTGCCGTACATATACACCTTCAGTGCACAGTGGTTGTTACCGGTGCCGTAGTGCGTTTTAGTCCGGCTGTGCTTGTGCGAAGGATAGGCTGAGTTTGCAGGCGTTTAGCCTTCTGGTAGTAAATCTGATTTTCCGGGTAATTAGCATGAAAAATCAGATTGCAGCTGCGGCCTATTTTGCTATCTTTGCGCGGCTTTTAAGCCTGCACAAAAGCCGCTAACGCATATTTCAATGAGTACAGTTTCTGCACACTCGCCCGCACAGCTTCCGGTATCGGATATGGCGGAGTCGCTCATCGGTTCCGAAATCATCAAACTTGCCGGTGAAGTCAATGAAAAAATCCGCAACGGAGAAACGGTTTACAACCTCACTATTGGTGATTTCAATCCGAAAATTTTCCCTATTCCGCAGGAACTTAAACAGGCCATTGTGGATGCCTATGCGGCCGATGAAACAAACTACCCAGCAGCCGATGGTATGCTTGAACTGCGCAAAGCCGTTTCAAACCTCATCAGCCAGCGTCAGGGTCTGAACTATGCGCCTGATGAAATTCTCATTGCCGGCGGCGCACGTCCGGTAATCTACGCCATCTTCCGCACGCTCATTAATCCCGGCGATAAAATTCTGTTCCCGGTTCCGTCGTGGAACAACAACCACTATACACACCTGAGCACCGGCAGTTACGCGCAGCAGATTTGTATTGAAACCACACCGGCAAACAAGTTTATGCCCACAGCGGCCGAACTTGCTCCGTACATTGGCAATGCTGCGCTGCTTGCACTCTGCTCGCCCCTTAATCCTACGGGCACCACATTCTCACAGAAAGATCTTACCGACATCTGCGAGCTGGTAATCGCTGAGAATCAAAAGCGCCTTGCCGAAAACCGCAAGCCGCTTTATGTGATGTACGATCAGATTTACTGGGCGCTCACCTTTGGCAATACCAAACACTACGACCCCGTTTCACTGCGCGAAGAAATGCGCCCTTACACCATTTTTGTCGATGGCATTTCGAAATCGCTTGCGGCTACCGGTGTGCGTGTGGGCTGGGCTATGGGCCCCAAAGCAGTGATCGATAAAATGAAATCCATTCTCTCGCACGTGGGAGCCTGGGCGCCCAAAGCCGAGCAAATGGCTACGGCACGCTACCTGAGCAACCTGCCGCAGTATGATGCGTTTCTCGATAAAATACGTGGCGAGGTGCTTACCCGTCTCAACGGATTTCACGAAGGCATTCAACGCCTTAAAGCCGCAGGGCATCCGGTTGATTCCATTGCGCCCGAAGCGGCCATATACCTTACCATTCAGCTTCAGCTGCACGGTAAAAAAACACCTGCAGGCAATGTACTTGCCACCACACGCGATGTAACACGCTATATACTTGATGAAGCTAAAATTGCCGTAGTGCCGTTCAATGCCTTTGGTGCTTCGGCCGATTCAAGCTGGTATCGTCTCTCGGTAGGCACCTGCCGCGCCGAAGATGTGGCTGTAATCATCAACAGCCTTGAGGCTGCACTTAACCGTCTCGTTTGATTATACAGGTTAGCATTGAGTGAAATGAATAATAAGTATTGTGTAATAATGGCAGGCGGTGTGGGGTCGCGTTTCTGGCCAATGAGCCGCACCACACATCCCAAGCAGTTTATTGATGTACTCGGTACAGGCCGCACGCTGCTTCAGCAAACCTGGGACCGCTCACTGCGTGTGTGTGATCCCGCAAATATTTTTGTGGTCACCAATGAGGGGTATGTCAATCTTGTACGTGAACAATTGCCGGGTATCCCCCCGCAAAATATTCTTGCTGAACCCGCCCGTAAAAACACTGCCCCCTGTGTAGCCTATGCGGCATGGAAAATTCACTCGCTCAATCCTGATGCGGTTATGGTGGTGGCTCCGTCTGATCACCTCATTACCAAAGAAAAAACTTACGAAAAAGCAATCAAAGCCTGTATGACCAAAGCCGCAGGCTCTGATTGCTTAATCACAATCGGTATCCGCCCCACACGCCCCGATACCGGCTACGGCTATATACAGTTTCGCCAGTCGGATGCACTCGAACTTGATAAGCGCATCAAAAAGGTGAAAACATTTACCGAAAAGCCTAACCATGAAATGGCGCAGTTCTTTTTAGACAGCGGCGACTTTTTGTGGAACGCGGGCATTTTTGTGTGGAGTGCCAAAAGCATTATGAAAGCCTTTGAAGAACACGCCTCGGAAATGGCGGGTATCTTCAACGAAGGTGCCGGAAAATGGAACACAACCGAAGAGGCCGAGTTTTTGCGCGATGCCTACAACCGGTGCAAAAACATTTCCATCGACTACGCCATTATGGAAAAGGCCGATAATGTGTATGTGCGTTCTTCCATCATCGGCTGGTCTGATCTGGGCACCTGGGGCTCGCTTTACACACACATTAAACAGGATGAAAACCTGAATGCCGTGGTGGGAAAACAGGTGATGCTGTACGATACAAAGAATTGTGTGGTTCACGTGCCCAAAGATAAACTGGTGGTTATTGAAGGGCTGGATGATTACATTGTGGTGGAATCTGATAATATTCTGCTCATTTGCAAAAAGCAGGACGAGCAGCAGATACGCACATTTGTGAATGATGTGAAAGTGGCCCGTGGCGATAAATTTGTTTGATAACCATGCTTAGGATCTTCATTTTCTTTTCGCTGCTTCTGCTGGCTGGATGCAAACCCAAGCCCACACCCCGTCAGGCAACCATAATTCCTGATACCACGGCCGGGGGCCGAAAAGTGCTGAGTTATAAACCTGCTGAGGTAATTGGTAACTGGCACTCGCACAGCCAGTGGAATAACCGTGAAGTAACCTTAAAAGTACGACCCGACTCGACGCTGGTGTTTATCGGTAAAGCCATGGAGAAAGATACAAGCTATCTGGTCGCTATCGGCGACTGGGTAATTGTGGATGATACGCTTCTGGTGATGAAATTGATTAAAGATGGCAGAACCTACCAGCCTGACGAACTTTTTCCGGAGTTGTATGCAAACGGTGCCACGCCTAAAGTAGTAAGCGCCCCCATTACTGCTTCATTTATTATTGGTGATGCACATTTGTATAACCTCACCAAAGCCAACACGCGAGATACTTCTCAGTATTACGATCGGATAAAGTAACTGGTGCAGGATTAATTACGCTTTACCGGTTCCTTTCCGCGCACATAGCCGCGGTACGCTCCTGAGAAAAATACATCCACACGCAATCCCACAATCTGATTCAGGTCGTTGATGTCGGCAAAAAGAGCTGCACCCACGCCAAAGTCATAGTTGAGTTTAAGGATGTATTGGTATTCGAGGTAAAGGCCCGCTTTCTGATAAGGGTTTTCTCCGTCGTAATGTCCGGCATAAATAAACCGGTAACCGGTATTGTAACTTATTCCGGCCAGGTAGGCGATGTTTCTTTTTTCGTTTTCGTGGCGCTTGAAAATATATCCTGCATGTACGTTGTAGTTGTTCCAGGTGCCAAAACGGTCGCCTGAAAACATACCGCCGAAGCGGAAATAGTACTGTTTGATGTGAAAGTTGAAGTTGAGCCCAAGTGCAAGTTGTGTGCGCGGATTGTCGGAATGCCATGCCGGGCCGGCGCCGCCGCTTATCCAGTTGTTGTAAACCCGGAAGCGTTTGTTTTCAAACACCACTTCTTTTTTGGGGTTGAATACAGTGTCGGCCTGTGCAGCGAGTTTGAGCACGGGAGTGGCGCACAATACGGTGCACACAAGCAGGCGGAGTAGGAGTGAGGCATTCATTATCGCAGCATCTTCGTTGTAAATATACGCAGACCGGCCCTGCTTTGGTATTGCGGAACCGGTCTGCGGTGTAAACGAGTTGGCAAGTGGTTATTTCAGCGAGCCGGTCATGTCTTCAGGGCGTACCCACTGGTCGAATTCTTCGGCAGTGAGGTAGCCTGTTTCTACGGCGGCGGCTTTGAGTGTTTTGCCTTCCTTGTGTGCTTTTTTGGCAATTTCGGCGGCTTTGTAGTAGCCGATGTGCGGGTTGAGGGCAGTAACCAGCATGAGTGAATTTTCGAGATGCTGTTTAATTACCGGCTCGTTGGCGAGTATGCCGTCGGCACATTTTTCGGTAAACGATACGCAGGCATCGCCAATGAGGCGGGCGCTCTGCAGCACGTTGGCGGCAATGAGGGGCTTGAACACGTTGAGTTCAAAATGTCCGTTTGAACCGCCAATGCTCACAGCCACATCGTTGCCCATTACCTGGGCGCACACCATGGTGAGGGCTTCGGGCTGGGTGGGATTTACTTTGCCAGGCATAATGGATGAGCCGGGCTCGTTGTCGGGGATAATGATTTCGCCAATGCCGCAGCGGGGGCCTGAACTGAGCATGCGGATGTCGTTGGCAATTTTCATAAGCGCCACTGCCGCGCGCTTGAGTGCGCCCGAGAGTTCCACCATGGCATCGTGTGCCGCCAGTGCTTCAAATTTGTTGGGCGCAGTTACAAACGGCAGGCCGGTAAACTCGGCAATTTTCTTTGCTACCAGCACATCGTAGCCGGCAGGTGTGTTAAGGCCGGTGCCTACTGCGGTGCCGCCCAGCGCAAGTTCGCGCACCATTTCAAGGGCATTACGCACAGCGCGCATGCTGTTGTCGAGCTGCTGCACGTAGCCGCCAAATTCCTGACCCAGTGTAAGCGGCGTGGCATCCATAAAGTGGGTGCGGCCTGTTTTTACAATACCTGCAAACTCGGCCGATTTTTTGGCAAGGCTGTCGCGCAGGCGCTGCAGGCCGGGCAGGGTGTTTTCAACCGTCAGTTTGTAGGCCGCGATGTGCATCGCCGTGGGGTAGGTATCGTTCGACGATTGCGACTTGTTTACATCGTCGTTCGGGTTCAGTGCCTTTTTCTCGTCGGTAAGCTGTCCGCCGCTTATTACGTGGCCGCGGTAGGCAATAACTTCGTTGGCGTTCATGTTGCTTTGCGTGCCCGAACCGGTTTGCCAGATTACCAGCGGAAACTGCTCGTCGAGCTTACCTGCCAGAATTTCGTCGCACACCTGCGAAATAAGGTCGCGCTTTGCGGCATCCAGCACGCCAAGATCGTGGTTGGCGTGGGCGGCTGCTTTTTTCAGGTAGGCAAAAGCGTAAATAATTTCCTTGGGCATGCTGGCCTCGGGGCCAATGCGGAAGTTGTTGCGCGAACGTTCGGTTTGTGCGCCCCAGTATTTATCGGCAGGTACCTGTACCTCGCCCATGGTGTCTTTTTCTATGCGGTAGTTCATTGTTGGGTGTGGTGTTATTTTATGTAGTTAATATTTTCTTTTCCAGCGAATTGATAAAACTGGCGAAGAACCGAACTTTTAAAAGTTTATTAAAGTCTAACTTTTCAAACAATTCAGGGCTTTCGCTTTCTATATAAGCACATCGTTTCTGTATATAACCTTTAGGGTCATGTTGAAGCATTGGATCGTCAGAATAACTTATCGAAACACCATATTTGTCGTTAATTGGTTTGGTGTCTGCTAGCAATAGCGCCTCTATCTCATAAATGCTTAACAGGTGTATTGTGTTTTTATTTAAAGTTCGTCTGATTCGGGCATAAGAAGCAATTCGCCGTCTTCGGTGCTTTATATCTCCATTTTCTAAGGCATCCAAATCCCGAATAATAATTACCAGATCAGGCTTCTCAATTTGATATTCAATCCGTACTTTTTTGATTAATACACTTCCTGACTTAATATCATCTAATTCTCCACCTCTGATGTTGTTTAGCATAGTAAAAAAAGTACAATACTTTTCATACCTCTTGCTCAGGAGTGCAGCTACTGACTTTGTATCATTGGGCGATTCCCCAATAAGGGCAATTCGTTTCATTAGTTATCGTCAGGTTCTAAGTCAGAATGAAGCCAATACAAGCTCAAATAGCCAACTTCTTGCATATATGCAATTGCCTTTTCTTTTTGCCTTTCGGTTAGGTGAGTTAGAGTTGTTCCTGATTGCTTCGTGTAACTGCAAATAATGATTGAATCCAACTCGTCCTGGTCTAACACATTTAGCGTTTGTGGGTTATGTGTGGTTATTATAATTTGTTTATGCAAAGATTCTTCCTTGAGAAATGTAACTAATTGATGTAATTGATGGGGGTGTATTCCAAGTTCTGGCTCTTCAATTAAATATATTGCCCCGTTAAACCCGTTGGGATCCGAAATAAATTCAGAAATAATATATGAGACTCTTTTTGAACCGTCAGATAATTGATTGTGTGACAGCCAACTGTTATTTGTGTAGAATAAAAAAAACAGGTTGCTAATCTTTAATTCATTGTTGTCCTTGTCTAAGGTTACGTTAAATTGTTCAGAAAGTTTTATTTCTTTTATTGAAGAAAATAGACTTAGTCTGCGAGAAAATAGTTCGCAGTATTGATTAATAGATGACCTCAATATTTTATCAATGTTATTGATGTCTAAGTTTGTGTTTTTAACAGCAACTTCAGAAATAGCTGAAAGCAAAAATCGTGGAACTATTCCATTTCCAGTAATTGATGGAATGAGTCGGATTAAGGGGCGCTTAGCGGAAGGGTTAATACTAATTGAGACTTCTTCCGGTAGAGTCCAGCTATATATGTGGTCTGGTATGCCATGTCTGATTTGCCGAACAAAAACGAAAGATTCTTGTTCCATTAAAAACAAACTTGGGTGTGTTTTTTCCTCAGATGTGTAAGGTATATTGTCAATAAAATAACTTTCATTACTTCGGTCAATGAAAACTTCACCTCCAATGTTTTCAGTGGTGTTTTCTTGAACAATTCTCAGCTCATGTTTCGACGAGATTGTAATGTCACTTTTGCAATTATTGAAAGATTCGGATAAACGAAATTTCAAACTCGCATTTAAAAAATCCAGGAAAGAAGTTTTTCCACTGCTATTTTTACCAATAATAATATTCAACCCCGGTTTAAAGTCAATTTGAGTATCAATAAGCGTTCGATAGCCGCTTAATGAAGCCCTTTTGAGGTAAATTCTTTCCTTACTCATGCTATAAAAGTAATTATTTAACCAATTCCAACACCCGTTCCACCGGCCTCCCAATCACCGCCTTCTTCCCCTTCACCACCACCGGCCGCTCAATCAGCACCGGATATTTCACCAGCGCCTTCACCCACTGCTTCTCCGTCATTTTCTTCCCCGCAAACTTCTCCTTAAACAACGGCTCCTTGGTACGCACAAGCTCTGCCGCAGAAATATTCAGTTTCTGCAGCAGATCATTGAGCATGTCTTCGGTAAGGGTATCGGTGAGGTAATTAATCACCGTCACCTCGGCGTTCAACTCATCCAGCACACACATGGCTTCGCGGCTTTTTGCGCAGCGGTTGTTGTGCCAGATGGTTATTTTAGCTTTGGCCATATTACTTCTTATCGGTTGCCAGTTCGGTGTTCCAGCTTGCGCCGTATTCCATCAGGTAGGCTTTGATAAAGTCGTTCAAATTGCCGTCAAGCACGCCCTGCGCGTCAGAGGTTTCGTAGTCGGTGCGCAGGTCTTTTACCAGTTTGTACGGGTGCAGCACGTAGTTGCGTATCTGCGATCCCCATTCAATCTTTTTCATTGTGCCGCGTATCGCCTGGGTGGACTCCATGCGCTTGCGCATCTCTATTTCATAAAGCTGCGACTTGAGCAGGCGTATGGCATTGTCGCGGTTGGTGTGCTGCGAACGCGATTCCTGGTTTTTAATAATAATGCCGGTGGGCTTGTGATACAGGCGTACCGCGGTTTCCACCTTGTTTACGTTCTGTCCGCCCGCTCCGCCCGAACGGAAGGTTTCCCATTCGCAGTCGGCCGGATTCACTTCAATGTCAATCGTGTCGTCAATAAGCGGGTAGCAGTAAACCGACGAAAACGAGGTGTGGCGGCGCGCATTCGAGTCAAACGGCGAAATACGCACCAGACGGTGCACACCGTTTTCGCCTTTCAGGTAGCCAAAGGCATTTTCGCCTTCAAACTCAAGCGTCACCGATTTTACACCGGCCGTTTCGCCTTCCTGCAGGTCGGCCTCTTTTACCTTGTAGCCGTTTTTCTCGCCCCACATTATATACATGCGCATCAGCATCGACGTCCAGTCCTGACTTTCGGTGCCGCCTGCGCCGGAGTTAATGGTAAGCACGGCGTTCAGGTGGTCTTCGCGGCCGCTCAGCATGTTGCGGAACTCCAGGTCTTCAATCTTGGTCACCGTTTCGGCAAACTGCGCGTCAAGATCGGCCTCGCTGGCATCACCGGCTTTGAAAAATTCAAACATCACGTTCAGATCTTCCACGGCGGCATCCAGCCCGGCAAAGGCTTCGGTCCAGTTCTTTTTCTTTTTTATTTCCTTCAGCAGCGCCTCGGCCTGTTTCGGGTCATCCCAAAAACCGGCAGCCTGACTTTGCGCTTCCTCCTGGGCTATTTTCAACAGTTTCCCATCGATGTCAAAGATGCCTCCTTAACGCATCCCGACGCCCGGCCAATTCCTTAATTTGTTCTATCGTAATCATGGCCGCAAAGGTAACAAAAAGCACGGCTGCGTAAGGGGGAATTATTCTTAGAGCCTGTTACTAAGAAAAATCCTAACAGGCTCTTATGCAGGAGCGAACCGGGGAAGCAGTAAAAAAACACCTGTCCCCGCCATCCGCTATACTCCTCGTCGCCCCCGCAAAAAAGCGGGAGCTCCTGCGGGGTGCCGCTCCTGTCGGGGCTATTTATTCATACCGTCTGGCGTTCCAAAAAGCCATAAAAAAAACGGCAGCCATGTAAAATCAGGCTGCCGTTTCACGTGTAAAAAGACTTTATTAGTCAGCTACCACCATGCGGCGGGTCACTTTCTGTCCGTCCACATTCAGGGTGTAGAAATACACACCGGCTTCAAGGTTGCTGGTGTTGAAGTTAATCTGGTAGCTTCCGCCAGCCTGTGTGCCCTGGTCAAAGCTCATTACCACTTTACCGGTTACATCAAAAATGTCGAGCTGTACGTCGCCGCCATTTTCAAGTGTGTAGCGGATGGTGGTTTCGCCGGTAGCCGGGTTGGGTACGTTTTGTGAAAGGCCGATGTTGGCGGGAATTTCTTCCTGCACACCTACGTTGAGTGAAGTTACTTTGTAAGTAATCAGGTGGTGCTCAAACGCAAACGGATCGGTGTAGGCATAGGCCGGAATAAAGAAACCGTTCCAGTTCTGGTTCTGGTTATAACGCACATCGGTAGGTACAATGTGTGAAGCGTTCCAGTCGCAGTTCGGATTTGACGAGTTGGGGCAGTACACATAGGTGGGGAAAGTGCTGGCACCGTTTTCTTCAATGCTGGCAAAGAAGAATGCATTTTTGCTGGCAATTGTATCGCCAAGTGCATAGCTGTAGCCAGGCTTAAAGGTGATCGAGGTGCCTACAAGTCTGCCACCGGGTACCGATAAGTTGGCCGCCCAGAATTTTTCGCCAAGTACGGCAGAAGCGGTATCCGCTGCAGTCAAAGGAATTTTAATTACGGTTTTGCCAGTTGCATTTACTGAGTTCGACAAATACAAATACCGCATGGCTTTGAAGTAAAGCGTATCACTGCCATAGTCGGCAGCCATGCCTGTGAAATAATAGGTGGGCATGTTGGCGGCTGTAGCATTGGTGTACAGCTCAACAATCAGTGTGTCTGTAATTGAGGTGTTGGGGTGGTTACGCTCATAGAGGTAGAGGATAGACATGGAGTCAACCGTATAGCTGTTCCACGAATTCCAGGAAATACCATCCTGCGCCTGAAAATTGTCGGAGTACACGTCAAGTACATCGCCAATATTATGTAACCAGATTGCACTAAAGTTACCTGCGCCAAATTCGCCAAGCATAAGCGAGTCGGTGCAGAGGTAGTTGGCGTTTACTTCGCCCAAACCACCATTAATGTTGTCCATGGTAATACCGTAGTTCAGCCAGTAGCTTTCGGTAGTACGGTTGCCATTTTGCTGAAATTTCTGTTTGTAAGCAGGCCAATTTACGTTAGCTTGTTTTGTAACAGCCGGGTAGGTTTTATTCACAGTCTGAACCTGCTGGCCAAACACAGTACCGGCAATGCCAACCGCCAGTACGAAAAGAGTAGTTTTATTAATCATGTAGTTACCGGTTTAATAGATGAACATTTAGGTTATGAAGGTATGAACTTACTTTTAGATTTAGGCGACGACAGCCGTTTTTTTGCCGATTAAATTGATAATTGGTGCAACTTAAGGGTTAGTCGGGTGGCTTAATTTTACAGGTGGTTGTTAATTTAATGATTAAAAGCGGCAAAAAAAACCGGCTAAATGTTAGATAAATGGAACTAATTATTAGTTTTGTTAGTTGAATACAGTCTAAACATTTAGCTTCAAAAAACATGAAAAAAATTTACATGCTTGCTCTGGCAGGCCTCGCTGCAGTTACTGTTAATGCGCAGCGTGCCGGCAATCAGGTTTCAGCACCCCGTACAGTAAACAATCCCCAGTTGCGCACTGAACAAACCTCACGTTTCCGTGCTCAGATGAACGAAGACAACCGCGCTTCTTACTGGCTGTGCTACGCACTTCAGCTTGATGATCCCAACGCAGGTCCTTCTGCTAGTCTGGCTTCTGCTGATTTCATGCTCATTTTCCCCGATTCAAACATCATCGTTGGTCAGTACACCACCGGGGAAACTGCATACCCGCAGTTCCACAAAGGCGCTACCATGCTCGATCCCAAAAACATGCCTGTTCAGGGTATCTCTGCATCTACTCCCTACATGCTTGATTCAGTAGGTATTGTTTATGGTTACCTGCGCAACACCGCTTCTTCAGTAACCGATACCCTTCAGGTGCAAATCATCAGACATGATGCTTCATTGCTTTGGGATCTTACCAACGCTACCTATCAGGACATCACCTACACCTTTTCAAATAACTCAATTACCCAGTCGCAGGTACTTGCTACCTATAACATTCTGCTCACCGAGTCAGACAGCTCAAACTCTCCTGCTGAGATCTTCATCAACACCTCAAACGTTCCCCAGCAGGCTGCCGGTAACCGCATTGGTGTTGTAGTAAGCTACAAGCCCGGTTATACCTACACCGCTACCGATTCTATTCAGCAGAAAAACTCGTTCTACGTATTTTCGTACGAGAACAACGGCCTCGGTACCGATCCCACATTCTACGGTATCATCAGCGACGGCACTTCAGACATGAACTGCTCATACGCACTGCCGGTATCTGTTCGTTACGACTTCAACCCCAACGGCTGGAATGGTTATTTCATTCCTGAGTGGGCTTACACCACCGCTTTCGCTTACGAGAACCACATTATCGAGTTCAAAGTATCTGAAGTAGTAGGTATCGAAGAAGCTAACCTCGGCCTTGCTGCCAGCACCTGGCCCAACCCGGCAAACAACGAAATCTTCGTAGGCTACAGCCTGAAGAATGATGCCGATGTAACCATCGAAGTAACCGACCTCACCGGCCGCGTAGTAATGAGCCAGCGCGAAGGTGACCGTGGTCAGGGCGAATACCGTGTTGCACTCAACACCGAAAACCTTGCCGAAGGTACTTACATCGTAAACGTACGCACCGAAGGTGCTGCTAAAGTGTCTTCTAAAATTGTTGTGAAGCACTAAGCTGCATTAGCTATTACCAAAAGGGGGCTGCAATTGTGCAGCCCCCTTTTTTATGCAGTGGTTATTGCTTAATCAGTTTCACGGCAATGTTTGCACTTCCGGCATTCAACGCCAGATAGTAAACACCAGCAGCAAGGTTTGCTCCCTCAATATTGTGCAGGTACTGCCCGGCTGGCTGATCGCCCAAATGAGTTGTTTGTACCACTTTACCGGTAGCATCCAGAAGCATCAGCGTTACATTCTTTGTCTCGTTGCTCAATGAATAGCTTACCTGAGCTAAGTCAGTAAACGGGTTGGCGGATACAATACCTAGTTTAGCACCGTTTATAAACGGTGTTTCCTGCACACCGGTACCTAATTCCACAATCGGAAATATTCCGAGTTCGAATTTTGCTTCCCATGACGCGGCACTGGCAAATGAGAACCAGTTATTGTCAGACCATTGTTCCCAGTTGTAATCATCTTGGGCAAACTCGCCGTCGGATGTAGATACAAGTCCTAGTGTATCGCCAGAAGCAAATTGAACATTGCTTATATCGAAGCCAACTCCAAAGGCTCCTCCCAGATACGGTGTGGTAGAAAAGGTGTGTACATATGCAGAAGTTAAAGACGTACTTGTGTCCACCTGAGAAAGAGGAACTGCATCTGATACAATTGCGGTTCCCGGGCAGGGAGTGTCAAAACTTGTGCTTGTGGGGGAAGTGGTGGAATTGCCAAGTGCATCAATAGCATATATGCGCATATTTACTACACTGTTGGATGTGGTTACGGTTTTAGCTCCAAACCAGTATATGGCTCCGTTTACAACCACAGGCTGACCAGGATCAAATACCTGTACCTTTTGCTTGTCGCCATAACCATTAGTGCCGGTTACGAATCCACCACCATTTGCTACTCCTACACTGTATATAACTGCTGTACCCGTTGACCAGTCAAAACCTGCACCAATGGTGTCTGTTGAAGCTACCATCTGTGTAGCGGGTTGATTACTCTGGCCTGAAACCGGATTTACCGCTAGGGCGTTACCGGTTTGGCGCTGTGCAAGTAACGGAATCGTAGAAATTGAAGTGGCGAGAATGAGTAAATGTTTAACTTTCATAGTCTGTTTTTATTTTCAAAAATAAGTTCGATGCGCCCGTAGGTTATCTTCTTTTGTTAACTGGATAATCTAATACGATTGTCTAAATTTATTTAGCAATAATTCTAAATAAACTAAATGATTAGGTTTGTGGAAATATGATAACCGGGTTGTTTATTTTTCTTCAATACTAATGTCTGTCGTGTTTTTAGCGATCTGATATACAGTTTTTACCTGTGCAGACTTATCTGTGTGTGAAAAATTGACGGGGACTAAATTCAATAAAATAGTAAGTGGTTATTTCTAAAAGTTATCTGGTTATTGTATGCGGATAATTCAGTCTGTAGTTATTAAGACTGTAACTAACGCAGCCTAAAAAGCTTGTTAGGTATAGGTATAATAAAACAAGCCGCATCAGTTACGAAGCGGCTTGTAAACTAAACAGATGAACGGATTACTTACGCTTCAGCTTCCGCGTATGCTTGAATCGGAAGGCATGAGCATACCAGGTTACGGTCGCCGTAGGCGTTGTCCACACGGCCTACGCTGGGCCAGAATTTCATATCACGAACCCACTCAAGCGGGTAGGCGGCTTTTTCGCGCGGATAGGTGTGGTTCCAGTTGGTGCTTACCACTGTTGCGGCAGTATGCGGTGCGTTTTTAAGCACGTTGTCGGTACCGTCGGCATTGCCTTCTGCAATCTCTGCAATTTCGTGGCGAATCATAATCATAGCCTCACAGAAACGGTCGAGTTCGGTTTTGGGCTCGCTTTCGGTAGGTTCTACCATAAGCGTATCGTGTACAGGAAATGCCACGGTGGGCGCGTGGAAGCCATAATCCATAAGGCGTTTGGCAATATCGGCCACTTCAACTTTGGCGGTGCGCTTAAACTCGGCGCAGTCAAGAATCATTTCGTGTGCACAGCGTCCGTTTACATTGGTGTACAAAATCGGGTAGTGCTTTTCCAAACGGGCTTTGATGTAGTTGGCGTTAAGAATAGCCAGTTTGGTTGACTCCGTCATGCCGAAACCGCCCAGCATTTTGGCGTAGCCGTAGGAAATGAGCAGAATGAGCGCACTGCCGTAGGGTGCAGCCGACACGGCCGGAATGGCTTGCTCGCCACCGGTTTTTACAAGCGGATGGCCGGGCAGGAAGGGGACAAGGTGTTTGGCCACACCAATGGGCCCCATGCCGGGACCGCCGCCGCCGTGCGGGATAGCGAAGGTTTTGTGCAGGTTCAGGTGACATACATCAGCACCAATGTTGCCGGGGCTGGTAAGGCCCACCTGCGCATTCATGTTGGCTCCGTCCATATACACCTGTCCGCCGTTTTCGTGAATGATGGAGGTGATTTCCATGATGGCTTCCTCAAATACACCGTGTGTAGAAGGATAGGTAACCATCAGGCACGAGAGGCGGTCTTTGTATTGTTCGGCTTTGGCGCGCAGGTCGGCTACGTCAATGTTGCCGTGATCGTCGCACTTCACCACCACAATGTCCATACCGGCCATGGCGGCTGAAGCGGGATTTGTGCCGTGAGCTGATGATGGGATTAGGGCCACGTTGCGGTGATGATCGCCGCGGCTGATGTGCCAGGCGCGGATTACCATAAGGCCGGCATACTCGCCCTGAGCGCCTGAGTTGGGCTGAAACGACATGGCCGCGAAGCCGGTGGCATCACTCAGAATTTCGTTGAGTTCGTTGATTACCTGTGTGTATCCCTCGGCCTGACTGGCAGGCACAAAGGGGTGCATGTTGGCAAATTCGGGCCAGGTAATGGGAATGAGTTCCGATGCGGCGTTGAGCTTCATGGTGCACGAGCCGAGCGAAATCATTGAATGCACCAGCGAAAGGTCTTTGTTTTCGAGGCGCTTGATGTAACGCATCATTTCGGTTTCAGAATGGTGCGTGTTGAAGATCGGGTGGGTGAGGTAGCTGCTTGTGCGGGCAAGATTGCCGTTTACCGGGCTTGCGGCCGAAGCAACCAGTGCAGCGCCAAAAATTGCGGCCAGATCGTTCAGGTCGTTTTCGCGCACAGTCTGGTCAAGGCTGATGCTTACGGTGTTGTTTCCGAAACGCAGGTTGATTCCTGCTGCTTCGGCTTTGCTGCGTAATGTATCGGCACTGAGGCCGGCGGGCAATTCGTAGGTGAGGGTATCGAAGTACACCTGATTTACGCGCTTCATTCCGGCGGCATCAAGCGATGCCGCGAGACGGGCTGTTGCCGTATGTACTTCTTCGGCAATGCTGCGTATGCCTTCGGGACCGTGATAAACGGCATACATAGAAGCCATAATGGCCAGCAGCGCCTGCGCAGTGCAGATGTTTGAGGTGGCTTTGTCGCGCTTGATGTGCTGCTCCCGTGTTTGCAGCGCCATGCGCAGGGCGTGGTTGCCATGACTGTCAACTGAAACGCCGATGATGCGGCCGGGCATGAGGCGCTTGAAATCTTCGCGGGCAGCGAAGAATGCGGCATGAGGACCGCCGTAGCCCATGGGCACGCCAAAGCGTTGCGAGTTGCCAAATACTACATCTGCACCCCATTCACCGGGAGGTGTGAGCAGCGCAAGAGCCAGCAGGTCGGTAGCTACGGCCACACCGGCACCGGCTGCATGTGCAGCATCAGTAAAGGCTTTGTAGCCGGCCACTTCGCCCTGCATGTCGGGATATTGAAGCACGGCACCAAACACCATTTCGTTAAACGTGTAGGTGCTGTGATCGCCAATAATCAACTCAATGCCCAGAGGTGCTGAGCGGGTTTTGAGCAAATCAATGGTTTGCGGATTGCAACGGTCGGATACGAAGAACTGGTTGGCATTGCGTTTCACGGCGTCGCGGCTGCGGTTGCCGTAAAGCATGGTCATAGCCTCGGCTGCGGCGGTAGCTTCATCAAGCAGCGATGCATTGGCCATGGGCATGGCGGTAAGATCCATTACCATGGTCTGGAAATTGAGCAGCGCTTCGAGGCGGCCCTGTGCAATTTCGGCCTGATAGGGCGTATAAGCTGTGTACCAGCCCGGATTTTCGAGAATATTACGCAGGATTACCGGCGGCGTGATGGTGCCGTAGTAGCCCAAACCAATGTAGCTGCGGAAAAGTTTGTTTTTGCCTGCAATGCCTTTGAGGTAATTCAGGTAATCAAATTCACTCATTCCCCGGGCAAATTTCAGCGGCTGCTTCAGCCGGATGGCTGCCGGAATGGTTTGTTCAATGAGTTCATCCACCGAACCGATGCCGATGGTGTTAAGCATTTCCTGCACCTCTTTTGCCGAGGGGCCGATGTGACGTCGCACGAAGCTGTCCGTAGCCATATTGTTGTTGGATGTGTTGTGTAAAAAACAGGCACAAAGATAACCGTTTTTATGCCTCGGTTTCAGCCTTCGGGGCTGCCGGTTTTTTGTGTACTTTTTTGCCTCGAAAGTGAGCTAAACATTCACATTTTCTTGGTTTCGGCCAACTACCTATGTCATAGTTGTTTAAGGGTATTCTGATGGAAAACAGTACAGATTATTACGCAAAAAAGCTCAGCGAAACGGCAAATGAGCGCCTGCGCGAGCTTCATAAATTAGTTACGCTGGCCCTTGAAGAAGAAGAGTTGCTCACCCGCCAGCTGCTCGAAGCCGAAAAGCAGATAAAAACCACCCGCGCCGAGCGTATTGCCGATAAGGTAGCCTCTTTTGGCGGCAGCTGGCGGTTTATTATTTCCTTCAGTGTGATAATTGTGATTTGGATTGCCTTAAACACGTTCGTACTCGCCGCACATCCGTTTGACCCCTATCCGTTTATTCTGCTTAATTTAATTCTCAGCTGCATTGCCGCGCTTCAGGCGCCGGTTATTATGATGAGCCAGAACAGAAAGGAAGAACGCGACAGGCGCCGTGCCGAGAACGATTATCTTGTAAATCTGAAGGCCGAAATCGAAATCAGAAGCCTGCACAAAAAAATTGACCTTCTGCTCGAAGATCAGTACCAGAGTTTATTCGAAAGCCAGAGCCGGCAGCTTGAACTGATTCAGGAATTGTCGGCGCAAATCGCACAATTGAAAAACCGTATTCACTAATTCACTTTCTCCCCATGTATCAAAATTATCCTCCGCCTCCTCCCGGTTACAATCCGCAGTATGGTTATCCGGGCGGCTTTGTCCCGTCGCAACAGGATTTGCCCAATGCAACCGGCGTGCTGGTGCTGGGTATTCTCTCGCTTGTATTTACAGGTGGACTGGGCCTCATTCTGGCCATCATAGCACTGGTTATGAGTAATCAGGCATTAAAAGCGTATCGCCTGAACCCGCAGGCCTACACGGAAAAGTCACATTCGCGTGTAAAAGCCGGACGGGTGTGTGCGATAATTGAATTGTGCCTTGTAGCCCTTACGCTCTTAGTGCTGGTGCTTATTTTCGGCTTCTTTGCATTCTGACAGCTTCAGAAACGCGCTGCGCAAGAAACGCACTGCCGTTTTTACAAAATAAGAGCCTGTTTAAAAACAAATTTTAAACAGGCTCTAAAAAAACAGCCTCTGCTTAATTGCGGAGGCTGTTTTTCATTTTGTATTGATTACACCTGAGCTGCCGAATAGCGTTTCATATAATCACAGGCGGTGTCCACCATTTCGCTTGACCCTGCAAAGAACGGTGTGCGCTGGTGCAGTGTTTTGGGCTCAATTTCGAGAATGCGCTGGAAACCGTCGGTAGCCTTGCCCCCGGCCTGTTCAATGATAAATGCCATCGGGCTGCACTCGTAAAGCAGGCGGAGTTTGCCTTTGGGGGAGGAGGCGGTGGTGGGATAAATGTAAATGCCGCCGGTAATGAGGTTTCGGTGAATATCGGCTACAGCCGAGCCGATATAGCGCGACGAGTAGGGGCGCTTTGATGCCTTGTCTTCTTCCTGGCAGTATTTAATGTATTTCTTCACGCCATCGGGAAAATGCACATAATTGCCTTCGTTTATTGAATAGCTTTTGCCGATGGAAGGTGTTTTCATATTTGGATGCGAGAGGCAGAACTCGCCGATAGACGGATCGAGTGTAAAGCCATTTACGCCTTTGCCGGTGGTGTACACCAGCATGGTGGAAGAACCATAAATGATGTAGCCGGCTGCCACCTGCTCGGTGCCGCGCTGCTGGAAGTCTTCGTGCGTGGCAGGGCCGGTGAGCGAAACACGGCGGTAGATCGAGAAAATGGTGCCCACCGATACATTTACATCAATGTTTGAAGAGCCATCGAGCGGATCCATGGCCACCACATACTTTGCATTGCGCGATTGCGGTGTGTCGATAGGAATAATATCTTCATTTTCTTCCGACGCAATGCCGCAACATTCGCCGCCTACGCTGAGCGCGGCAATAAACTGCTCGTTGGCAAACACATCAAGCTTTTTTACTGATTCGCCCTGCACATTGGTTTCACCGGCTTCGCCAAGAATGTCGGCCAGTCCGGCTTTGTTTACTTCACGGTGCACAATTTTGGCGGCAATGCCAATATCGCGCAGCAGACGCGAAAGTTCGCCTTTGGCGTAAGGGAAATCATTTTGTTTCTCGATGATGAATTGTCCGAGGGTCTTTACTTTGCTCATGTGGCTTGGATGCTTTTGGCAAAGATCGGAAAAGGCGGGGAAAGTTTTCCGGTTAGAGGCCTTTTAATCATTTTTACAGAGCAACATTCCCGGAAAAAGTGCTTTTGCGTTACCGCTTCTGTATTCTGTTTTCCCAATTACAGTGACCTTTTGCTGTTATCAAGCAGAAATTACGATTTGTACCGAGAATGATTCATACTCAATGATTCTGAAAAACAAACCTGGATTCTGCCAGTTATCAAATAAAACCAACCAATACCATATTAAATATTGTTTTTAATAATTGAATGACAGATATTAGCCATGCACATTCCCCAATCGCAACTTCTTCACTTATGAAATCCCTCTCCACCTTTTGGGGTATTGCACTGCTTATGTGCTCAATGAATCTCAATGTTCATGCACAGTTCAGCTACATTGATGCCCCTTCCCTTCCAAGTTCAGAAATCAACAACCGCTCTGCTCTGGCAGTGGACACCGCCGGCGGTGTTTGGGTTGGTTTCAATAAAAGTTTTGGTTATTACAATGGTTCCGGCTGGACAATGTACAACACAGCAACGGGTGCACCGTTTGGCCGGGTTGCGAATATAGTCCCGGCGGCCAGCGGTATATGGATTTCAGCAAGGGATTCAGGTATTGCTGTGCTTAATAACAACAGCTGGACCACCTACAACACACAAAACTCAGGACTGGTTAATGACTCTATTCAGGATTTAGAGGTTGACGGCAATTCTGTTTGGTGTGCTACAAAAAACGGACTTTCACTGTTTAACGGCACAACGTGGACGAATTTCACAACCGCCAACTCACTGCTGCTCGGCAATAAGATTACTCAAATTTCAGCAGTAAACGGATTTGTGTGGATCATCAGTGATGCAGGTGTAAATATGTACCACACTGCCAGTCAATCGTGGGCTGGCTGGCCGATTATTTCATTACCGCCAATTGGAACACCAACCAGTATTCTGAGTTTGGGCAACGATGTCTGGATTGGAGGTTCTGCTGGAACTGGTTATCTGAACAATGGTAGTTTTCATTCGATAAAAGAACTTACAGACGGTGTAGATTTTAGTGTTATCCAACTTACACCGGGACGACAAGGAATGCCCTTAGTGTTAAAAGGCTCACCCGGTCGCGCCCTAATTCAGCTGAATAGAAATAGTGTTCCTGAAATAATTATTACAAATACGATTTCAGCAAACACAGGAGCATCTTTTGTTGCTTTCAATCAGCAAAACTCGAATTACTATTATGTAGGAATGATAACTGATATTTCACCATTGCCGGGAGTACAGGTTGTTGCATACGGACAGTCCATGACTAATCTCAATTCATTTGTTGATTTTTCTAACAACCGCTATCTGAACATAAATGATGCGAATGTGTCTTTTTTGACAAGAGGTGATTTCGGCTGGAACCTGAGTAATGGTCAATTTGAAGTACCGAAAGGAAGCGGCACTCACTGTTTATTTAGTTCCGGGCTGTGGATCGGAGGTTTAGATGCGGGCGGACAATTGCATCAGGCTGGTATGACCTACCGCCAACGAGGAATTGACTTTTTCCCCGGGCCGCTTGATACAATTACCGCCGGCACCGACAGTCTTGTGGCTTACCAATATGATTATATCTGGAAAATTAACCGAGCAGATATAGAAGCATTCATTTACCATTTTGCGCAGGGTAATGTGCAGAACGGCTCTTTTACACCTGCCGGAGATATTCTCAACTGGCCGGCACACGGCACAGGAAATTATTCGCGCAATCTGGCTCCGTTTGTGGATGTAAACAACAACGGAATTTATGATCCGCTTGCCGGAGGCGATTATCCGAAAATCAAAGGCGATCAAATGCTGTATTGGATTTTCAATGATAATCTGGCACCACACACCGAAACCGGCGGACAACCATTTGGCATAGAAGTACACGCATCTGCATGGGCTTATGCTTGCCCGGCACTTCCCGACAGCCAACAGGTACTGAATACAACTTTATTTTATTCTTTCGAGTTGATTAACCGCAGCTCAACTACATACTCCGATGTTTATGCCGGCTTGTTTCAGGATTACGATCTTGGCTCACCGTTCGATGATTTTGTTGGCTCCGCTCCGGTATATAACACAGCTTTTGTATATAACGGAACACCAAACGATGGCGGCACACCGCAAGCCCAAATCGGAACTTACGGTGCACATCCTCCGGTATTCGGACTTACCGTTTTAGACGGACCGCCTGCGGATGCGTTTGATGGTATCGATAATGATAACGACGGCATTATTGATGAGGCTAATGAGAAAAATCTGCTTTCGCACTTCATGTATCACAACAATGATTTTACAATAACCGGCAATCCAGTTAATGCTACTCATTACTACAATTACCTTAGCGGATATTGGCTTGACGGCACACCACTCACTTACGGAGGAAACGGTTACGGCGGCACAACGGGCGCAACACATATATACTCAGAAACACCCTTCGCCACGGCACAATGGAATGAATCTTCGGCAAACAATATTCCGAGTGACCGCCGCGGAATTTCATCTACGTCTGTAAGTGCCCTCGCTCCGTCGGCATCAGCAACAATCACTTATGCACAAATCTGGAGTCGTGATACCACTGCGGTACATGGCACTCCGGGCTACATCAATTTCTTTTTGAATGATGTTCAGCGTGTGCAAAACTGGTATGCAGCAGGTAGTTTCCCGTCGTGTGTGACCTTTACAGTGGGCACCGGCAATGATCCGCAACAATTGCCCGATGCAAAACTTTATCCGAACCCCGGCAGCGATTTGGTTACACTCGATTATTTGCCGCAAACCAGCAATGCCCAGTTGCAAATTATCGACCTTGCCGGCAGGGTGGTACAGCAGGAGCAGTTGAATGCACAACCGCTCAACGTGTTTCATGCAGCCACATTGCAGCCGGGTGTCTATCAGCTGCGCGTAACAGATGGTGCGCAGGTAATTATTTTCCGCTTCGTGCGCCAGTAAAGCCACTTGCCAAAGCCACGCAGCCATTTACTACTTTATTGCAAACTGCCCTGCATGTATGAACTACATTCAGGGCAGTTTCGTTACTTTTGAACTGACCCTTCAGATGAATACACGTTACTTTTCTGTACTGCTGCATCTGTTGCTTTCGTTTACAGCCTATGCTCAAAACGGTGCAACTTATATAAGCATGCCTTCACCCTACAATCCGCAGGTGCTTCGTAATAAAAACTGTATTGCGGTAGATCCGGGCAATCGTGTGTGGGTGGGGTTTCAGAATATCGGAGTGGGTGTGTGGGATGGAAGCAGCTGGACAGTGTATGACAATTCCTCGTTTTTTCTGCCCGAAAACAATGTGCAGAGCGTGGCTTTCGACAGCACGGCTGGTGTGTGGGTGGGTACAAACAGCGGCGGAGTAACCCGTTTTGACGGGGTCAACTGGCTCTTGTTTGATAATGCCAACTCGGGTTTGCCCGATAACCATGTGGCCGGAATTTTATGCACGGCATCGGAAGTATGGATGGCTACGCGGGGTGGTGTGGCCGTTTACAACGGTAATTCGTGGACGGTTATGAATACCGCCAATTCGACACTGGCTTCCGATACTATAAACGCGATTACTATTGACCGGAACGGTGTAGTATGGGCTGCAACCGAAGGTGGTCTTTGTCGTTTTTCGGGCAACTGGCAAACACAAATTCCCGGTGTTTTTCAAACTGTAACCTGCGACAGCAGCGGTACAGTGTGGGCTTCTACCGCTGCCATGCTATGGCTGCAAAACGGGAGCTCATTTATCCCAGTTACACAACGCTACACATTCGATTACCAGCAATTCACCGGTACATCGTGCCTTACCGCCGGCCGATCTGGTGTATGGTTTACACAACCCAACGAAGTACTTACGCATATTGACAGCGGTAAGGTGAATGTGTATTATCCCGGTAGTATGTTTGGCACTGTGCAATGGCTTGCCCCGTCTGATTCGGGGGTGTATTTCGTGAATGCATTTACTACTGCCGTTACTGGTAATTCGTTTAAACTCACGCATTTCAATCCGCAGCCTTATCTGAGTTACGGAAGAGGTTTTACCGCACTTAATCTGCGCAAGCTCAATGTGAATGAAGTGAGCGCAAACATACTTACACAGGGCGATATGCACTGGACACTGGCAAATGCCGGCTACGAAGTCCCGAAAGGCAGTGGCAAGCATTCGATATTTACTTCGGCGTTGTGGATTGGCGGCCTCGACGATCAGAATGAGTTGCATCTGGCAGCTATGACTTACCGGCAGTCGGGAGTAGATTTTTACCCCGGGCCGATTGATACCGTTACAAAGAGCAGCAGCCTGGCCAATGCTTCGGCGTTTGACCGTGTGTGGATGGTTACGGCTTATGAAATAAGCGAGCTGCAATGGCGTTTTGCGAACGGACAATTACAGAACGGAAGCTACGTCCCCTCGCCCGATTTACGCGAATGGCCGGCACGTGGCAACGGAAATTATGCACATGCGCTTGCTCCGTTTGCAGATGCCAATGGCGACGGGCAATATTCTGTTTACGATGGCGATTATCCGCTTATCAAAGGCGATCAGTACGCATGGTGGGTATTTAATGATGTGATGCTGCCGCATACCGAAGGCGATGAACGCGCGCTTGGCGTGGAAGTGCATGCCGAAGCCTGGGCATACAATTGCAGCCAGTTGCCTGATTCGCTCCGCGATTTGAATTATGCTACGTTTTATCGGTTCAGTTTCATTAACCGGTCTGATACCAGTTATCATAATACCATACTTACCTATTACAGCGATGGTGATGTGGGTAACTGGCAGGACGACTGGATAGGATGCCGGCCTGAACTGAATTATATGTATATTATCAATGGTGACAGTGATGATAGTGATCCCAATCTGGAAGATTACGGATTATTTCCTCCGCAGAATGCCGTAGTGATTCTAGACGGTCCGCTGGCTGTGACCGGCGATAGTTTAGACAACAATAACAATGGTATTGCCGATGAGCCGGGCGAAAAAAACCGGTTAACGGGGATGATGGTTTCGGGCACACCTGCGCCTTATTTTTATGCCACTGCGGGTACGTTTTACAACTACATGAATCTGATGTGGCCCGACAGTACGCCTCTTTCTACGGGTGGAAATTTTGGTTACGGCGGCACTACACCCACGCGTTTTTTGTTTCCCGATCCGCTTTACGATACTACCGGCTGGAACGAGCGCACCGCAGGCAATGCCCCCGGCGACAGGCGCGCTTACACACATTGCGGGCCGTTTGATCTGGCTGCGGGCGATACGGCGGTATTTGAGTTTGCCATCATTACGCATTTCGATTCGGTGAATGCATGGGGCACGCAGCCTTATCATGCCGGGCTTGATACAACGGTGATGCGTATCGAAAGTTGGTTCAGACAAAATTCTTCAACAGCGTGTGTGCCTTTGTTTAATTCGGTGCAGGGGCCGCAGCCTCAAAGTCATATGCTCTGGCTGCAGCCCAACCCGGCAGCCGATGTGCTTTATGTGCAGCATGATTTCGGGCAGGATGCGGTGCAGGTGAGTGTGCTTGACTTGAGCGGGCGTACAGTGCTGCAGAGCAGGCAGGCGGCTTCAACATTTCAGCTTCGTATAGCCGCATTGCCGCCGGGTGTGTATGTGCTTCGGGTGCAAGGCAACACGGCGGTGGCTGCAAGAAGGTTTGTGAAGGAATAGCGCGCGGCGTGGACGAAAACCGTAATTTCGTGCCACGCTTACACACTATGTTCACCATTCGCAAAGCCGTGGCAGCCGATATGCCTGCCGTTTTTGAGCTCATCATGGAGCTTGCCGTTTACGAAAAAGCGCCCCACGAAGTCACCAACTCGCCCGCACAACTTGTGGCCGATGGTTTCGGTCCGCAGCCGCTGTTTGGCTGTTTTGTGGCCGAATACGAAAACCGCATTGTGGGAATTTCACTATTCTACTGGCGCTACTCCACCTGGAAAGCCAAACGCCTTTACCTCGAAGATATTATCGTTACCGAATCCATGCGTGGTAAAGGCCTGGGCAAACTGCTCATGGATCGTACCCTTCAGCATGCGCTCGACGAAGGCTGCTCCGGCATGCTCTGGCAGGTGCTCGACTGGAACGAGCCGGCAATTGCATTTTACAAAAAATACAATGCCACATTCAGCAGCGAATGGCTCAACGTAGGTATTGAAGCCGATCAGATCAAACAACTGCTTACTAAATAATTTCTTTTTGCATGAAAGTTTTCAAGTTTGGCGGCGCTTCGGTGAAAGATGCCACAGCTGTAAAAAACGTGGCCGGTATATTAAGCAGATATGCCGGTCAGCCGCTTGTGGTGGTTATTTCGGCAATGGGTAAAACCACCAACGCCCTCGAACGTCTCGCCGAATCATATTTTAAAGGTGATACGGAAACAGCGCAGCAGGTGCTGGATGAAGTACGAAACTACCATGCCGGAATTTTGCACGGACTTTTTACTGACCACTCACATGCAGTTTATACGGATATCCACAACACGCTGGTGGAGCTTGAATGGGTAATTGAAGATCAGCCTACGCATGATTTCGATTGCGAGTATGATCAGATTGTGTCGGTAGGGGAATTGCTTTCTACTAAAATTGTAAGTCACTACCTTACGCATACCGGTATGGCCAACCGCTGGCAGGATGTGCGCGACTGGATTAAGACAGATAATACTTACCGTGAAGCAAAAGTGGACTGGCCGCTTACGCAACATTGCATACGCGAATCGCTTTTTCAAAATTTATCTGTGCCGGTAATTACACAGGGTTTTCTCGGCGTTACATCTGAAAATTTCACCACCACACTTGGTCGCGAAGGTTCTGACTATACCGCAGCCATTGTAGCGCACTGCACCGATGCCGAGAGTGTTACGATCTGGAAAGACGTCCCCGGCGTGCTTAACGCTGATCCGAAATGGTTTGATCACACCGAACTCATTCCGCAGCTTTCCTATCAGGATGCTATCGAATTAACCTATTACGGTGCCACGGTTATTCATCCCAAAACCATAAAACCGCTGCAGAATAAAAACATTCCGCTTTATGTGCGTTCATTTATAAATCCTGATGCTGCCGGTACGGTTATTCAGGGAGCACAGGCAGCACTACCGGTGCCGTGTTTTATTTTTAAAATGGATCAGGTACTGCTTTCTATTGCCCCTAAAGATTTTTCATTCATTGTGGAGGATAGTCTGAGCCGTATTTTCGGATTGTTCAGTGCTTATGGTATTCATCTGAATATGATGCAGAATTCGGCGCTGCGTTTTTCGGTAGTGATTGATAATAATGCGCGTCGCATTCCTGCGCTTATCGAAGCACTGCGCAAAGATTTTCAGGTATTGATGAATGACAATCTCGAACTTGTTACCATCAGGCATTACAACCAGGCTACGCTTGACCGCGTAACACAAGGAAAGGATATGCTGCTGGAGGTGAAAAGTCGCTACACGGCTCAGATTGTAATGAAAAATAGTGGTGAAGCCGTTACTCCTGGTTAATTTCCAGTAATAAATTGAGCGGGTTTCTTATCTTTGTCTGTCTCCAAATTACCCATGAGCCGATTATATATTCCCGGAACCAACAGTACTGCCGAAGTTGATTTCAACCGTGAGTCAGGTACAATGTCGCTTACCGGTGTGTCTATTCCCGAAAATGCTGATTTGTTTTTCAAACCGCTGCATGAGTGGACCGACTCACTGATTGGACATTATTCGGGTAATCTTACGCTTTCTATTTGTCTTACCTATTTCAATACTACTACAGTAAGGCATTTGCTGCCCTTTATGCAGCGCCTTATCCAGAATTTTCGTGAAACGCTGGTAGTAGTTTGGAAATATGAGGAAGATGATGAGGAATTGCTTGAGCGAGGAGAAGAACTGAGCGATGTGCTTCAGTTTTCGTTTCAATACAAGTCTCTCCCGGTTGAAGATTAATCAGTAACCGCTACCAAGTGCGCTGATTATTTTTCCGGCCAGTACCTTTCCTATTTTTTCGTGACTTTCAAATGTCCACCCGGCTATGTGTGGTGAGAGCAGTACATTATCTGATCGAATCAGAAACTGCATAGGTTCAGGTAGTGTAGTCGCATCAATGGCTTCGAACGATACTTTTTCGTATTCAAGCACATCGAGACATGCGCCTTTTACATTGTCCAGTTGAAGGTGTTTTACCAATGCGGCGGTTTCGAGTACTTTGCCGCGTGCGGTGTTGATGAGCCAGATGGGTTTACGGAATGCGCTTAGAAACGCATCATTAATCATGTAGTGTGTTTCTGCAGTAAGCGGAATGTGCAGACTCAGTACATCGGCTTCTTCGAAAATGCGTTCGAGACTGCTTTCCTGCACAAATGCATTACCGAAACCGGTTTTGTATTTGTCGTACACAAGCACGTTTACATCAAAACCGCGCAGCCGCTGAGCAAAGGCCGAGCCCATGTTCCCGTAGCCGATAATACCTACGGTTTTTCCGCCAAGTTCATAGCCGCGATTACCCTCTCGTATCCATTTACCCTGCCGCACTTCGCGGTCGGCGCGGGCAAGGTTGTTCATCAGCGCGAGCAACATGCCAATGGCCTGTTCGCCCACGGCATCGCGGTTACCTTCGGGGGCATGTACACAGGTTATGCCGCGCGCTTCGGCATAATCCACATCAATATTTTCCATTCCTGCACCTGCGCGTGCAATACACTTGAGATCGGGCGAAGCATCAATAAATGCCGCATCCAGCTTAAACCTGCTTCTGATTACCACAGCGGCATAACCAGCCATGCGTTGCTGCACGTTCTCTTTCGGAAGCGTGTATTCTTCATCGCACTGAAATCCTGCTCCGCGCAGCATTTCAAGCATTACCGGATGGTTGGTGTCGAGAAAAAGAATTCGTTGCATGGATCAGAGCAAAGTACCTTCGAGCAAAGCTACCGAAACGGAGAAGTAAATGAGCAGCCCGGTTACATCAACCAGGGTAGCCACAAACGGCGCAGAAGAAACTGCCGGGTCAAGGCCGAGCCGTTTGAGCAGCAGCGGCAGCAGCGAGCCCGTTAAACAACCCCACAGCACCACAAACGTAAGCGTGATGCCCAATGTAAGGGCTATCTGAAACCAGTATGGCCCGTAATCGTCCACAAAATTCGACCAGATGGCGATGCGCAGAAAACCGATAATGCCCAGAATCAATCCAAGCACCAGACCCGATTTGAATTCCTTCTTCACAATCGACCACCAGTCGCGCACGGTGATTTCGCCCAGCGCCAGCGCGCGGATAATGAGCGAGGTGGCCTGTGAGCCGCTGTTTCCGCCACTCGAAATAATGAGCGGCATGAATACAGCCAGAATTACGGCCTTCTGGATTTTGTCGTCGAAAAAGCTGAGTGCCGTGGCGGTAAGCGTTTCGCCCACAAACAGCACTACCAGCCAGCCTACACGTTTGCGGATCATTCGCCAGAAGGGCGTGCTCATGTAGGGTTCTTCAAGTGCTTCCACACCACCCATTTTCTGCACGTCTTCCGTGTTCTCTTCACGAATCAAATCCACCACATCGTCAAACGTAATGCGGCCTACCAAACGGCCCAGCGAGTCGATTACGGGAATCACCACCAGGTCGTATTTATCCATGAGCTTGGCCACCTCTTCGGCCGGTGTGTGTGTGCGCACACTTACTACATTGGGGTTGCACACTTCACGCACTGGCGAATTGAGTGGTTTGGTGAGCAGACTCTTGAGCGAGAGCAGGCCCACTAATTTTTCGTCTTCGTCCACCACATAAATGGTGTACACAATATCCACTTCTTCGGCCTGCCGGCGAATTTCGCGCACCGCTTCGCGCACGGTTTTGTCGATGTGTACGCGCACGGTTTCTTTGCCCATGAGACCGCCGGCTGTGTCGGGGTCGAAGTTGAGCAGATCCACAATGTCGCTGGCCTGTTCAAGGTCTTCTACGTGCTGCAGAATTTCGTCCTGCTGCTCGTCGGGAAGTTCGGCCAGTACGTAGGCTGCATCGTCGGAGTCGAGGTTGTCAATAACCTGCTCGGCAATTTCTTTTGGCGAGAGGCCTTCGAGAACTTCCTCGCGGCGGTCGTCATCGAGCAGGAGCAGTGCTTCGGCAGCTACTTCGTCATCAAGCAGGCCGTAGGCTTTTACCGTGTCCTCGGTGTCGAGTCCGTTCAGGATTTCGGCGGCATCGGCCGGGTGCAGTCCGTTGAAATGCGCACGCACCGCTTCTGCATCCCCTGCGGCAAGCGCCGAGCGGATTTCGTCGAGAAAAGTATCGGTGAGCTGAAAGGCCATGATTACTGTTTTGCCGGAGCGGTGCAAAGGTAGGCAGAAACGGCATTCAACCCGATAGCCGTGGCAGAGGTAATGCTTATTTTACATTTGGTTGCCGCACCTCAAGCATATTGGTGAGCGCCACAAAATCGGCTACCGAAAGTTTTTCGGCCCGGTTGGCAAAGTATTCGTGGTTTTCGAAGCCGGGTTTTATGGCAAATGCCTTTACGGCATTGCGTATGGTTTTGCGGCGCTGGTTAAATGCGGCTTTAACCACGGCGGTAAAGAGTTTTTCATCGCAGCCAAGCAGCACCGTATCGTTACGTGTAAGCCGGATCACGGCCGATTTCACTTTGGGTGGCGGTGAAAATACATTTTCATGCACCGTAAACAGGTATTCGATTTTGTACCAGGCCTGAAGCAGTACGCTGAGAATACCATACGTTTTTGAGCCCGGCGGCTCGGCCACACGTTCGGCCACTTCTTTCTGAAACATGCCCACCAGTTCGGGCACCTGATTGCGATGTTCGAGTACTTTGAAAAGAATTTGCGAAGAAATATTGTAGGGGAAATTACCGATTACTGCAAAGTTGCTGCTGAAATACTGTTCGGGTTTCATGCGCAGAAAATCGCCGGCAATAATGCGCGGAGCCAGTGCGGGATAATGTTCCTGTAAATAAGCTACAGATTCAGTATCGATTTCGGCCACCCAGGTTTCAATTTCCGGTTGCTGCAAAAGGTATTTGGTAAGCACACCCATGCCGGGCCCTATTTCGAGCACCTGTGTATAGCTTCCGTTGCGGCGAAGGCTTTCGGCAATTTTGCGGGCAATGTTTTCATCGCGCAGAAAATGCTGGCCAAGGTGTTTTTTTGCGCGTACTGCTTCCATTTCAGCTTTCAATTAAGCTGATTAATTCGTCCCATTCCTTATACCAGTCGTGTTTTATGGGAGCCACCAATTCCTCAAAATATTCGTTAATGTCATCGGGTAATGAGGTTACACCAAATTCTGTACAAATTGCTCTAATTAGTTGTGCCACATCGTCCTTATCGGCAATCTGGTTAAGTCGCCCGGCTTCAATATCTATGGTAATTTCGTTGAAGAACTGAGGTGCAAATGAACCATCTTTTCCCTGAAACACATCTTTTATACCCATTTCACCAATCAGATTCTTTACCCTGTCGATTTCATCTTTCAATAAGCCTTTGTCATTAAAGTCTTTTATGTATTGATATTTTATTTTGCATAGTATGGAAGATTCATTAAATATAGTTTTACGCAAAAATCCCAGATCCACTGAGCCTGATTTTACTTTGGTTTTCAAAAAACCTTCCAGCATCCGCTCAAATTTATCCGGTTCTGATAACAACGTAGCTTCAAAAGTTCTTGACCTCCAAATATGAGTTTTTATTTTATAGTCTTTCTGAATTCGTGCTGCTAATTTCTTGCGTTGAGATTCGGTAATGAAATCCTTATCGAATACCAGTACCGATTTCTCCCATAGTGTTTTTTTATTCTTTATTGAGGTAAATAATTCTTTGTAGAAGTTAATTCTATCAAACATTACCGACAAGCTGCTGCAAGTCCAGTACATGGCTCTAACTTTTCTATTGTTGTATTTATTATTAAGTATATAATCTATATAATATGCATCAGTATTACCTTCTACAATAAAAATAATATCAGCCTCTACCGCATTCAGAAAATCAAGCGTTGATTCATATCCAAGACTTTGTAGTACTTTTAACTGTGGAGTGGCTTTGAAACCACGTCCTCCGGCTTTTGGTTTGTATCCATGAATAATGGGATAATAGGCAGATTGCTCTGCTCCGGTTACGTGAAAAACTTGTGAAGGAGGAGTGCTTCTGATTAGACTTTCGTTGTGAGATGTTAATACGATCTGATTGCCAGATGAACGGTCGGTAAGTGTTTGCAATAAGCGTTTTTGTATGTCGCGGTGAATATGTGAATCAGGTTCATCAAGCAAAACAAGTGTGAATGCCGCCTTTCGCTCGTAAATGGCAAGGAGTATTTCGATGATCTGAACTGTACCGCTTCCCATTTGAGACAGTTCGGTCATTATTCTTTTATTACCCACACTTACGCGCACAGCAATTTCCACATCGCTGTTTTTGTCTCCTGTAAACTCAAAGGAAACCTGATTCGGTTCGCCAGCTAACACAAATGATAAATCATTTTCATAATTCGACCAGTCGGTATTGCCTCGGGTTCGTAAATTATAAAGCCGGTTTCGTAGTACAACTGCCGATTCTCTTTCGCTTACCAAACGTTGTATGCGAGGGTTTGTTTCAAACGATTCTAGCTTTCGAATAAATGCTACTGGAGAAGCATAAATCTGATTTATCGGGGTTGGGAAGTAGCCGGAGAAAAACCGGTTAAACAAGGGAATGTCAAGTTGCTGAATAAGTTGTACGGAAAGACGATTCCCTTTTGAGTAGTTTATCCTAAAGCCAATGCTCAACTTTTCTTCATTGTCATTGATTAACGAGGCTTCTAATTCAATTCCCTGCGAATCATCAAGATTATGAAATAACTCATTCTGATTAGTAATTCGAACACATTCTATATCGTGATGTGAAAAATACCAAGCTAGTTGGGCGATAAAATAGTCACCTATATTTACTCCATCTCTTTTTTTCTTTGTACGCCCCTGCTGCTCAATCATTTTTGTAAATAACTCATGCCAAAGAGCCAATGCCTCAAGCACGGTGGTTTTTCCAGAGTTATTTAAACCGGTAAGCAAATTAATATCTTCATTCAGGTGAAAAACTGAATTTTTGAAGGATTTAAAATTGACTAACCGAAAGGATTGTATATACATTTCTAGTGATTATTTTTCTTAAAAATAATAAGATTAGATGAGTAATGGCGATTTTATGCTACGGTAGTCGATATTTCGTGAACAGTAACTACTTGACTTCTTCCAGCACGGTGCGGAAGGCTACAAATTTTCCGTTGTAGCGGTTTATCACATCTTTCTGAAGCGCCGGAGCGTGGTTTGTTTTGTAACGCTCGTAATCATCAATGGTTGCCGCACGATATTGAAACGAATAGCTTTTTCCCTGCTGTTCTTCCACGTTGATACGGAAAATGCGGCCTTCCATAAAACAGCCGGTAGCAAGCACATCAGGCACATGCACGGTTTTCATCCAGTGCAGCCATTCATCGTGCACATCATCATCAACATTGATGGTAACGTTGTATAAAATCATCAGTCGGCAACTTTATCACCGCGTAGTTCGCGGTAGCGTTTACGGGCATCTACCACAAACAAACTGCCGGGATATTGCGTGAGCAGTTTCTGGTAGCATTCCATGGCCTTTGTTTTATCGTCGAGGTGATACTCGTACAATTCGGCAAGGCGGAAAAGGGCATCGTCGGCAAGCACATCATCGCTGTACATGCTGAGTAGTTTGTTGAGGTGCGTGGCGGCCTCACTCCATTTTTGCTGACGTATTGCGATACGGTATCGCAGAAAGAGTACATCGTCGGCAATGGAGTGGGTGGAATACATTCGGTCAACCGAATCGAGGTAAATGCCGGCCTGCTCGAAGCGGTTCTGAAACAGCATGAGGTCGGCCTGTGCAAACCAGTTGAGCGGTTCGGGATTGCTGTCGAGCGCGAAATTGTCGGTAATAAGAATCGACAAATACATCGCGTCGTTTGAAATGAGTTTTGATGTGGAGCCTTTGAGCACATTGAGCTGCACCTGCGACCATTTAAAATCGCCGATGTAGAAGGCCACTTTTGCGTTGCGGTATTTTGCCTCTTGTCCTACGGGTTCGCGTTTGAATGCTTTTTCCACCTGTGAGTAGCGCAGCGAGGCTTCCCACACCTGCCCGTCGAGCAGCAGTACATCGCCGAGTTCGAGTTTGCTTTCTGCTTGTTTTTCGGGGTTTACGCCGGGCAGTGCAATGGCTTTTTCGAGCAGCTGCACGGCTTCGCCGGTTTTGAACAGGTAGAATGCCTGCAGGTGAGCAAGGCTACGCATGAGATCAATGGTGGTGCCGTCTTCGCCAAGCTCGGTGAGCGTGGTTTTCATTTCTGTTTCGAGCTGGATAAGCTCGGCGCGGGTGTAGTTACTGCGGGAGGTAAGTTGTTCGCTGCGCACCGTAACCCTGTCGGTACGGGCTTTGCGATAGTTTAGTGCAGCGGGCCCGAGTGAAATCACATAGTCATAGCCAGAAATGGCCGCATCATATTCTTCATTGGCACGTGCCACCTCGGCAAGTTCCATCACCGTGCTGCCTTCCGCCCTGCGGCGTTTGTCGATGGCTTTTGCCTGCACCATGGCAGCGCGGAAATCTTTCTGCTGCATAAACAGCCACATCAGCATTTCCGACCAGATCAGTTTATCGGGTTCTTTCTGCGAGCGTCGCAGTAATTCAGCGCGCAGCGCAGGTTCCACTTTTTCTTCGCGGTCTTCATCCATCCAGGCCTGCAATCTGTTTTGCACCTGCTGCCGTTCGCCCATTGAGTTCTGCGCAGCCAGATCAAGGCATTCATTCACCATCAATGCATATTCCTTGCGCAGGAAATACACTTCTGCCAGTTCGTTGCCAAAGCTGTACCGTTCGCCCATTTCGCGGCGCCCGCGTTTGAGTGCATCTATGGCAAACTGCGTTTCATTAAGTCCAAGAAAAGCATTGGCAAGATCAATCACCGCCGTGGCAGACGACATCGAATTAATGGCGTTGATGGCTGCATTGAATTCCTTTTTTGCCTTTTCTTCATCGCCCTGCGCCCGGTACACACGCCCCATATCCACGCGGAAGCGCAGATCGAGCGGATAGCGTTTGCTCTGGCGGGTCACAACCTTCTCGGCCTTGCGGAAGTTTTTTGTCTGAATGAGGCAGTTGAGATAATAATTGTAATAAAGCGCAATGGGATTGCGGTCGTACAATTTCTCGTAATACACCACAGCCTTGTCGTACTCGCCGGCAGCGTAGTATTGTCCGGCCAGCTGCTCATCGGGCGAAACGGTTTGCGGAGGTACAGGCTGACAAAGCGCGGCCTGAGGTGCGAAAAAAAGCACCATGGCGGGCAGCAGTATCAACCTGAGTATATTCACGCTTAATCGTTTTCTTTTTCGCTTTCCCTTTCACCTTCTTTACGGGGCGGTAAAGGCATGGGCACTGTTCCTGTGCGTTGTTTAATCAGTTCCAGATATTCATTAACGCGCGGAACCAGTGAATCGTATTTCATTGTGGCGTCGGCATGGCGTTTTTGAATATCTAAGGCAAATTCGCGCATTTGTGCAGCCTGACGTTTTTCGTAAGCCACTGCCGAATCAGGTGTGAGTCCGGCGGTGAGCTGGTTTGCGCGCAGGTCGCTTACGAGGTTGCCCAGATTAATTCGCGATGAGTCGATCGCTTCGCGGAGCAGGCGGTGGTTCTTTTCCACCACTTCAAAATCCTTGTACAGCGAGCGGTAATCGGTAAGAAACAGTGCCGTGTTAAAGTCAAGCGTATCGCCCATTTTGGGTATGCTTGACTGGATAAACTGTGCGTTGTTTTTGATTTGGCGGGCACTGTTTTCTGCTTTTCCCACGTCTATTTTCTGCAAAATAGAATCGGCACTGCTGAGTACAGACTGAAGTTTTTCGGCTTCAGCGGCCGCTTTTTCGTTTGCAGCTGGAGTACCGCAGCCAGTAAGAAAAGCCATTCCGATAGCTGCAGCAAGAATTCGGTTTATGTTCATTCGGCTCATGTTCAGTTAATCCATTCAAAACCGGTGTAGGTATGCAGCACTTCAGGCAGGCGTATGCCTTCGGGTGTCTGGTTGTTTTCGAGCAATGCGGCCACAATGCGGGGCAATGCAAGTGCGCTGCCGTTGAGTGTGTGTGCCAGCTGCGGTTTTTCGCTTCCTTCGCGGAAACGCAGTTTGAGGCGGTTGCTCTGGAAGCTTTCGAAGTTTGATACCGAGCTTACTTCAAGCCATTTCTGCTGCGCGGCAGAATACACTTCCATGTCGTACGTTTTTGCCGAAGCAAAACTCATGTCGCCGCCGCAAAGCAGCAGGGTGCGGAAGGGAAGGTTCAGTTCTTTAAGCAGGCCGGCCACGAAGTGACGCATTTCTTCGAGCACTTCGTAAGAGGCTGAAGGATGTGCCACCTGCACAATTTCCACTTTATCGAACTGATGCAGGCGGTTCAGGCCGCGCACATCTTTGCCGTATGAACCGGCTTCGCGGCGGAAGCAGGGTGTATAGCCGCAGTTCTTCACCGGAAGTTCTTCTGCTTTCAGAATCACGTCGCGGTAAATATTGGTAATGGGCACTTCGGCGGTTGGAATGAGGTAGAGTTCATCTTCCGTTACAAAGTACATCTGTCCTTCTTTATCGGGAAGCTGGCCTGTGCCGAATCCGGAGTCTTTGTTTACCAGAATGGGCGGCTGTACTTCGAGGTAACCGGCTGTAGTGGCACGGTCGAGGAAGAAGTTGATGAGTGCGCGTTGCAGGCGGGCACCTTTGCCTTTATACACGGGGAAGCCGGCGCCGGTAAGTTTTACGCCAAGCTCAAAATCAATGAGGTTGTATTTTGCGGCAAGGTCCCAGTGCGGTACAGCACCTTCGTGCAGTGCGGGAATGCTGCCATGCTCAAACACCACGGCATTGTCTTCGGGCGTGCGGCCTTCGGGTACTGCTTCGTTGGGCAGGTTGGGCAGCTGTACGAGAATTTCGTACAATTCGTTTTCGATGGTGCTGAGAACAGTTTCGAGTTTTTTCTCGGTTTCTTTCAGCACCGTGCTTTTGTTTTTGGCGTCGTCGGCTTCGGCTTTTTTGCCAGCTTTCATCAGCTCACCAATCTGGCGGGCAATCTGGTTGGCATCGGCCTTGAGGCTGTCTGATTCGGCCTGTGCGCGGCGGCGTTCGGTGTCTTTTGCAAGAATTGCGTCAACAACTTCGGCAGCGTTCTTCACGTGTTTTTTGGTGAGGCGCCGGATGGTTTCTTCCCTGTTGTCGCGGATAAAATTGAGTTGCAGCATATACGTTTGAAAATACAGTGTTCAAAGTTAGCACGTTTGCCTGTTCAGTGTGCCGTTAATTGTGGTAAATAGTCACTAATTACCAGCCAGATGCCCACCATCAGCAGCAAAACGAGCAGGAGTCTGCGCCAGAAGGTTTCTTCCAGACGCATCACTAATTTCTTGCCCAGCCAGGAGCCCGTCATTGCCACCAGCAAAAGCACCGGCACCCATATCAGCCCCGACTCCGGCATGTAATCGAAACGCAGATAAATCACAGCGCGCAGCAAATCAACACCCATGTCTATGGCCGCCGAGGTGGCAATAAACGCTTCCTTACCCAGCCCGAAAGCCGCCAGTCCCAGTCCGCGAATGGCGCCGCCAGTGCCTACAAGTCCGGCAAAAAATCCGGCTGTGCCGCCGGTAATAATGGCTGTTCCCGGGGCCGCTTTAAGTTTGAGGCGCGGCATTACAAGCAGCACAAGGCTGATGAGAATGATGGAAATGCCCAGCAGCAACGTAGCCGTTTGCGAACTCATGTGTGCGGTAAGTTCCGCGCCCAGCCACACCAGCGCCACACTCGGAATACCAAACTGCAACAGCAGCCTGCGGTTTATATGCCCGCGAAACAACCAGAGCTTCGAACTGTTGCTGAACACATGCAGCAAAGCGGTAAGCGCCAGCACCGTATGCAGATCGAAAAAAAGCCCGGCCACCGGCACAAAAAATACCGATGAGCCAAAACCGCCCACCGTGCCGATAATTTCGGCCAGTAGAGCAAGCAGCGAAAAGAGAATGCCGGCAATAATACTCATTGATGCTGCAAAGTAAGCCTTTTTAATGGCAGAAGGTGCAGCCTGATTTGCCGCACCTTCTGCTGTATTTCGTTGTTTATGTTGGTTACCGGAGTTTTACAAAGCGGAATGGGGTGGTTTTTTCCGCATCGGCAATCATTAGCACATAAGCGCCCTCACTCAGGCTGCTGCAGTCTATTTCACGTGTTGTGCTTACCTCAAGCACACACTGCCCTGCGGTATTGAAAATGCGGCACATAACGGGTTGCCCGGTTGGTGCGGAAAGTGTTAACCGGTCGGCCACCGGGTTTGGATAAGCAACCGGTAAAACCACCGGAGTTTCTGCCTCACCAGTAAGCCTGAGTGCGGGCGAGCAATCAGGAATTACGGTTGATGTGGCGTAGAAACTGGTGCAGGTGTTGCAAAAAATGCTGCGGAAGAAACACGAAGCCCGCGCCACACGGAATTCGATCTGCTGCAACGAAGAGCGGTACACACCATGACCGCCGCCGGGCTTTACCGTAAGGTCGTAGCAAACGCCGTAGCCCGCCAGTATATTTTGCAATCCGCGCGAGCCCACAACTACTCTCGGCGCAGAGCCGGGGCAATTGGCTTTAATTTCCGAGTCAATATTTACGGTCTGGTCTGCATCGCCATGAAAAGCCACCATCGGCACTGATTCTGCTGCGCTCACATAGCTTGATGGAATGCCGCCCCAGTTGTTATAGACGGCTCTGATGGTGTAGGTATTGGTGAGCGGATTGCCCACGGCATTGAGCGGGCCTGCGTTTTGCACAATTGAAGGAAAATCGGCATTGGCTTCAGCCTGCGAAAGGTAGATTACGCTTAATGCCGTGCCTGCGCCCGCACTGGCACCGCCAATGAAAAACCAGTTTGTGTTGATGGCCCAGTTTGAGGCGTTGGAAGCAGCAAAGCGCAGAGCCGCACGGGCATCCTGCACGGCGCGGTAAACCGCCTTGTTGTATTCATCGGGCCCCTGCGCGCATTCGTAGCCAAGCCGGTAGTCGATGGTGGCTGCTACATAGCCCCGGCGTGCAAACATGCGGCATTCTTCACGAAATTGCTGACGGCCGCCAATCTGAAAGCCGCCCCCGTGTATGAGCAGCACAAATGGACGTTGCGCAAGCGGATCGCCGTTGGGAAATAAGGGCAGATACACATCCATCCTGAGCGTGGCCGGTGTTTCCTGATAGAACTGCGGCTGGGTGTAGGGAATATCTCTGATGGAGTCATAGTCGCATACGGTTTGCTCGCTAAAGCGGTTACCCGGAGGACAGGTTTGAGCTGTACCTGAAATTCCAATCCACAATGCCGCAGCAAGTGCAATTAGTTTTTGAAGTGTGTACTTGTTCATGGTTAAGTGTTTTTTGTAAAGAGCACTTTCACCCGGCTTTGGTTTAAAGCTGTTGATAACAATGACCACACTGAAAAACGAAAAACCATTCCGGAAGTGCATCCGGAATGGTTTTATAAGGTAAGAATGAATCAGTTAGTCGGCCTGAATGGGATCAACTGATACATACGACTTGTTGTCGCGTTTTTTGCGGAAAGCAACAATACCGTCAACGAGTGCATACAAAGTATGGTCTTTGCCAATGCCTACGTTCTGACCGGGATTGTGACGTGTACCACGCTGGCGAACGATGATGTTGCCTGCAATGGCGAGCTGACCGCCGTAGATTTTCACGCCGAGGCGTTTACTTTCGGATTCGCGGCCGTTCTTTACTTTACCTTCACCTTTCTTGTGAGCCATGGTGTAAAGTTGTTATTGATTGATACTATTATTCGTCGGTTTTCTTTTTGGCAGCTTTTTTGGCCGGGGCTTTTTTCTCGCCGGTGGCGGCTTTCTTGGCTGCGGGCTTTTTAGCGGCTGCTTTTTTGGGCTTTTCTTCCTTCACTTCTTCAGCAACTTCTACGCTTTCGTTGTTCCACACTTTTTTAGCGGGTTTCACGCGTGAACGTTCTTTGAGGGTGAGGATTGAAGCGGCTTCGGCTTTGGCATCTGCGTCGCTGAGTTTGTCACCTTTGCCGAGAATGGCCTGGATGTAAAGCTCAGTGAGTTGCTGACGGTGACCGTTCATTTTCTGATAGCCTTTGCGGCGTTTCTTTTTGAAAACGATCACTTTGTCGCCTTTCAGGTGTGAAAGCACTTTTGCGGCCACACGGGCACCGTCAATTGAAGGTGTGCCTACTGTGATTTTGCCGCTGTTGTCAATGAGAAGGACCTTGTCGAGTTCGATGCTGGCACCTTCGTTAGCCTCAAGGCGGTGCACAAAGATCTTGCGGTCTTTGGCAACTTTGTATTGGAGCCCGGCTACTTCTACGATAGCGTACATAATTGAGTTGTGTTTAGTTTTTCCCTATTTCGGGAGGGCAAAGGTAGGTAATTTCCCTGCAGTGCGAATAAATTTCACCGAAAAATCCTCTGAAATTGCCAGTCGGGATAAATGGCTTGTTGTTATTTTATTGATAGTCAGTATTTTAAATTCTATCCAGGATAGCTTTTTCCACTTCTTCCGAATCCCAGCACTGCTCCAGATCGGGAAACAAGGCCATTACTTCCTGCATAATGGCTTCCTGTCGCTGTCCTTCGCGCAGGGCGGTGGAGTAGCGGATATGCGGGCTGTATGTAACCATTGAATACAGCGGAATCCATTTATCGGGGTATTTTGAACTGAAGCGTGCTTCGATTTTTTTCTGAAGCAGGAATTTCGGATCTGCCGTTTTATCGCGCATTTCAATGAAGTTGGCCAATGCCAGATCAGCCACGGCGTCGCCGTCGGGTTTGCGCAGGTGCTGATATTCATCGAGAATGGCAGGCCAGTTTTCAGCGTGTTTGTCGATGAGTTCGTTCAGCACCACGCAGTCTTCAAATCCGCAGTTCATTCCCTGCCCATAAAAAGGTACAATGGCATGAGCCGCATCACCAATCAGCGCCAGCTTGTCGCCAAATGTCCACGGATAACATTTTACAGTTACGAGTGATGAAGTGGGATTTGCAAAGTAATCGTCGAGCAGGGTAGGCATGAGCGGCACGGCATCGGGGAACACGCGGTCGAAAAATGCCTTCACATCGTTGCGCGTTTGAAGTGCGGCAAACGATTCTTCGCCTTCAAACGGGAAGAACAGCGTACAGGTAAAGCTGCCGTCGGGGTTGGGCAGTGCAATCATCATGTAGTTTTTGCGCGGCCAGATGTGCAGGGCATTTTTTTCGAGCAGAAACTCGCCGTTTGGCCCTGCCGGAATGTTGAGTTCCTTGTAGCCATGCTCAATATAAAATTGCCGGTATTCAAAACGGTCGTTGTTTAGCATCATGTTCAGCCGTGCGGCAGAGAAAGCACCGTCTGATCCGAAAATGAGGTCGGATGTATGGTGTGTTTCAGTCTGTGTGCTTACGTGCTTAAAGGAACTGTCGCCTTTTTTCAGGTCCACTTTTTCGCAGGCCTGTTCAAAATGCATGGTCACATTGGGTTGCGCCTCTGCCAGATCCATTAGCCGCATGTTAATGCCGCCGCGTGATACTGACCAGATGGCCTGCCCGTCTTTGCCATATTGCTGAAACACCTGAGAACCGTCGATATGATGGATCTGCCGGCCGTACATGGGAATTCCAATTTTACGTATTTCATCGGCAATGCCCACGCCCTCAAGTCCGCGCCAGCCGCGGTCGCTGAGGGCGAGGTTAATGGAGCGTCCGGCATAGGCGCCGCCTTTGCGCATATCGGCGCGGCGTTCAAACACATCTACTTTATAGCCGCGCTTGGCGAGGTAAATGGAAAGGAGAGAGCCTACGAGTCCGGCTCCGATAACGGTGGCTGATTTCATTTGCGGCATGGCTTAGTGGTTTTGCAGCGCTTTATTCAAAATTGCACCAAAGCGCCACACATCTTCAAACGAATTGTACAGCGGCACAGGAGCGGTGCGTATTACGTTGGGTTCGCGCCAGTCGGCAATAACGCCTCCGGCAGTGAGTGCATCAAAGAGTTTGCGTCCGCGGCCGTGAGCCACAATGCTGAGCTGGCAGCCGCGTTGGGTTTTATCGCGCGGAGTGATTATTTCGAGGCAGTTGCCGTGTGCGGCGCTCACGCTGTCGATCACAAATTCGAGGTAGCCGGTTAGTTTTTCGCTTTTGGCACAGAGTGCAGGCATGCCGGCTTGGGCAAAAATTTCGAGCGCGGCTTTGTGCGCGGCCATCGAAAGCACGGGCGCATTGCTGAGTTGCCAGCCTTCGGCACCGGGAACAGGCACAAAGCCTTTTTCCATTTTAAAGCGCGAGGCTTTATCATGCCCCCACCAGCCGGCAAGGCGCGGCAGGTTGCTGTGCGCGTGGCGCTCGTGTACAAATGCACCGGCTACACTGCCGGGGCCGCTGTTCAGGTATTTGTAGCTGCACCAGGCGGCAAAATCCACATTCCACTCGTGCAGCTTGAGTTGTACATTGCCTGCGGCATGCGCCAGATCCCAGCCTGCGTATGCCCCTGCACGGTGTGCGGCTGCCGTAATTGCGGCCATGTCGAAAAGCTGGCCGCTGTAGTAATTCACGCCGCCAATCATTACCAGTGCAAGCGATTCGCCGGCGTTTTCAATGGCTGCAACTACATCCTCGGTGCGAATCGTGTGTTCGCCTTCGCGCGGAGCCACTTCAATTATTGCATCCTCGGGTTCGTAGCCATGCCATTTTACCTGTGTTTCGAGTGCGTACTGGTCTGAAGGAAACGCTTTCTGCTCGCACAGAATTTTGTAACGCAGCCCGCGCGGACGGTAAAACGTAGCCATGAGGAAATGCAGGTTTGAAGTAAGCTGGTTCATTACCACTACTTCAATTGGCTTTGCACCCACTACGGCTGCGGCATTCGCTGTAAGCAGTTCGTGATACGAAAACCAGGGATTGCGCGCTTCAAAATGGCCTTCCACGCCAAACTTCGCCCAGTCGTCGAGTTCCTGCAATATCGAATCGCGTGTGGATCGTGGCTGTAAGCCAAGCGAGTTGCCTGTGAAGTAAACGGTGTCCTGCCCGTTATGCTGGGGAATAAGAAATTGCTGTCGGAATTCTTTCAGCGGATCAGCCGCGTCGGTTTGCTGCGCAAAGGCAAGTGTGTTTTCGTAATTCATAGCTAATGAACGAGGCGTAAAAATACGGATGTCTGCCGGAATGGAACTGACAACTGTCATTTTATATCAAACAGCAGGCCGGCAGCCTTATCATGTTTTGAATTATCCGCCTTGAAACAGGGCCTGGCAGCGGAGTTGTTTCAAATATGCAACGTTAAAGTTGAGGCGCTGACCTTAATTTGACAGATTTCAGAAACGGAGTAGTTAACTTTGCGGCCTATGAATACCACACGTTCGCAGCAGCTTTTTGAAACAGCTAAAGAATATTTTCCGGGCGGAGTAAATTCTCCGGTTCGCGCATTTCGTTCAGTAGGCGGCACACCGTTGTTTATCCGTAAGGGAAAAGGTTCCCGTATCTGGGATGCCGATGATAATGAGTTTATTGATTATTGCTGCTCATGGGGCCCGCTTATTCTGGGTCATGCCAATGATAGTGTGGTGAAAGCCGTGCAGGAAACCGTGGCCGACGGAAGTTCGTTTGGTGCGCCTACCGAGCTTGAAAATAAACTGGCTGAGCTGATTCTTACATTCAACAAGTACATTGAAAAAATCAGGTTTGTAAGCTCAGGTACTGAAGCGGTGATGAGTGCCATCCGGCTGGCGCGCGGCTATACGGGGCGTACAAAAATCCTGAAGTTCGAGGGATGCTACCACGGGCACAGCGATTCGCTGCTGGTGAAAGCCGGTTCAGGGCTGGTCACGTTTGGTAATACATCATCAGCCGGTGTGCCGGAGGCTTTTGTAAACGAAACCATTGTGGTGCCGCTTAACAACAAAGAGGCCGTGCGCGAAGCGTTTACGCAATTCGGTCATGAAATAGCTGCGGTTATTATTGAGCCCATTCCGGCCAACAACGGCTTGCTGCTTCAGGAAAAAAGCTACCTCGAATTTTTGCGCACAATTACGCGCGAGTATGGCAGCCTTCTCATTTTCGATGAGGTAATTTCGGGCTTCCGTGTTTGCTTTTGCGGAGCTGCCGGCTACTACAGCATCCAGCCCGATATTATCACTTACGGAAAAATTATCGGAGGCGGGCTGCCTGTGGGTGCCTATGGTGCAAGCAGGGAAATTATGAGCTGTATTTCGCCCGAAGGCGATGTGTATCAGGCAGGTACCTTGTCGGGTAATCCGGTAGCCATGAGTGCCGGACTGGCGCAGCTTTCGGCCTGTCTCGCTCCTGAATTTTACCAGCAGCAGGAAGCCAAAACACTGCGGCTTGTAAACGGCATCCGCGAGCACATTATGGCTAAGGGCTATGTAGCTAAGCTGTGGCACATTGGCTCTGTTTTCTGGATTGCCTTTACCGATAAAGAGTATATCCGCACGGCCGAAGAAATAGATCCGCAAAGCATGACCATTTTCCGCCGCATGTATCACGCCCTGCTTGAGCGCGGCATCTACCTCGGCCCGTCGGGCTACGAAGTTGGTTTTGTATCAGCCGCACACACCGAAGCCGATATCGACCACACCATTACAGCCTTTGCCGAAGCTATGGATGTGGCTTTTGCTACTGCATAAAACGGTAGGTCACAAACACAGCGGCCCACACCAGCATCAGCGAACCGTCGGTAAGAAAGGAAAAATAGTATTCGTGCCTGCGTGGTGTGGCTTTGGCTACGATGAATGCGGCGGGAATACAAGCCGCTGCAAAAGCAAGCAGGCCCCAGGAAAATTGGTTTTGCGGAAATGCAAAATACACACATGCCGCCGCAATGAGTAAAAGCACAATTACCGCCACCCACAGCGAACGTTTAATACCCAGTAAAACCGGCAAAGATTTTACACTGGCTCCGTCAATCAGGAAATCGCGTACATCAAACGGCACCGTAATGGCAAAGGCAAAAGCCGTGTAAACTGAAAAAATCAACAGCCTGTAGTCTTGCATTGGCATATACCGCAAATGGTCAGGCCAGCCCACTAAGCAATCGGCTCCATTTATACCGCAAAGCGGCCACATGCCGCACACTACAGCCCACACCAGTGCAATCAGGAAAATTTTTATGCCGGGCAAATCGCGCAGCCTTTTCCAGCGCGGCTTTGCGGGAATTAGCGGCAGTGCATAACCCGCCGAAATAATTCCTGCTGAAATGCACCAGAAATAAAATTCCTGCGTGGCCTCATTCAGCCCGAAATGATAACCGCTGCTGTCTTGTGTAAAAGCCCGCGAAACAAAAATCCCTGCACCAGCCAGCAAGGCCACTGTCATAAGCACAGTCATTACAAGGCGGTGTTTGTGAATCCACACATGGCGTTCAGTATGCTGCCGTTCAAAAGGGTTTAATTTCCACGATGCATACACGCGCTGCACATTGTAAAGGCAAAATGTGGCACAAAAACTAAACAGGGCCAGCCAGCCTTCTACACGAAAACCCATTATCATGCACGTCACATCGCTCCACGCCGCAGCACAGAGCGACACATGGAAATTGCCATAAACATAGAAAGCGAAAGCGGCTTTCAGTAAATGGCGCATGAAAAAAGTGTTAGTTATTTTTGATGATGGATGAAGTGATAAAACCGGCCGCAAAACCAATTCCTCCGGCAGCCAACGTTCGCATTGCACGTCGCTGACGGGCGTACTTTTCATATCCAAGCAGATATGTATCGTATTTCAGATTTTGCGGATGCGAAACAGTTCCCGGCCGCACCGGAATGCGAAATGCTACTGATAAACCGCTGAAGAGGAATGGAGGAGCAAGGCCCCACATTGACCTTGTAAACCCGCAGGCCACCCCCAGTGCAAAAGCACTCGCTGTCCAACCCGGACAACGGTAATAAAGCCTGGCATCACGCTCGCCCTGCAAAAAGTAACGCACTTCCTGTGGCGTGTAGTAGTTACCAAAAAGAGTATCTTGTTTATAGAAAATCACTTCCTGCCCGGTGTTTCCGTATTTAACTGAAAACACAAGCTCCTGATCGATAAAATCAGCTTTGAAATTCCCTTTCCTGGGTACAAGCATTCTGACCTGTTGGGATGCCGTGTCCTTTATATATCCCGTTACAATCTTACCGCTCATAAGATACACTGTATCCAATGGTTGAGCGGGTTGTTGTGCCGGAATGGCAGTAAAAAAGAACAGGGCCGTAAAAATAAACAGGAAATAACGCATTAGATTTTGGTTGTATTTCCAAAGATAACTGAATTCAGGGTTATGGCTTTTCAAATGGTGAAATATTGTTCAGCATTCCCCCTTCGGTTAGAACTTATCCTTTACAATAAACATTTACTGTATTACAGTAATATGTGCTTATGCTAGGCAAAACCAAACTCATTGATTTCAAGGGTTCTTGTTTTCTGGTAGATATTGACTTGTTTTCATCGAATTAGATAGATTGTACGATGAATATGATTTTTTCTTAGGTGAATAGTGTTTTTGTATCGATTATATATTTTTAAGTTAGATGTTTTACCGCTTTTCTCTTCAAAAAGGGCGGCGCAATAAATTTCTGATTATCAGTTATTTATGCGTGGTATCGAAAATATGAATTGCTTTGCATTAAAGGATAGCTTTACTTTGCTCACGGAAACCATCTAACCAATCCCTTGCGCCTCCTCCCATAACAAGCTTATACCTATAATATTACGATCAATAATTGATTTTGATAATAGGTAATAACTGTATTGCAGGTGCAGAGATCGGTTAGACCATCAATTTTTTTGATATGCTCCACTTTACGAAACGAATGTTTACGGCAGCAGTGCTTCTGTTTGCTCATGCACTTACAGCACAAACATTCAGCAGTGAACCCCAGGCCCGTTTTGAAGAAAATAAAGGGCAATGGGATCAGGCGGTGCTCTACCGTACTGAACTTAATAACGGATTTATCTACCATGAGCGTGGCGGATACACCGTACACTTCAGCAACCTTTCTGATGCCTATGAGGAATTTCACCATGGAGGTGGAGATGCGGCTGATGTACAAATCAAAAACGATGTCATAAAGGTGTCGTTTGTGGGGGCATCGTCAATTGTTCAAACACGCGCAGCTGGCCGCAATCCGGTTTCTCGTTCATACTTCACCAATAACAAACTCGTTAACCAGACCTCAGAAGTAGGTACGTTCAACGAAATTCGTTACGAACAGCTTTATCCGGGCATATCACTTAACTATCGCTCCTACCGCGACATTATTAAGTACGATTACATTATTGCTCCCGGCGCTGATGCTTCACTCATTCGTCTCGAATATAAAGGAGCAACCAAACAGGAAATCGATGCCGAGGGCAATCTGATTACCTCAAATTCGTTGGGTACGGTAAAAGAATATGCTCCTGTAGCCTACCAGGAAACTCCGTCGGGCCGTGTAAACGTGCTGGTGCAGTTTATGATCCAGAACGGAGAAGTGTCCTATTATTTCCCCAACGGATATGACTCGAACTATCCGCTGGTGATCGACCCGTTTCTGGCGGCATCAACCTATTCCGGCTCCACTGCCGATAACTGGGGCTTTACGGCTTGTCCCGGTCCTAACGGTGTAATGTGTATGGCGGGTGTGGCTTTTGCCGCAGGTTATCCCACAACAGCCGGTGCTTTCCAAACCACGTTTGCCGGTGCTACTGATGTAAGTATCAGTATTTTCAGTGCAAACGGACAAACACTTCTTGCTTCTACCTATCTCGGCGGTACAGGAAATGAGTATCCGCACTCCATCATAACCGCAGCCAATGGCGACCTTTATGTGCTTGGTCGCACAGAATCCAATAACTTCCCCGTCACTGCAGGCTGTTTCGATAATTCATTCAACGGTGGAACGACCGATATTTTTGTTGCGCGCTTCAACAGTACGCTCACCACACTTATCGCCTCTACTTATGTAGGTGGTAATGGTTTGGATGGCACCAACGTGTTGAATAGCTTTACCGGAACCACACAAACCCGTTTCTCCTACGCCGATAATGGCCGCGGTCAGATTCGTCTTGATGGTTCGGGCAATGTATGTGTGGCTTCCTGCACCCAGTCAACCAACTTCCCCACAACTGCTGGTGCTTTCGATAATACCCTAGGTGGTACGCAGGATGGTGTGGTATTTAAAATGAACAACACCCTCACTACACAAGTGTACAGCACACTGGTGGGTGGTGCAAACTTTGATGCCTGTTTTAGTTTACAGATTGGTGCCGGCAACACATTGTATGTAGCAGGATTAACCAACAGCAACAACTTCCCGACTACTGCTGGTGTTATTCATCCTGCTGCAATGGGAGGCGTGGATGGATTTGTGTTTCAGATAAACTCTGCAGGCAGCAATTTAATTGCGTCAACATATTTAGGTACGGCAAATAAAGACGGAGCTTTCAACGTTGATGTGAATACAAGCGGAGTATATGTGTATGGCTTAAGTGCCGGTGGTGCTTATCCGGTTACCGGCGGTGTATATTCCAATGCCAACAGTTGTCAGTTTATTCATGGATTAAACCTTACACTTACCACTACTCAGTTTTCTACGGTATTTGGTAATGGAGTAAATCCCAATCTTTCGCCCACTGCGTTTGAAGTGGATACCTGCAATAAAATCTATGCTGCAGGATGGGGGCGTTGCTTTGATGGTGGTAACAACATTGGTATGCCCACTACACCAGGGGCTTTCCAAACGATAACCGATAATTGCGACTTTTACTTTATTGTGCTTGAGCCCAACGCAGCTTCACTGCGTTATGGTACCTATTTTGGTCAGGGTGGCGGAACAGCCGATCACGTTGATGGTGGTACTAGTCTCTTCAGCAACAACAGCACCGAATCTGGTGTGGTTTATCAGGCAGTGTGTGCTTCTTGCGGAGCTCCTACCAACGGTTTCCCTGTAACACCGAGTGCATATTCGCCAAACGATGGAAGCACCAACTGTAACAATGCTGTTTTCAAATTCGATCTGGAAACCTATTCACCCGGTGCTGCGGCCATTGCATCTTCGGGCAGCGGTTGCGTAGGCGCTCCCATCACATTCACCAACAATAGTACAAACGCCACCAGCTACCTCTGGAATTTTGGCGATGCAACTACCAGCACGGCAACCAGTCCCTCGCATACCTATGCAACTGCCGGAACTTACACCGTAACGCTGGTAGCATATAACAGCACCACCTGTATTCTTTCTGATACAGCTACAACAGTAGTTACCATCACACAACCTTCGGTAAGTGTGTCGGTAACTGCGGGAACCAATCCTACATGTAACGGAAGTCCGGTAACTCTTACAGCTGCCGGAGCCAACACTTACACATGGAATCCGGGAGCACTTACCGGAACATCTGTAGTTGTTTCGCCTGCCACCACTACTACTTATACAGTAATAGGTACGCTCACGGCAACCGGATGTACGGATACGGCAACCATTACCATTACTGTAAATCCGATTCCCGCCACGCCTACAGCCAGCAGTAACAGTCCGGTGTGTACAGGCAACACAATCAATCTGAGTACACCCGCAGTAGCTGGTGCTACCTATGCCTGGACAGGTCCAGCAGCCTTCACATCATCGCTGCAAAACCCGACGCGTCCTTCAGCTACGGTTGCTATGGCCGGTACTTACAGCGTAACGGTAACGGTTGCAGGCTGTACATCGGCTACGGGTACTACCGCTGTAGTGGTTAACACCACCCCCGCCACACCCACAGCCAGCAGCAACAGTCCGGTTTGTACAGGCAACACTATAAACCTGAGCACGCCAGCTGTGGCCGGTGCCACCTATGCCTGGACAGGTCCTGCAGCTTTCTCGTCATCGTTGCAGAACCCCACCCGCCCGTCGGCAACGGCGGCTATGGCTGGTACCTACAGCGTAACGGTAACCACAAACGGTTGTACATCAGCAGTCGGAACAACGGCTGTAGTTGTAAATACAACGCCCGCCACACCTACGGCCAGCAGCAACAGTCCGGTTTGTACAGGCAACACCATAAACCTGAGCACGCCTGTTGTAGCTGGCGCCACTTATTCGTGGACCGGCCCCTCGGCTTTTGCGTCATCGCTGCAAAATCCAACCCGCCCTTCGGCTACAGTGGCAATGGCGGGCACCTATAGCGTAACCGTAACGGTTGGCGGATGTACATCGGCCACCGGAACCACTGCGGTAGTTGTGAATACCACACCTGCAACACCCACAGCCAGCAGCAACAGCCCTGTTTGCACAGGCAACACGCTTAACCTGAGTACGCCCGTTGTGGCTGGTGCTACCTATAGCTGGACCGGTCCCAACAGTTTCTCATCGGCATTACAGAATCCCACTATTACAGGTGTAACTGCTGCCGCTGCAGGCACATACAGTGTAACCGTAACGGTTGGCGGTTGTACATCGGCAGTTGGAACAACTGCTGTGGTTATTAATACCACACCCGCAGCTCCTACAGCCAGCAGCAACAGTCCGGTTTGTACCGGCAACACCATTAACCTGAGTACCCCGGTAGTAGCTGGTGCTACTTATGCCTGGACAGGCCCCTCAGCCTTCACCTCGTCACTTCAAAACCCGACCCGTCCTTCGGCCACATTGGCAATGGCCGGTACATACAGTGTTACTGTAACAGTGGGTGGTTGTACATCGGCTGCCGGAACTACGGCAGTTGTAATTAACAGTACACCTGCCACACCTACGGCCTCAAGCAACACACCTGTTTGTTCGGGCAATACGCTTAACCTATCTACTCCGCTTGTAGCGGGAGCCACATATTCGTGGACAGGCCCCAACAGCTTCACTTCGGCGCTCCAGAATCCTTCAATTACCAGCGTGACTACCGCAGCCAGCGGTACATACAGCGTTACGGTAACGGTGGGCGGTTGTACATCGGCAGTTGGAACCACTGCGGTTACTATTAATCCAACACCGGCCACACCTGCTCCCACAAGCAACTCGCCTGTATGTATAGGTAATACCATTAACCTGAGTACAGCCGCTGTGGCTGGTGCCAGTTACAGCTGGACCGGCCCTGCCGCATTCACTTCTTCGCTTCAGAATCCCACACGACCCTCGGCTACGTTGGCAATGGCGGGCACTTACAGTTTAACTGTAACTGTCGGCGGCTGTACCTCGGCTGCAGGCACTACTGTGGTTAACGTAGTATCGCCCCCGGCTACTCCCACGGCTTCTAGCAACTCACCAGTATGTACTGGCAATACGCTTAATCTTACCACACCGGCAGTTGCTGGCGCCACCTATGCCTGGACAGGTCCCAACAGCTTTAGCTCGGCGTTGCAGAACCCCAGTATTACAGGTGTAACAACCGCTGCTGCCGGAACATACAGCGTAACCGTAACAGTTGGTGGATGTACATCAGCAGCCGGGACTACCGTAGTTACTGTAAATACTACTCCGGCTGCGCCCACCGCATCAAGTAACTCGCCGGTATGTTCGGGCAATACATTAAACCTTTCAACTCCCGCGGTAGCCGGTGCCACCTATTCCTGGACCGGTCCGAACAGTTTCAGCTCGTCGCTTCAGAATCCTACAATCCCCGGTGTATCCACAGCTGCTACCGGCACTTACAGTGTTACGGTAACGGTAAATGGTTGTACTTCGGTTGCAGGCACCACAGCTGTAATCATTAATGCAACTCCGGCTACGCCTGCTGCTTCGAGCAATTCGCCGGTTTGTTCAGGTAATACGATTAACCTGAGTACGCCTGCAGTAGCCGGTGCTACTTACAGCTGGACAGGCCCGTCTGCATTTACTTCTTCGCTGCAAAACCCCACACGTCCTTCAGCCACTGTGGCTATGGCCGGTACTTACAGCGTAACGGTAACTGTTGCGGGTTGTACTTCAGGCATCGGCACAACGGCTGTTGTTGTGAATGCAACCCCGGCTACGCCCACTGCATCAAGCAACTCTCCGGTTTGTTCGGGCAACACCTTAAACCTTTCTACTCCTGCGGTGGCCGGTGCTACCTATACATGGACAGGTCCCAACAGCTTCACCTCTGCGCTTCAGAATCCCTCAATTACCAGCGTTACCACTGCTGCCAGCGGTACATATAGTGTTACTGTAACTGTTAACGGCTGTAGCTCTGTTGCCGGAACTACTGCGGTTACTGTAAATGCAACACCTGTTGCTCCCGCAGTATCGAGCAATACACCGGTTTGCGAAACCACTCCGCTCAACCTGACCGCTGCTACTGTTGCGGGTGCCACCTATGCCTGGACAGGCCCAAACAGCTTTAGTTCATCGCTTCAGAACCCGACAATCCCTTCTGCGACTCTTGCTGCAAACGGAACCTATTCACTTGTAATTACCGTGAATGGCTGTCCTTCGGCAATAACAACGACTGCAGTTTCAGTAGTAACCTGTACAGATACCGATGGCGACGGAATTTTTGATCCGTATGATCCGGATGATGATAACGATGGTATTCTGGATGTAACAGAAGGTACCATTGATTCTGACGGAGATGGCATTCCGAACTCGCTTGACCTCGACAGCGATAACGACGGTATTACCGATGTAGCTGAAAACGGTGGTGCTGATTCAGACGGTAACGGTATAATTGATAACTGCACCGATGTGGATAACGACGGCCTCTGCGGCGTAGTGGATCCTTCGACGGGCGGAACCCCGCTTACCACGTTGAACAATGATGGTGACGGTTTCCCGAATTTCCTTGATCTCGACAGCGATAACGACGGTATTGTAGATATTATTGAAGTAGGTGGAACTGACGCCAACGGCGATGGTCTGGTTGACGGCACTACCGACGTGGACAACGATGGTCTGCGTGATGCAGTTGATCCGAACCAGAGCGGTACACCGATTTTCACCACCGGCGCTGATGCCAACAACGATGGCCGTCCGGACAGTTATCCGACTGATAACACTGACGCCAATGGCCTGCCCAACTTCCTCGACATTGATGCCGATAACGACGGTATTGTGGACAATATTGAAGGGCAGTCAACAACGGGTTATACACCGCCCACCGGTACAGACACCGACGGCGATGGCATTGACAATGCTTACGATAACTTCGTTGGTTTCGGCGGTGCAGGTGTAACTCCTGTAAATACCGACGGTGCGACTGACGGTGCTGATTATGTGGACACCGACGCTGATAACGATGGCGATATTGATGCTCTTGAAGGTTGGGATACCGACAACAACGGTGTAGCCAACACGCTGCCCGCGGGTTCTGATGCCGACGGCGATGGTCTTGACGATAACTACGATACGAACGATGCCCTCTGGAACCCGACCAACGGCCAGACACCTACATCGTTCCCGAACCTTGACAATACTGCTACCACCGAACTCGACTGGCGCGAACCGCTTGACAATGACGGCGACGGTATTGCGGATATCAACGATCCGGATGATGACAACGACGGTGTAACCGATGTGGCCGAAGGCACAGGTGATACCGATGGAGATGGCATTCCGAATAATCTTGATCTCGACAGCGACAACGACGGAATTACTGATGTAATTGAAAACGGCCTTACCGATGCAAATGGTGATGGTATTGTGGATGGTTTCACCGATGTGGACAACGACGGTTTGAACGATGCGCAGGATCCGAGCCAGAGCGGTACACCGGTAACTCCCGGCGATACAGATGGCGATGGCGTTCCGAACTTCCTTGATCTCGACAGCGACAACGACGGTATTACCGACGTAGCCGAAAACGGCGGCGCTGATGCGGATGGCGATGGTCGCATTGACGGCTTTACCGATACAAACGGAAACGGCCTTGCCGACAGCGTGGATCCCTCGGCTGGCGGAACTACATTGGGTGCTCTGAACAGCGATGGCGACGGTGTGCCCAACTACCTCGATCTCGACAGCGATAACGATGGTATTGTGGACATTATCGAAGTAGGTGGTACCGATGCAAACGGCGATGGCCAGGTTGACGGAACTGCTGATGCGGACGGCGACGGCTTGCGTGATACGGTTGATCCCACACAAAGCGGTACACCGATTTTCACCACTGGCACGGATACTAACAACGACGGTCGTCCGAACAGCTACCCGAACGATAACGCCGACAGCAACGGTCTGCCCAACTTCCTTGATATTGATGCCGACAATGATGGTATTGTAGATAATATCGAAGGACAATCAACCGCAGGTTACATACCGCCCACAGGCACAGATACTGATGGCGATGGCATTGATGATGCTTACGACCTTACCGCAGGCTTTGGTGGTGCCGGTGTTACACCCGTGAACACCGATGCGGCTGCCGATGGTGCTGACTACGTAGATACCGATGCCGATAATGACGCTATCAGCGATGCCATTGAAGGCTGGGATACCAACGGCGATAACGTAGCCGACACCACACCTTCCGGTAACGATGCGGATGGCGATGGTTTAGATGATAACTATGATAACAACGATGCACTCTGGAACCCGACCAACGGACAAACGCCCACATCGTTCCCGAACCTCGACAATCCTTCAACCACACAGCTCGACTGGCGCGAAATTGAAGACTTCGACAACGATGGTGTGGCTAACGCATTCGATCCGGATGATGATAACGACGGCATCCTTGATGTAACCGAAGGAACCGTGGACACCGACGGCGACGGTAATCCTGATGCTACTGATCTCGACTCAGACAACGACGGTATTACAGACGTAGCTGAAAATGGCGGTGCCGATGCCGATGGTGATGGCTTCATTGATGGCTTCACCGATGCGGATAACGACGGTCTGGCCGATGTGATTGATCCTTCGCAAGGTGGTTCGCCGCTGGCCACGCTCGACAGCGATGGCGATGGTCGTCCGAACTACATTGATCTCGATAGCGACAATGACGGTATTGTGGACATCATCGAAACCGGCGGAACGGATGCTGACGGAAACGGTCTGGTGGACAATGCGGCTGATGCCGACAACGATGGTCTCTACGATGTGGTTGACCCCACACAGAGCGGTACACCGAACTTTACCACCGGTGCCGATACCAACAGCAACGGTCGTCCCGACAGTTATCCCAACGATAACACGGACGCCAACGGATTGCCCAACTTCCTCGATATCGACAGCGATAACGACGGTATCGTGGACAACATCGAAGGCCAGTCAACACCGGGCTACACAGCTCCCGCCGGTACAGATTCTGACAACGACGGTATTGATGATGCTTACGACAACTTTGCCGGTTTCGGTGGGGCAGGTGTAACACCTGTAAATACCGATGGTACGACTGATGGTGCCGACTATGTGGACACTGATGCCGATAACGACGGCATGAACGATGCCCTCGAAGGCTGGGATACCAACAACGACGGCAACCCCGACACCACACCTTCCGGCAACGATGCGGATGGTGATGGTCTAGACGATAACTACGATGCAAACGATGCGCTCTGGAACCCGACCAACGGGCAAACACCCAACTCGTTCCCGAACCTCGATAATCCTTCAACCACACAGCTCGACTGGCGCGAAACCGATGATTCGGACAACGACGGTGTGCTGAACAACGTGGATCCTGACGATGACAATGACGGTATTCTCGACATTGTAGAAGGAACAGGGGATACTGATGGTGACGGCATTCCGAACTACCTCGATCTTGACAGTGATAACGACGGAATTACTGACGTTCTCGAAGCCGGCGGATCTGATCCCGACGGAGACGGTATTATCGGTAACGGTCCGTTTGTAGATACTGACAATGATGGTCTGGGTGATCTTGTGGATCCCAGCACAGGCGGAACTCCGCTTCCGTATCCCGACACCGATGGCGACGGTATTCCGAATACACAGGATCTCGACAGCGATAATGATGGTATTACAGACGTAACTGAAGCCGGCGGCACCGATGCAAACGGTGACGGTATCATTGACGGCTTTACGGATACCGATAACGATGGTCTTGCCGACAGCGTAGATCCGAACAACGGTGGCACCCCGCTGCCCACACCGGATACCGATGGCGATGGCAACGACGATTACATTGATCTTGACAGCGACAACGACGGTATTACTGATGTAACCGAAGCCGGCGGCACCGATGCCAACGGCGACGGTATCATTGACGGCTTTACGGATACCGATAACGATGGTCTTGCCGACAGCGTAGATCCGAACAACGGCGGTACTCCGCTGCCCACACCGGATACTGATGGCGATGGAAATGACGATTACCTTGACCTCGACAGCGACAACGACGGCATTGCCGATGTAGTTGAAGCCGGCGGCACTGATGCCAACGGCGACGGTATCATTGATGGCTGTGCCGATACCGACAACGACGGTTTGAGCGATAACGTGGACACCAACAACGGTGGCACCGCACGGCTCAGT